>JAUILH010000003.1 GCA_030433115.1 Bacteroidia bacterium | reverse complement strand
AATCGTTTAAGGGTATCCGTAGCGATTGAAAAACTTTTGATCATGGCCGCCGCCGCATAAGGCCTGTCTCCAAACTGAATGGCCGTACTTTCAATGTCTCTTGGCGTAAATCCAATATTCTCAAGACCAATCCCAAACCTCAGCGCCATATTCTTGGGTTGTAAGAAAATATGGTTGATGGGATTTTTAGATAGGGCCGGTAGCATTAGCATGAAGCTATAGCCTTGTGTATAGTTTCGATCGGTCGCCGTGAAAAAATCATTGTCATAACTAATTCTAAAGCTGCGGTCATGACAGAGGTCTCGATAACTCACTGTATTGTCTATTTTCTGCGAAAATGAGTTCAGGGTGATGCAGACAATAAATAGAATTGGTAAGACTTTCATGGTGTTTTGGCCACAAAAAAACGCCTCCATTTTGTGAAGGCGTTTTTCTCAAATATTTTGATTTTTAGAATTCCAATACGCCGTCGCCAAAGTATTTTCCTTTCTTATAAATTTCAATTTTGTAGAGTAAGTTGTTCTTATCATACTTGTACCACTTACCATCCATCAATCTACCATTTTCAAAGTAACCATCTTGTTCAAGGTCACCATTCTTATTGTAGATTTTGGTGAATACTTTGTGCAATTTACCTTTGTTAGCACCTTCATTTTGTTTGTTCGGGTCAACAACTTGAGTGACAGCTCCACCAGTATCTTTGGCCTTTTTAGGAGGATTCACTCTTTTCTTTTCAACCTTAGTGCCTGGTTTCACTTTACCTTCGTTCATCACCATTTCTTCCATCACATCTCCATTAGGATAGTAACGAACTAGCTTACCGGACTCAACGCCATTCTTAGACTCATATTCCAACTCAGGTGTCCCATCATCAGCTCGGTAAATTACTTTACCTTCTGTTTTTCCGGCAGAGTTAAAAGTCTTTTCCTGAATAACAATGCCCTTTTCGTTCTTTTTAATGTAAGATCCAACGTACTTGTTGCCTTTCCATGTACCAGCTTCAGCTACTTTAGGTTCTCCTGATGTTGTGTTGTGATATTTTGTGTATTTACCGTTTGGTCTGTTGTACTTGTATTCGATCTCGCTCTTCAACCTGTTCGCTGGATAGTAGAACTTCCACATGCCATGCTTTCTGTTGTCTTTATATGGGCCTTCTTCGATCTTATCGGTAGCGGAATAACCAGCTTTTGGTTTGTCTTTACCGTAGTATACCCAATGACCTTGCTTTTTCCCTGCTTGGTCGGTTTGGTTCTTTTGATCTTGAGAATCATCCTCAGAAATGCTCACATTGTTGGCATAAGTCGTCTGCCATAGGAAGGCTAGAGCCAGAGTAGGTAATAGTTTCAATACTTTCATATCACAAGTAGCTTTAAATAGCACGCAACACACAAGTTACGAATTTATAAGTTTTTCCCAAACAGTTTTCGATTAATCAATAAAAAACGAAGACAAACATTTGTTTTTATTCAGATCAATGAAACTGTTGATTTATTATACGTGCATACCATTTCAAAGGTTGTGCCAAATTATCAACAATTAGTTAACATGATATTAACCATTTGATCCAGAGAGACTTCTGGTTTCCACCCCCAATCAGTTTGAGCTTCAGAATCATCAATTGAAGCTGGCCAGGAATCGGCAATTTTTTGCCTAAAATCAGGTGAATATTGGATTTCAAAGTCTGGTTTGTGTTTTTTGATGGCTTCACTTAATTCTTTCGGGGTAAAATCTAAGCCGCCTAAATTGTATGAAGACCGCACCTTAATCGAATCAGCTGGTGCTTCCATAATGTCTATGGTCGCCCTTACGGCATCATCCATATATAACATAGGTAGGCGCGTGTTCTCACTTAAGAAGCAAGAGTACCGACCAGTTTTATTTGCTTCATGAAAAATCTCAATGGCATAATCAGTAGTTCCCCCTCCGGGAGGTGTTGAGTAACTGATTAGTCCGGGATAACGGATGCTTCTCACATCTATCCCAAATTTTTGATGGTAGTATTCGCACCAACGCTCTCCGGCTTGTTTACTGATGCCATAGACAGTGTTAGGGTCCATAATAGTGTTTTGGGGTGTCCTGTCTCTGGGTGTGCCAGGGCCAAACACGGCGATCGAACTGGGCCAAAAGACCTTTTTTATGAGTCCGTCTTTTGCCAGATTCAGAACATTGAACAAGCCATCCATATTGAGTTTCCATGCAAATTCCGGGTTTTTCTCCGCAGTAGCAGACAGTAAAGCAGCCAATAAGTAAACGTCTGAAATGGCATGCTTTTCACAAATGGTTTTCACAGCATCACCGTCCAGAACATCCAGAGTCTCGCTGTTCGCATCATTTTCAATTGGACGAATGTCTGAAGCAATGACATTGGCCTCTCCAAAACGTGCTCTTAGCTGACCGGTTAATTCAGATCCAATTTGCCCGCTTGCTCCTATTACCAGAATTTTCTTCATGATTTCCCCTTAAACTTCAAAAAAAGATAAATATAAGTAAATGGCAAAACAAGCTAAGATTATTTATATTTGTTAGCAGATGTATGACTGGATTCAATATTGTTATCTGACCGATCGCAAAGACTGGTTGAAACGCGATCCTGAGTGAGGCCTGTTCTGAAAGCCAATTAATCTAGTTAGTCACATATTTAACGAATATTATTATGCCATTTTATCATAAACTCGGTAAGATTCCGCATAAAAGACACACTACTTTCAAGAAACCTGATGGTAGCTTTTACTATGAGCAGTTGTTTGGCACGGTGGGTTTCGACGGCATGTCGTCATTATTATACCACCATCACCGACCAACCATGGTTAAGGACATTCTTGAATCGTACAGTGTTGAACCGGAGATTGCCGTTAACAAGAATATGAAGTCCTATGCACTAAGAGGATTTCAAGCCAAACCAACAGACGATTTTTTAGAATCTCGTGTGGCTGTTTTGGTAAATAGTGATTGTGAAATTCAATTATCTGCTCCCAAAAAATCCATGACGGATTATTTCTATAAGAATGCTGACTGTGATGAGCTCATTTTTATTCATGAAGGTTCTGGAACATTGAGAACCCTGGTGGGAAACCTCAAATTTGAGTATGGCGATTATTTGATGATTCCAAGAGGGATGATCTATCAGATTGAGTTTGACACCGAAGACAACCGCTTGTTTATTGTGGAGTCGACCAGTCCTATGTATACTCCTAAACGCTACAGAAACTGGTTTGGACAGTTGTTGGAACATTCTCCTTTTTGTGAGCGGGACTTAAGACGTCCGGAGAATTTGGAGAGCCACGATGAATTAGGAGAATTCATGATGAAAGTGAAGAAGGAAGGGATGATCCATCAATATGTCTACGCGTCACATCCTTTTGATGTGGTTGGTTGGGATGGTTACAACTATCCTTACGCCTTTTCTATTCATGATTTTGAACCAATCACAGGGCGTGTGCATCAACCACCACCCGTACATCAGACCTTTGAAGCTGCTGGATTTGTAGTGTGTTCTTTCTGCCCAAGGTTGTACGATTACCACCCTGAAGCAGTCCCAGCTCCATACAATCACAGTAATATTGATTCGGATGAGGTGTTGTATTATGTGGATGGTGATTTCATGAGTAGAAACAACATTGAAAAGGGAATGATTACTCTGCACCCGGCTGGTATTCCGCATGGGCCTCACCCAGGGGCAATGGAAAGAAGTTTGGGTAAAAAAGAAACCGCAGAATTGGCTGTGATGGTGGACACATTCAAGCCACTTAAAGTCACCAAGGCCGCCCTTGATTTAGATGCCGGAGATTATCACAAATCCTGGTTAGAACATTAATAACTTGAGGTCAACTCAATCAAAAAATTAGAATTATGTCAACAGAAATAAAAAATTTAAAAGATCTACAGAACACAGAGTACTCATTGGAAAAATTGTTCGATGAGGCAGAAGATTTCTTACCACTCTTAGGAACGGATTACGTAGAATTATATGTAGGTAATGCCAAGCAATCTGCACATTTCTATAAAACAGCCTTTGGTTTTCAGTCGGAGGCCTATGCTGGTTTGGAAACCGGTGTTCAGGACAAGGTGTCTTACGTGCTTAAGCAAGACAAAATTAGATTGGTATTGACCACTTCTTTGGTTGAAGGTGGTGAAATCAATGAACACATTGACAAGCACGGTGATGGTGTAAAAGTTGTGGCCCTGTGGGTGGAAGATGCGACTAAAGCCTTCGAAGAAACGACAAAAAGAGGCGCTAAACCGTTTTTCGAACCAAGGGTTGAAGAAGATGAACATGGCAAAGTAGTACGTTCGGGGATTCATACTTACGGAGAAACAGTACACATTTTTGTAGAGAGGAAAGCTTATAACGGTGTGTTCTTACCAGGCTATAAAAAATGGGAATCTCACTATAATCCAGAGCCAGTGGGCTTGAAATTTATCGACCATATGGTGGGTAATGTGGATTGGAACGAGATGAATACCTGGTGTGAATTTTACGCCAAGGTGATGGGCTTTGCTCAAATCATATCTTTCGATGATAATGACATATCAACGGAATATACGGCTTTAATGAGTAAAGTGATGTCGAACGGAAACGGAAGAATTAAATTTCCCATTAATGAACCGGCAGAAGGCAAAAAGAAATCTCAAATTGAAGAGTACATTGATTTTTACAATGGTCCTGGGGTACAGCATATTGCCGTCGCAACGGATGATATTGTGAAGACGGTATCAGCCATGAGAGACCGTGGTGTGGAATTCCTGTATGTTCCTGATAATTATTATGATGACTTGTTGGAGAGAGTGGGAGAGATTGATGAGGACGTGGAAATTCTCAAGAAACATGGGATTTTAATTGACCGGGATGATGAAGGCTATTTGCTACAGTTGTTTACCAAACCTGTGGTAGACCGACCAACCATGTTTTTCGAGATTATCCAGAGAAAAGGCGCCCAATCTTTCGGAAAAGGCAACTTTAAAGCTTTGTTTGAAGCAATAGAAAGAGAACAAGAGAACAGAGGAACGCTATAAATTAAAAAGTCTAGGTGGCATCTTCAAGTTGAATGGTGCCATCTACCTTTTTATCCAGTGCTTTTATAAATACGTTGGATAACAGGTAACCAAACGATTTGATGACTTTGAAGTTAAGGGTCTCTTCCTTGCCCGAAAATTCAACTTTTGTGGCCAATTGGTTTTTCTTGATATTGGTAAAAAGCTTTCCAGAAACACCAACAAACCCTTGCCAAAGCATATTCACAAAGCCTTCTTTATAATCATTTTTAATGCTCAACACTTTCATGTTTTTAGTAATGGGCTTCACATATCCTTTAACCTGACCGTTATCAGCTGCAATTTCAGTGTACATGTTAAATTCCCCTGATTCAACATCTAGTTTTGCATAGGCTCTGGTGAAATCGTTTAATTGAGTAATGTTTAGTTTTTCTAAAGAAAGATCCAGATCAAAAGAACCACTTTCATCTAAAGGATTAAATTTTAAATCTGACTGGATATAGGCGTGCCCCATGGCTTTTCCCGTGAGACTACCAGTACTGTACATATCTTCTTTTTTATCAGCCGTATTAGTAAGGTTGTCAAATGATCCGTTCAAGTCACTCAAATACACGTCAATAGGAGCTCCATAGCTTAAGTCTTTGTAGTGAATTTCACCATCTTTAATGATCAATTTGTTCACTGTAATTGGTAATAACGACTTTAATTCTTCCTGCCAACTCACGTTCTCAACATTTTCAAAGTTGTTCGTTTTTTCACCCGTTTGAGCTGAATGATCTGTTCCGCTTTTGTCTGCCTCTTCCACACCTACAACAAAGTTGAGCATGGGTTGATTTAATTCCACCCTGGCAACAATGGCACCATTGAAAATTTCACTCCACTGAATGGCCACATCCATTTCGTCTGTGAAAAATAAAGGCACCTCTTCACCGGTTTCAGTGGAATAAATTTTCACGCCTTGTGCGACCACACCGCCACGGTATAGATGTAGGTCCACGTCTTCAATGGTAGCAGAATACCCTTCTATGTCATTTAGTTCGCGTTCAAGATAATGCTTCACCATATGTGGCAAGGCAATTCTCAGTCCAATGACCAAAACAATAACAGAGATCCAAACTATTTTGGTGCGTTTCGATCTCGACTTAAACCAGGAAACGATCCGATTAAACACGTTTACCCCCAATTAACCTGAAAATCACGGCAACCACTGCCAGCACTAACAAAATATGGATGAGTCCTCCTGCACTGAAGGCAAATAGACCCAATAACCATCCGATAAAAAGAATAACCGCTAGGAAATACAGAAAATCACTCATAATTTTTTTAGTTTGAATAGAGCGAAAACCTCACCATTGATTAATATACTGGTAATCAGAGTTTTAAAATTGTGTAGTGTTGAGCGATGAGGAACATTTTCCCCAAATGATCTTTAATTTTCCCCAAGTGAGACCTTTTGAGTAATTTTCCTGAAAACTTATAGAATGGCAAACATCACATTAAAAGGCAATCCCATAAATACTTTGGGAGCACTTCAGGCAATAGGAACAGAACTTTATGATTTTGAATTGGTAGCGAATGATTTAACCATGAAGACCCTGGCTGATTTTAAAGGAAAAACATTGGTACTAAATATATTTCCTAGTGTAGACACTGGCACCTGTGCTGCATCTGTACGACATTTCAACCAAAAGGTATCTAATTTAACCAATACGCTGGTTCTTTGTATTTCCAGAGACCTCCCATTTGCTCAGGCAAGATTTTGTGGCGCAGAAGGGATTGAAAATGTGGTGATGTTATCTGACTTTAGAACCGGTCAGTTTGGCAAGGACAATAATTTGGAAATAGTAGATGGTCCACTAGCTGGTTTGCACTCCAGATGTATTATCATTGTGAATGAACAGGGAGAAATTATTTATACGGAGCAAGTACCTGAGACTGTAGATGAACCTAATTATGATAAAGCACTTGCCGCTTTGGCCTGAGAAACCAGATTTTAATCAAGTCTTATAACCGTTCACACAATCTTCCTACAAATACGCCTGAGGATATCGTAATTTTCACATATGAAATTTGCGCTACTCTCTTTTGTTCTGTGGATTGGTTTGCCGGCTCACGCGCAATTCGAGTATGATTTGTCCAAAATCGTTAGGAGGGCTCATCGATTAAAAAAAGATAAGGAACAATACCAGACGTTCTTTGCCAAAGAACAGAGTATTTGGGAATCTTTTTTTGAAATTCAAAATTCTCGATTGCACGTAAAACCCAGTTTACCAGAATTTAATGGTCATTACACCGGTGAAGCTCCATTGCCAGTACCAGTTGAGTATTATTATTTAAGAATTCTGGAAGAAAGCGATAACACTGATAACTATGGTTTGATGATAAGAGCCCTTCTGGATGGCATTGCACACCATCCTAACCGTAAAGAGAGTCAGCAACTGGTCTTTTTTCTATTGTCGGAGGAAGGCTGTCCAGCTTATTATAGAGACAAAAAAGTACTGATGGATTATGCCATTTCATCAACAGCGAACAAAGATTGGGTGAATGACTATCTGGATGATAAACTCAGTGATACATCTCAATATGCGGGGCTTAATCACAGACTAATTAATGACTGGGCGGAACAGCTAAGTGAATCCAACAAGAAAAAAGCTGAAATGGTTTTAAGAAGCCAATTCAATCGTGGACCAAGTAACGGTAAGGGAGAGAGGTTTTATAAGTTGATGTATCGACTGTATCCTAAAAAAACTCAAATTGAGTTGCTGAGTTACTGGAACCAACTCGACACATTTGCTCGGGGTACACACTACTATAATTTTTATGTATTTAACTTATTGAGGCACTTTAAAACAAAGAATTTAGAGGCTGCAAGAATCGTTGATAAATACAGACAGGCATGTGACAAGCCAAAAACAGATTTAGGGGAACTACAAAGGTTCAACAGTATTTTCTTTTTCTTAAATCCTGAAAAAGGAAAGAAAGAAATAAGGACAAGCTTTGAAAAGGCCTGTCTCAACAAAGAGGAATTGGCGTACTACTATTTTAATCTCAGCGATTTTTACCCTCATTTTAAGACCATTTTTGATGAGCCCGGAGATACGGAACTGATGAGCCAGTATGTATTAAATTGTGATGGTTTACCAGACTTGGGCAAGCATGCGATGATGGAGTTGATTTTAAGCAGAGATCGAAAGTTATTTGAGCAGACTATTCTGGTATTAAAAAATCAAAGTCTGGTCAAGGGACATGTGAATGGCATTGTTTATCTATGGAGTTTGAACCTAGTGAGAGCCAATGAAACCAAAGAGAACAAACGTTTACTTGAGCAACTTGGCGAATCCATATTTTGGAAGAACTGATAAAATGTGTTTCAACATCTTATTGATCCAAGGAGTCCATTCATCTGGTTTTCATTGACGCTGGTATAATCATGTGATTCAAATTAGAAGGATTATCGTAATTTTAAGGTATGCGGCTCATTTTACTCGTCCTGCTCTGTTTATCACTTGGTAATTCTCTTGCCCAAAATGTGAGTGGTACCATTAATACTTATGTTGAGGTAAGTTCCGTGGACATGAATGAATCTTCCGTAGATGTGGTTTCGGCTTCCGGGATTCAAGTAGATGACTCATTGATCCTGATTCAAATGCAAGGCGCAGAAATTAGTAATTCCCAGGTAGATACTGTGAATGGTGGTGTTACCAATTACAATGGTGCCGGTTCTTGGGAGTTGGTGGAAGTTTGCTCGGTAAACGGAAATACCATCCATTTTAAGAAGCAGTTTGAGAACGCTTATGGTCAGGGTAAAGTCCAATTGATACCACTGACGGTATATTCCAATGCCACGATCACCGATACATTGACCTGTCAAGCATGGGATGGTACCACCGGTGGTGTTTTGGTGTTGTACAACAAAGGCACTTTGACTTTCAACGCTCCCATCAATTTGGTGAGCAAAGGTTTTAGAGGAGGGCAGCATTTCCTATCTACCAACTCGTGCAGTTTTGCTGCGAATTTTACAGATTACGATTATTCTGTTTCAGGAGGAAATGGTGCACAAAAAGGAGAGGGCATTGCAGATTACGATCCCGATGGTGGCGGAAGAGGTCCATATGCCAATGGTGGCGGTGGTGGAAACGATCACAACTCCGGTGGTGGTGGCGGTGCCAACTTAAGTTTCGGGGGTATTGGAGGAGAAAATGACGATCCTGGCTTGTTCAATTGTAAAGGTTACTATCCGGGAATAGGAGGCAGAGCGTTGGCAAGCAGTGGCTTTCGACTTTTTATGGGTGGCGGCGGCGGTGCTGGTCATTCCAATAGTATGTGGGTCACACATGGCGGAAATGGGGGTGGTATAGCCATTATTATAAGTGATGATGTTGATGGTAACGGGGAAAGTATTTTTGGCTACGGAACGAATGCCCCGGAAGCACATGGAGACGGTGCGGGTGGCGGCGGAGCAGGAGGCACTGTTTGTTTGCTGGCAGATAATCTCAACGGTACTTTGACCATTGATTTGCACGGTGGAAATGGTGGCAATATGGATGCCTCTATTGCAGCCAATACCAACCGGTGTTTTGGTCCTGGTGGCGGTGGTGCGGGAGGCACTATTCGATATAAAGGTGCTGTGGCATTAGCCGGTATCAACAGCAATTTAACAGGAGGAAGTAACGGAATTGTGGTAAACTCTACCGCGGGATGCAACGGTGGTCATATCAACTCTACTCCCGGAGGAACGGGTGTTGAAGAATTTAATGGCACAGTGCCTGAAGGCACTAAATGCTCCAAATACTGCAGTCTGGTTCACTCAGTGGACTTGGGTGGAGATGTCAATACTTGCGATCAGGACAGTGTTGTGCTGGATGCTCAAAACCCAGGTTTAAACTACTCATGGTCCACAGGTGAAATAACGCAAACCATTGAAGTGTTTGGGGCTGCTCAGGTTTGGGTGATGGTGGATGATGGTTATTGTGTGGCTTGCGACACCGTCAACGTATCAAACTTTTCCAGACCTGATTATCCTTCGGAGACCTTGTTTGAAATTTGTAATGGATCATCTGTTGTGCTGAATGCAGACAATCCGGGAGATACTTACCTGTGGAACAACGGGGCAAATACACAAACCATCGTAGCTGATATTGGAGGATTATACAGTGTGAATATCAGTAATGGAAATTGTGATATTACAGCCTACTTTGATGTTTTCCAGTGCTTCAGTCCACCAAACACAATTACCCCTAATGGCGATGGGAGCAATGATTTTTGGATCGTTGACAACATCTCCAATTATCAGAACAATACGGTGGAGATTTATAACAGACGCGGACAAACGGTGTTTAAGGCAACGAATTATCAGAATAACTTCAATGCAGACGGTTTACCAGGTGGAGTGTACTACTACAAACTAGATTTGAATAATCAGGCAGATCCGCTGTTTGGAACAATTACGGTGATTAAATGATGAGGTGGTTCATAGGCATATTGTTGATGTTTGGAAGTTGGGGATTAAAATCTCAGCAATTACCAGCTTATTCCTTGTGGACGCAGAACCCTTATGTGCTCAATCCGGCAGTATCTGGTTACGATATGTTCATGGACTTTTCATTGCACGGTAAGAAACAGTGGGCCGGCTTTGATGGCAGTCCGTTTAACCAACAATTAACCATGCACAGTTCTATCAATGAAATGAGTTTGGGTGTAGGAGGAGGGTTTTTTAACGACAATTTAGGAACCATCAAACATTCCGGGTTTTTGGTCAGCTCTGCTTATCACTTTCAGGTGGGTGAGGACATTAAGTTAGGCTTTGGTTTAGGTGGAAGGTTTTCTTTTTACGGCCTGGATCAGGCAAAGTTGAATCTTCATGATCCCAATGATGCCTCAATTTCGGCTCAAATGAGGTCTGGTTTAGTACCTGATGTGTCGTTTGGTGTATTGTTGAGTCGATCGAATTTCATGTTTGGTTTATCCGCACAAAATATGCTGTCTAGCCAGAGAGAGCTTGGAACAAACCTGGCCATTTCAGATATCTCACATTTCAATTTTCATGGATACTATAGAATTGAAGGCAACAATAAGTTCACCTTCACGCCGGCCATCTATTCCAGCTACATTGCGGGTTATCCTGTATATGTAGATGCCCGATTCATCACATCTTACATGGAGAGATATGACCTTGAATTGGGCTTTAAGTCTTCAAAGGATCTGGTGTTAGGACTCGGTTTCGAGATCATTGATTACTTAAAAGTCAGTTATAATTACGATTTGGTCCTTTCTGGGCTAAGACCTGGAACAACGGGCTCTCATGAAATTTTGATTTCCTATGATTTTTATTACAATCCATTGTACAAAGGCAGCAAGCGACGGTATAAATGGATCACCAAAGGGGCAAGAGGGACTTCAAAGATGGACTAATTTATGTTGATACGCCACCCGTACCAATTTTGCCAGGCAGTTAACTTGAAGCTTTCCCATGATGTTATTTCTATGCGTACTCACTGTTCTTGATGAGATGTTTAGGATGAGTGCTATTTGATCGTTTGAATAGCCGTGAGCCAAAAAAAATAATACTTCTTCTTCCCTGTTGGATAATGCTTGAATGGTTTTTTCTGGCGCTTTCTTTATTTGAGGCATACATCTTAATTATGATGTAAACGTCCTCTATTTTGAGAAGATTTAGAATCGGGAAAAAAACGGAATTGACTACGACGAAAACCGTAGATTCTATTCTACGAGACCATTTTTGATGGCGAAACGAACCAGGCCGGCAATATTTTTAGCCTCTAACTTGCGCATGAGGTTGGTTCTGTGTGTATCAACCGTTCTGTGCGATATAAATAGCTTTTCACCAATTTCTTTATTCGAGAGCCCTTCTGCAATATTCCTCAAAATTTCAACCTCTCTTTCGGTCAGCTGTGCCAAAGTCACACTATCAGAACTCGAGGAAGATTCTTTTTTATTGAGTAGTGCCATGGTAACATCAGCAGAGAAAAACTTCTGCCCTTCAAGCACTTTTTCAATTGCCGCCCAAAACTCGTCTTTATCAGAGTTCTTCAACAGGTAGCCATCTGCGCCAAGGTTCATCACTTTTTGAATCACCGCATGCTCGTCGTGCATAGATAAAATGATGATTTTGATGTGAGGAAAAGACTTTTTGATCTGTGCAGTGGCTTCCAAACCATTCATCACTGGCATGTCAATATCCATCAAAACCAAATCGATTTGAATGTTTTCAATGATTTCAAGTGCACGTTTACCATTATTGGCGACCCCTACTACTTCAACTGCCTCCAGGCTCGTCAGTAAATTACTGATGCCGTCAAGTACAAGTTGATGATCGTCTACAAGTAAGGTTTTTTTCTTTTCCATGCCCAATTCTGTAAATATAATATTTACATGCATTTAAGGGAAGCAATTCATGAGAATCACTAACTGATCTACGTGATTTAACGTAGTTAAACCTCAATAGCCGCTGCGGACATCAAAGCATAAGATTTGCTTAAATTGCACGATTTAAAGAGAACTAATTACCTATGAAATTTAAAGGCTTAAGAAAATTCGGATTTGAATTCTTGTCAATATTTATTGCAGTATTGTCTGCTTTTGGATTGAACAATTGGAATGAAAACCGAAAAGCAAGAAATGCCGAGAACAAAATTTTAATAGAAATTGCGCATGGTTTGGAGTATGATCTTGAGGATTTGAAACTTAATCAAACGGGCCATGAGCAAGGTGTTGATGCGTGCATGTACTTTGCAAAAGTGCTGGCAGACGCAGAAGTTAATGTCGATTCGTTTTTAATACACTACATGGCGCTTACCAGAGATTTTATTTCGATACAGAATGTTGGGGGCTATGAAGCGCTTAAATCCAGAGGATTAGAATTAATTGAAAATGACAAACTCAGACATCAAATTATCAACCTGTATGAGTACGACTACAATACTTTGAGGAAGTTTGAAGAAGAATATTCTGAAATGCAATACCATCAATCCTACTTTAAGGAATTGAATGACATCTTATCTCCCAATTTCATCATTGATTCTTTGACAAAACAAATGACTGGAATAGACATGCCCCTGACTTTATCCGATGGTGACCGCAAAAAAGCTCTGGTGTATGTATGGAAAGTCTATGCAAATAGAGCCTATATCCTCAACTATTACAAAGACATAACTCAAAAGGTGGCATCAACCAGAAAAGCAATTTTAAAGGAAGTTGAATAAGGGTCACAGTTTTTGTGGAGATTTGACGATCTGAGCAGAAAGACTATTCTGACAAACTACTTAGAGTCCAAAGGCACCTTAATTGTGGCGATAATGCCACTTCCCGGACTGGATTCGTAATTTACTTCACCATTAATGGTATTGAGCCGGGACTTAATGTTCATCAAACCGTGACCCTCTCCTTTTTCAGAGTCAAAACCTATCCCATTGTCTTCTACCATTAGGATTAAGTTGTTCTTGTTCTTGAATAATTGAACCGATACGAATTTGGCATTTGCATGTTTAATGATGTTGTTAATCAGTTCCTGAGTGATTCGGTAAAGACCAATTTCAATAGATTCATTGAATCTTTGATCCAGATTAAAGTGCTCAAACTCATATTGAATGTCTGTAGGTTCCAAAGATTTTGTCAACATATCCTGGATTGCCGGTGCAAGCCCCATTTCCCCAAGAGCTTTTGGCATCATCTGATGAGAAATGCTCCTTACTTCACTTGCTGTATCGTCCAATATTTTGGTGATGTTGATCAATTTGGCGTATTTATCCGGGGCTTTGGATCCAATATCTGTACTAAGGTTTTGCCAAGCCATTTTTAAACCAGATAGTTGTTGACCAATGCCGTCGTGGAGGTCTTTAGAAATTCTCTTTCTTTCTTCTTCCTGGGCATTGATCATGGCTTTGAGTCCACGATCTCTTTCTTCAATCAATGCTGCGTCTTTCTCTGCTTGGGCCCGTCTTTTGTTCCTTTGAATGATAAAAAGTGCCAAAAATCCAATCGCCAATAGACCTCCTGTAAGGCCTAAAATCCAGTTGTTTCTATTGGATAATTTTAAAGCGTCTTCTGTAGCACGTTTTTCGGCTTGTATCTTTTCCCGAATCCGCTCGTTTTCTATCTCATTGTTGGCTATAGTAAGACTGTCTTGAACACGTTGTCCAATTAAAATCTGACGTTCTTTTTCTGCGGTTTCGTATTTAGTTTCCATTTCAGTGACGAGCTTAGCTTTTTCCTCATTAAGTAAAGAATCCTTTACCAATGTGTACTGCTCAAGGTATGCAAGGGCATCTTTAAGCTGCCCTTTTTTCTCACTAATGGTGGTGAGTCGTTTATAGGCTTCACGTTTCAATAATTTGGAGTTGATCTTTTGAGCAATATTAAGTGCTTGAAGTCCATAATCCAATGACTTTTGTAGCTCACCCTTTGCCTCATACAACTCTGTATACCGCAGAAGTACGTATGCCATGCCTTCCTGATCTCCGTTCAATTCTCTAAGCTTGTAAGAACGGTTGTAGAAGTCCAGCGCTTTGTCGTAATCTTTGTAAGAAAAATAAACACCCCCAATGTTCAGGTAAATAATACCGGTCTCTTTTTTATCATCCAATTGTATACTAATGTCCAGTGCCTTGTTGTAAAACTCTAATGCCTTTTCCTTATTTTGTTTAACGGCATCATATATCGCGCCCAAATTGATGTAGCCTTTTTTTAGAACGGCCAGGTTTCCCACTTCTTTCTGGATATCGACCGATTTCTCAAGATATTCGAGGGTTTTGTCAACGTTTCCCATATAATAATGAACCACACCAATATTGTTGTACGCTTCAGCAATGCCATTTTGGTTGTTAAGGATTTTTTCCTGATCCAGTGCAATTAAATAGTTTTCCAATGCTCTGTCATACTCACCTAAGTTGTTATAAATAATACCAATGTTATTGTAGATGACGGCCAGACCTTTTACATTATTAAGACGTTTTGACAATTCCAATGACTTCTGATAATAAACCATTGCTGTATCGTACCTGCCTTGTCTTTGATGAAAATTCCCTACCAGATTGAGTGCACGTATTTGTCCTTTCTCAAAACCAATTCGTTCTGATAAAGTCAAGGCACGTTTCGCGTACAATGAACTTTCCTGTAGTTTCGAATTAATCAGTGTTTCAGAGATTCGAATAAGTGTATTTACTTCTGAAGAATCACCGCTTTGCTGAAGTGCCCCTTTGAGGCTATCCAGATTTTGAGAAATTCCGGAAACACTATTAAATAGGAAGCAAAAGATGAAGGCATATTTCATAAGTACTAGTTTATCGGAATAACGATAGTAGCAATGGTTCCACTGTTTGGACTGGGTTCGTAGTTTACTGTTCCATGTACTGTGTTTAATCTGGACCTTATGTTTAACAGACCATGTCCGCTTTCATCACCTTTGCTGATACCTTTTCCATTGTCCTCAACAATTAATATGAGTTTGTCCTGATTTCTAAATAGTTGAACCATTACCGAACTGGCGTCACTGTGTTTGATCACATTGTTGATGAGTTCCTGACAAATTCTGTACATACTTAATTCGAGATTTTCGCTGAAGCGCTTATCCACATTATAGTGGTCGAATTCATATTGAATATTAGAAAATTGCAGTGATTTTTGAAGCATTCCCTCAATGGCAGCAATCAAACCGGATTCCTGAAGAGCTCTCGGCATCATTTGGTGGGATAAATTTCTTACCTCAGCTGTTGTTTCATCTAAAACAGAACTGATGGTCATGAGTTGTTTAAACTCTTCAGGGGCTTTTTGACCCATAGAGGTACTGAGGTTTTGCCAGGCTAATTTAATGCCGGAAAGTTGCTGCCCAATGCCATCATGCAATTCTTTGGAGATTCTCTTTCTTTCTTCTTCTTGAGCTGAAATAACTGACTGAAGACCTTTGTCTCGCTCTGAAATGATGGCGGCATCTTTTTCTGCCTGAGCCTTTCTTCTGTTACGTTGAATGACAAATAGGGCTAAAAATGCGATTGCCAGAATGCCACCGACTAGCCCAAAAATCCACTTTTGACGATTGGCCGCAGTCAATTCGGATTCTTGTCGCTTTGCTTCCGCACTTTTTTGTTTGTTAATGGCTTGCAACTTGTCATTCCGTTCTTTTGCTATGAGCTGTTCCTTGAGTGCCAATTGATATTTGGCCTCATATTCAGCAATGGCGTCCAAGGAAGATTCATTCAAAACAGAATCCCGGTATTCATCTCTCAAGTTATCGTATTTGAGTGCATCTTCATAGTTTTTCTGCGCTTTGGCTAAACTATATAAAGAGGCATAAGAATTTTGGATGTGCTGTAATTCTCTTCTTTTAAGGGATTTTTCCAAGGCAAGATTTGCCATTTTTTTCGCTCGATCATAGTTTTGATTCAAGGTTTCTATGTTCGCAATATTGATGAGCAATTGTGCTACTTTGGGATAATCGAAATTATTGTCAATGGCGGTTAAAGCTTCATTGTATATTTCGAGGGCTTCATCTTCATACCCCATTTCCTCTTTAACCAAACCAATATTGTTCAAAGCTCTGTAGAGCGCCTCCGGGTCTGGAGATTCTCTTGCAAATCCCAGTGACAATTCATAATAGTATAAGGCGCTATCCAGATTAATATGTCTGTATGACTCTCCCAAATTCGTATACGAGTCGACAGGAGGAATATTTAAAGCTTGGCAAATGCTGATATTTTGCCGCAAATAACTGATTGCTTTGGTCCACTGCTTGGTTTCGTTAAAAATCAGAGCCATGTTGTTTAACAGGCTTCCTTTGAGCTGTGAATCTCCTTGATTGACGAGCATCTCCAGTCCGGCTTGATAGGAAGACATGGCTTCATCGAAAATATCCTGGGCGAAATAGTTATTTCCACGCACTAAATAGGTATTGGCTGCATTCACGCTGTCCTTTAGTGCCAGATAACTATCTATTGAACCGTTAATGGCATTGAGTGCTTCCTGATAGTTCCCAAGACTTGTTAAGCAACCTGCTTTATTATTATTTGCCTTAGCTATATCAGCAAGTCTCTCCATATCTTCAGCAATATCTATGGCACTATTGTACATATCTACCGCTTTTTCATACTCTCCAGTTACGTAAAACAAATTACCCCGGTTGATATAAGTGGAGGGCTCTTTGTGGGTTCCTTTGTACTTTTTTGTGAGTGATGCGGCATAATCAATAGCGGCATCCGGTGATTCCTGGCCCAACATATTGCGCACAAGCTGCTGCTCCAGCCAGAACTGATCATCCAAATCATATGGCTTGCCTTCTTCAAGCTTTATGATGATTTGTTTACAGGAATCGTAGTTGCTGCTCAGTTTATCAGCCAATTCATTGGCATCCTGACCAAAGGATTGGGATGTTCCTAAAAGAACAAGGGCAAGTATACCCCTTATAAAAGCATAGGCTTTAATTGATCTATAGCGGAATATTGCCATGCTTTTTTCGCGGCAGATTGTCTACCTTATTTTTCAGCATATCCAAAGCACTGATCAGCTTTTGCCTGGTTTCTGACGGTTCTATAACCTCATCAACATAACCTCTTTTTGCTGCATTGTAGGGGTTTGCAAATTTGTCTGCATACTCCTGCTCCTTCTCTTTCCAGGTAGCTTCAGGATCATCAGAAGAAGAGATCTCACGTTTAAAAATAATTTCGGCTGCTCCTTTTGCGCCCATTACAGCAATTTCAGAACTTGGCCATGCATAATTCATATCTGCGCCAATGTGTTTGGAGTTCATCACGTCATACGCACCACCATATGCTTTTCTTGTTATAACCGTAATTCTTGGCACTGTAGCCTCACAGAATGCATACAACAATTTGGCGCCGTTGGAAATAATGCCATTCCATTCCTGATCGGTTCCCGGCAAGAAGCCCGGAACGTCTTCCAATACCACCAATGGGATATTAAATGCGTCACAGAATCTAACAAAACGAGCTGCTTTATTGGACGCTTTAATGTCCAATACACCAGCTAAATAAGCCGGTTGATTGGCAACAATTCCCACTGATTTCCCATTGATTCTGGACAAGCCAACCACAATGTTCTCAGCGTAGTTTTTGTGGACTTCCATAAAGGAATCTGCATCCACCAGATGCTCAATAACGTCTTTAATGTCGTAAGGTTGATTTGGGTTGTCAGGAATAATGTCATTGAGTGCCGGTCGTTTATGATCAGAATTATCAACAGCAATTGCCGGTGGTTTTTCTTCACAATTTTGAGGAATGTAAGACAGTAACCGTTTAATGTCATTGATACAGGCCAATTCATTTGGGGATGCAAAGTGTGTCACACCCGATTTATAAGCATGTGCTGATGCACCACCCAAATCTTCAGAACTCACTTCTTCATGAGTCACTGTTTTAACCACATTTGGACCAGTTACAAACATGTAGGAGGTGTTCTCTACCATAAAAATGAAATCCGTCAATGCCGGAGAATATACAGCTCCGCCTGCACATGGCCCCATAATCGCAGAAATCTGTGGAACCACACCAGAAGCTAAAGTATTTCGGTAAAAAATATCGGCATAGCCACCAAGTGAAACAACACCTTCCTGAATTCGAGCCCCTCCCGAATCATTTAGTCCAATTACCGGTGCACCATTTTTCATAGCCAAGTCCATGATTTTACAGATTTTCTCTGCATGTGCTTCAGCCAATGAGCCTCCCATTACGGTAAAATCTTGTGCATAGACATAAACCAATCGACCATTAACTTTTCCGTAACCGGTCACCACACCATCTCCGGGAAACTTAACTTTATCAAGCCCAAAGTTGGTTGATCTGTGCTCTACGAACATCCCAATCTCTTCAAAAGTGCCTTCATCAATTAACAATGAAATTCGCTCTCTGGCGGTTAATTTGCCTTTGCTGTGCTGACTTTCAATTCGTTTCTCGCCACCACCTTGTTTGGCTTCTTCCTGCTTAGTTCTTAATGCCTCAATTTTTTCCTTCATATCTCCCGTTCTGTGCGTAGCGATAAAAGTACGAAATATTACGAATCAATGAGCGTTGCGACGGTATTGTGCGCTTTGTTGAGAATGTACCGGTACAATAAGATGTTACCTTTTACAGTTTGATGTATTAAGTATCAAAACCTTAAATCAATTCTTATGTTAGTTAAAAGCACTTTATTGCTGGGTGTTGTTTCAATTTCTCTTTTCACCTATAACCATAAGATTACCTCAGAAACCAAGCCCGATTATATGGTTGTTAAAAACCTGTCTAATCAAGAGCTGAGTCGCCTTCCTCAGGATATTTTTCAAAATCGTGAGTTGAGGGTGTTGGATGTGTCAAGAAATGATCTCCGGCAACTGGATGCCCGAATGATCTCCAACAAAAAATTGGTAGAGCTCAATTTATCTTATAATCCTAGGTTGAATATTGAACACATTGTGGATTATCTGCCCGATAGTTCATTAGAGCACTTGAATTTGCAGGCATGTCATATTCCTATTATGCCGATTGGAATGGAGCGTTTTTCCAAATTAAAGCATCTTGATCTGTCCGACAATCATCTGGTTTATCTACCCTACGACATGGTGGAACTGAGCCGTTTGGAATATCTTGACCTAAGTAACAATCAACTGGAAAACCTGAATGTATGCACCTATGGCTGGTACAACTTAAAAGAGATAGATGTACGTGGAAATGAAAAGCTGAACCATAAGGAGTTTATTTCTGCCCTCTCTTTACTGGATAATTTGAAGTTATTGAAACTGAGTCATGTGAAAGAAGTGGGTGATGATTTTGCCAATCTGAAATGTCGACGACTTGAGATTCACCAGAGTGCAGAACTTAGCTTTAACGGCAAGCTATCCGAAAATCAAGGCATTCAGGAGCTGTATTTGAACCGAGCTTTATCCTTAAGACCGAAACAAGTTTTGCAGGAAGTCAATCAATGCATGAACCTGACAAAAGTTAAAATCCGTGAGGACTGGACAGTTGTTCCAAGGTATATTCAGATCTTGAATTCTATTGATGAGTTGGACCTGTCTGGCAACCGATTAAAGAATGTAAAAGCACTTGAGAAGTTGTCAGGCTTGAAGCGACTCAACCTCAACAATAATCCCTTAAGTAAAGAAGCATTGGCCGATCTGAGTGAAGCGCTACCTAATTGTAAAATTAAGTTTGAAACTGACAAACCATTGCAGCCTTTGAAGCTTGACAAACCCATTAAAAACGCAGAGTTGACGATTGAAAAAAGTACCGTTAGTCCTACTGAAAAACAAGAGGTTGAATTTAGTTCAGCACGATTGACAGTTCCTTCGGATGCATTTTTAGATGAGAATGGAGCGCTCATCACGGAACCAGTGAATTTGGAGTATACGGAATTCATGAACCCTGCTCAGATTATGCTAAGTGGCATTCCCATGAACTATGACAGTGCCGGTGTAAGGTACAATTTCTCTTCTGCCGGTATGTTTGAGATCAATGCCAACGTAAATGGCAAGCCTGTATTTCCTAACCCTGAGAAGCCTATTCGTGTTGACATGAAAAGCTCCAGCAGTGATACGGACTATAATCTGTATGCATTTGATGAGCAATCAGGTCAATGGAATCTCTTGGGTAAAGATGAGGTCAATTCGCTAAATTCCGATACTGACCGTGCTTCTTCAGATGTTGTTACGAATACAGGGGGAAATAAACGAGATTTTAGTGCTAAGTACGACAGCGTGTCTGTTTTGCCAGACAACTTTTATGAAATGCAGACCTATCTCAACCAAATGAATGCTTATAAATTGCGTCTGTCTGAAAACAGAATAAAGCATCCTAAGATCAGAGCCAAAGTAAAATGTCATAAAAGAACCAACAGTTTTACCATTGACCTTCATGAATTGACGAGCCCAAAATCGCGTCATATGGTGGCATCCAATAAACGCTTACAGGAATTGGGACGTGGTAAATGGATTTATGACGGAGACAGATATGAGGACATTCATCATTATCTTGATAGCATAGATCGTTATTCCATGAACATTTATGGCAAGTACAGAGTTCCGGGAGGGGTGTATAGTTTAAACGGCCCGTCTTTTATTAAGAATGTGGATTTGAAACCATCAGCAGACGGGAATACTTTTGTTCTGAGTTTCAACTTCAAGGATACACTCATCCAACTGAACGTTTATCCGGAAAGGGAGGACCTTGGGTCTGCCAAACAAGTGCGGAAAAATCTGTCTGCACTCAAAAGATACCGTGTGAAATCGTATAAAGATACACGCGCAAACAGAACCAATAAAAGAGAGGTTAGACGAAAGAACAGGGCCTTGATACGAGAGATGAAAGAGGCCGGTTTGGATGAAACAATAGAATCGTTGATCGCGTTTGACGCCAGAGAATATCGCAAAAAGATGGTTGGTAAAAAGCTACTTGCTAGTGAATATCTCAACACAAAAGCTAAGCCTGTTGAGGCATCCAGAAGTTTTTCCTTGTTCGGCTTTGGTGTGTTTAATTGCGATCGTATTCAAAGAATGCAAGATCCGGTACCCGTGTTGGCCAAATTTGTGGACGGCAAAGGGCATGTCCTGAAGGCAAAAAAAGTCTACGTTCTGGAATTTGATGCCAATGGAGTTTTGTCGTACGACGGAGATGAGACTTTCCAGGTAGACAAAGGGACGAGTTACAACATTATTTTGGTGCTGGAAGATGACAATATGGCCATTATTCAATCTGAAAGTATGGAAGGTCGCCCATTTAATAGAGCTTCTTTGAGAATCCCGGTTGAATTGACTAAAACAAAAGGATTATCTACGGCCGAGATGATGAAAAAAATGATGAGTTAAGATGAAGCGCTTATTAGTCATATTTCTTTTGGTCGTTGGGTCAGTTCAGGCTCAACGACCAAAATTATATCAGTTTCTGGATTCCAGTGAAATCAATCTGTCGGAATATCGGCATGTCGGAAATTCCGGTGAGACACAAGAAGTTGACCCGGACAACATTGACTTTGATTTACTGAATAATCTGGTTTTCGAGAAGATCAATTCATATCGAAAAAGGCGCCATCTTAAACCGTTAGAGTTTGACACAACAGTGGATAAGATGGCGTATTTCAATAGCTTAGTTAACTCGAATTCGAGCTTTGAAAAACCGGTCAAAAGTCGAATTAAATTTACCAGAGAACTCAAAAGAACCTTGAAATACCGGAGACTCCCTTATGGTATTTTTAAAACGAGTATGACGCAGGTTTTCGCGATGAACTACAAAGGTGGCAAACCCTATTTTTTCTATGAAGAAACCGGAGGTTTGGTATACGGAAGGCGTTCTCAAGTGAATGATGAATCCTTTGAAGCTGAATCCGTAGAGCATTATACGTATGAGTCTTTGGCTCAAATAATCTTTGATGACTTATTCAAATCGAATCGGAAAGAAATGCAATCCAAATACCACCGTGTGATGTCTGTAAGGGTCATGTATTATGATAAGACGGTGAAAGAAAACAGGATACCTAAGATACGCGCGAGTGTGGTATATGGAGCCCCCAGATTGGCTGCGGTGAAATAATTTATATTTCAACACCCATTACACAAACATCATCCTCTCGAGGAGCCTGCGACGAACACGATATGTTTGAGGAATTGGTTATATTTCAACACCCATTACACAAACATCATCAATCTGTTCCAGATCACCACGCCATTCTTCGAAATGATCGTCAAGAATTGTCTTGAATTCTGAGAAAGATGTGTTCTTGTGCTCAAGTAACAGGTTTTTAAATGTTTTGTACTTGAATTTTTTACCTTTTGGACCACCAAATTGATCTGCGTACCCATCTGAAAACAGGATGATTCTATCCTTTGCTTGCATATCGAATCGGTGTGTAGTAAACGGCTTTCTATTTTCAAAAGACCCAATTGGTTGTTTGTCTGCCTTAGTCTCCATTAATTCAGTGCCACGGAGAATATACAGTGGGTTATTGGCTCCGGCATATTCCAGCACATTGGTGTCTAAATCCAACACCCCAAGTGCAATATCCATCCCATCTTTGACATCATCAGACCCTTCTGTACCTTGTTGCTTAAAAGCTTCTTCCACCAGAACGGTGAGTTTATCCAGTATTTCTCCAGGTGTAATCAGGTTAAATTCGTTAACCGCTCTGTTCAAACCGTTGTTTCCAACAATACTTACAAATGCTCCCGGTACACCATGACCCGTACAATCCACTGCAGCAAAGAGAATCTTATTTCCTTTGCGTTTAACCCAATAAAAGTCACCGGAGACAATGTCTTTTGGCTTAAATAAAATGAAGGCATCAGAGAAGCAGTCTTTTACAAATTCATCACTTGGTAATATGGCATCCTGAATGTGTTTCGCATAGCGAATACTGTCCATGATATCCTGATTCTTTTCCTCTACCAGTTCTTTTTGTCTCTCAACAATTTCTTTTTGTGCGACAATCTCTGCAGTTCTTTCCTTTACCGTCGCTTCCAGTCGTTGATTTTGCTTTTTTACCCTTCTTACACTAAATCGAATAGAGAGGTAAATCAGAGCAATGAATCCAACTACATAACAGATGTATGCCCAGGTAGTTCTATACCAGGGGGGAAGTATCACAAACTTAAAGGAGGCCACTTCTGATTCTTGTCCGTAAATATTTCTGGCTTTAACCTTGAATTCATAAGTGCCTGGCTGAAGGTTGTATTCTTTATAGGTTTTATTGCTGTAAGCCGACCAACTGTCGTCATAGCCAACTAGTTTGTAGCTGTATTCTGTGGCTGTTTCATCGAAAAAGCTAAGGGCTGAGAATTTAAAGCTGACAGATTTGGTAGATGAGTACTCTAATTCTGGTGTTTTAAAATTTTCAACTGGCGTTCCATGGAAAAGGACCTTTTCACCAAATTTAACTTCTCTTATAAGCGTGGGATATGGTACAAACTCATCCCTCAACAACTTAGAATCATATTTGATCAATCCTTTCGGACCACCCATCCATGTAACCCCGTCTACATCATGGTATACAGCATGAATAATCGATTTGGTGTAGCGCATGAAAGTTTTGCTATTCCAAACGTATTGTCCATCTACTTTTTTGGCGTATCCATAGGTGAAATTGTTGGCAGGGTCAAATAAGATCATCCAAACATTGCCTTCCCTGTCAACATTGATTCTGTGTACACTTTGATCACTGTTTTTAAAATTGATGCCAAAGTGATCCGTCGGTTCAAAGTAAGCGTCCTTATTTCTTACGTACAACCCACTGTCTCCCCCAACATATAGCCGCCCTTCGTGCTTAAATACATAAGTAGCGCCTATATTGAGGCCATTCTTTTTAAAAATATGTTCAAATCCAATAGTGGTATCTTTAAAAAGATTGACATGCGTCTTGTAAATACCATCCTGAGGTTGCGTACCAATGTAGATGGTACCGTCATCTTCCACCATAAAGTTATAGACCTCTCCATTCGAGAATTCTCTGAAATAATGATCCGAGATCCACTCACCGGTGCTGTTTATTCTAACGTTGGTTAAACCGTCATAATGCAAAATGATGAGTTCATTAGAATCTAATGGGTTAATTCTAACGTCATACGGACCACCAAGAGACACTTCTTTTATATTGCCATTTTTGTTGTAAGCGTACAAGGCATTTACCCCTGAAATGAATAAAAGGGTATCTCCTCCAAATGGCAGCGTGCGCAGGTTGTAGCAATCAAAATTGATGTCGTCTATTCGCGTAATGTCCCCATCTTTATCAAAGTAGTATACCCCATCTAGCGTGGCTATGTAAATTTTATCGTCAAATTTTTCAATCGCTTCAATGGTGGTTTTTATGCCCGAGTTTTTATCGAAGGTGATAAATGGTGTGATGATCTCTAGTTTGGAAAGTCCAATATTGGTTGCCAACCACAAGTTTTTTTCACGATCAAGAAATTGTGACCGCACAGAGGCGTCAATCAAGCCTTTTTCACTGCCAATCTCATAAACAATGTTGAAATCAGTGTCAAGAACGATCAGTCCGTGAGAGTTTGTCCCCAAAGACAGCAAATGGTCCTCAATGTTTAAACACGACCGGAAGCTATAGTTTTTCATAGCTCCAAGGGGAAGCACATTTTTTTCTTCATCAATTTCAAAAATCCCATTTTGCTTGGTAACAACGATTGTTTTTCCTGCAAAATCAGTAATCTGAATGATTTCCTTATTAGAAAATTCATAGCCATTCTGAACGGGTTTGAATTCCTGATCCTTCACTATGTGCAAACCAATGTCTTCAAGATTGGCGTACAGATTATTCTGATGCATGAAAAAACCGTCTATCTCAGCTTTCGATTTAATCTGGAACTGTAGGCTGTCACCTTCTAACACAAAAATATTGTGCTCATTTTGGACGTAAAGCTGGTCCTTATGAGCCAATATTCGACCATAAAAGGCGTGATCTCCTTTGGTGTTAATATTCGATAAAAGTGATTGGTAAACTGTTTGTCCTAGTTTGGTTGTTACCAGTTTCCCAAATGCATTGATACCACCCACGTAAACAGTTCCATCTTCACTGACTTCCAAACAGTTAATTTCTTTATTGTTGTCAGCTTTAACCGTATGCCATTCTGTTCCGTCGTAAACAAGAATTCCTTGTTTGTTGGCAACATAGATGATTCCGTTGTGATCTTGTTTGACGGAAAAGACCTGTGCATTTCCTTTGATCACATTGGGTGGGTAGTTCTTAAATATCAAATACCCATTGGCCGAAAACTTCCGCATTTGGGAAGTCCCCATTAAGGACACCAATACCAAAAGGCATGATATGACAACGGACCTGAGGGTCATAGCGGTCCAAAAATAAACAAAAATGACCCAGAATTCACGTTAAGAGTGGCTTAGTTCGTCTTATGTACCTTTAGTGTGTGAACTCTTTCTCCTGATCTCAATACCAACTGGTAGATTCCGGAGGCGTACCCCTGTAAGTTGATTTCAGCCGATTGGGCCGAATTGATTGGTATGATTTCTAGCGTTTTACCGGTTAAATCTAGGAGCACTAAGGTGCCGCTCAATGATTCGCTAAACTCCAACTTCATGTAGTCTGAAGTTGGGTTAGGGTAGGCTCTAAATCTCAAAACACCTTCTGCTATACCATCAGGGTTACCTGAAGGTCCGGCGATAGGTTGCGTTCTGTTAGATCTGGTTGTATTGTGATTGGCTCTTGTTGAGACACAGGGCACGTTTGGTGTGGCTTCCACCATGTATCGAATGGCTGAAGCACCAACCGGTGGATTTAAATCAGAGTAGCTGCTCAAGTTGCCTGGAATTGAGGTCAATTGTTGCCACCCATCTATGTCGCTCCATCTCCACACATTGTAAGTACTGTACAAGAATCCCTGATAATGATCCCAGCTTAGGTTAATTTCGTTGCTGATGCCATATGAACTTGTTAGGTGAATGGTTTTATGTCTTGGGCTGATGTCGCCTTCATTCCCACAAGCATCCACAGCAGCAATTTTGTATCTCCAACTTCTGATCTGAGGATTTGAAACAGGATCAGTATACTGGCTCAATGAATTGTAGTGAATGGTATCAATTAATTCATACAATCCGCTTACGGACCCTTCTTTATAGATTCTGAAATGATCTATGCCGGTGCTTACAGGCTTTTCCCAAACTACCAGGTTTGTGCCAGTTAATGTATCCACAGTTACTAAGCAGATTTCAACATTTTCCGGAAGAAACGGCATTACTTCTGCAAAACTGGAAGATGAACATCCAGCCTGATCAGTGGCAATGATTGTGTATTCCCCGACATCCACACCATTCAAATCTTCTAAAGTACCCACCGTGCTTCCAGATTCATCTAACCAGGTGTAGCCTATGGTGCCGTTTCCGGTAATGCTGGTTAGAATGTTTCCGTCCAGATTGCCACAACTTGCCGGATCAATTTGATCTATTGTAATGACCGGACCTCCACTTTCGTTCATAGTAAGGTAGAAAGTATCCACACAGCCTTGTCCGTCTGTTAACTCCAATTCGTAAAGACCAACAGCAAGGTTAGAATCGGTTGGACCACTGCTGCCTGTAGTTAACCATTCGTAACTATACGAGCCATTTCCACCCTGACCGGTTACTGTGATGCTGCCGTCGTTTGTAGCACAATTTGCCAA
This sequence comes from Bacteroidia bacterium, assembly GCA_030433115.1. Taxonomy (GTDB): domain Bacteria; phylum Bacteroidota; class Bacteroidia; order Flavobacteriales_D; family JAUILH01; genus JAUILH01. Next base: position 45,643 of record JAUILH010000003.1, on the reverse strand, counting down.
GGTGATAGTGGTATCAATGCTTAATGGTTGTGGTTGATCTACTGTGATGCTCATAGTTGCTTCACATCCGGCTGTGTCAGTTACCGAAATTTCATAGTTTCCTGCACTTAGTTGAGTGATATCGTCTGTAGTTTCACCATTGCTCCATAGAATAGACAAGTTCCCGCTTCCTCCAGAAATGGTTGTGCTGATGTCTCCATTATCATCGCCATAACAAGTTACGTCTGTAATGTTGTCAACAGCGATACTTGGTCCATTTAAGTCTGAAATGGTTACTACTTCAAAATTTGAACAGTTGTTACCATCAGTCACATTGATCACGTATAGTCCGCCGGCAAGATTGTCTGCCACTGAGGCATTTGCACCAGAGCTCCAATAATAATTGTATGGCGCTTCACCTCCTGTGCTTGAAGCAATGGCCTGTCCATTATCCTGTCCACAATCCGAATCTGTAGTTGACACGGTGATACTTGGAATTTCAGCAACCTCCTGAGTTTGATAAGCTTCCGCAGCACAGCCATTTCCATCGGTGTAGCTATAAGTCACCAGATGTAAACCAATTCCTGCGTCTACTGGATCGAGTACACCATTGGTGATACCTTGTCCCGTATAATTTCCGCCAGTTGGTAATGCTTGATTTAATTGAATGGGATCCTCATTGATACATGCCACATCCAAATTTCCAAATACAATGGAAGGTTCAGGATTTACCACCATGTTGAATGGCACGTTCACTGTACATCCATTGGGAGCGGTGTATTCATAGTTGAGGTTGTAGCTTCCCGGACCGGTTAACAAGGGATAAAAATTCCCGCCGATAACTCCAATTCCTGAGTAGTTTCCGCCTGATGGTGATCCACCTGAAAGGGTAATTGCCTGATCGCCCTCACAAAGTGCGGAAGGAGCTGGATGAGTAACAGCAGGAGCAATGCAGAATGAACTAATGAAAACATCAGCTATGCCATTCGTTTGAACTTCATCATTACCATCGCCATCAATATCTATTGTACCGTGAGAAGTTCCTACCACGAACACATTATCAGAGTTGCTATGGTGGGCACCTGTTCCAAATTCATTGGCTGTTCCTCCAATGGTAAATCCATTGGTATAATTTCCACTGGTTAATTCGTATTGACCAACGAAACAATCGGTTCCTCCATTTGAGTTAAAGACAGGACTACTTGAAGCAGGATCCAAGTCTATGGTGCCGTCGAAAGATCCTGTAATGGCCAACTTACTATCGTCGTTGCTTGCGCCATGAATTACATCATCTCCTGTGCCTCCAAAAGTTCTTGCATAAGTACCATCTCCTGTTGAGCCTGAATAACTTGCAAAGAAGCCATCTACACCACCATTGCTTGACACATTAATTGCCGTACCTAATGGATTTGCATTCCATGACGTTGAATTAGTCGTTCCTACTATGTATACGAAGGGTCCGTAGAGTCCAATTGCCACACCAAACTCATCACTTGTACCTCCCAATTCTGTTCCCCAGATCATGGTACCAGATCCGCCATTGTATTTGGCCAGAAACATGTTTTCATTCCCTGAACCTCCAACATTAAAACCAAATCCAGCTGGGTCAATATTCCCGCTGTTAGTCGGACTGGCTTTCCCAAGCACGTAAACATCACCAGCGCCATCAGCAACCACATCAATTACTTCTGATCCATCTCCACCAAGCGCGATTCCCCATTGGAATTCACCTGCTCCGGTTCCCACGTCATATTTTGCTACGTATCCTTGGATAGAGAAAGGACCGATCAAACCTGTAGGAAATTGAGATCCGGTTGCTACAGCATCCATATCTATACCTTGCCCCTGATCTCCACAATATCCGCCGACAAATACATCTCCATTTTGGTCATACGATACACCGTTGGCGCTGGCGCCTCCTGTGACGCCTATAGCCGTTGACCAAATAACACTGCCCGTATTCTCGTCAAACTGTCCAACAAAACCATTTTCTATTGGGTTTACTGAGTGAAATCCACTCCCTCCAAGATAATCCAGACCAATGTTGCCTCCGTTGAATGTTCCGGCGTACAAAACAGTCCCGTTCTCAACAACAATGTCACTAGATTCGCTTCCATTTGGAGAATAAACGGGCAATACCCAGTTTAATGTTCCATTGGGATTATAGTTCGTTAAAAACCCACTGGTGGTATTGTTAAAAGCACCTTGTCCTGGTCCAATAGGATCAAATTCTACGTTATTACTATTACCAGAATAACTACCTGCACAAAACAGGTGTCCGTTGTGCTCCTTAACTACATTGACGGAGTCGAAGGTTGTTCCACCTACGTTGAACGCCCAATTTAGATTTTGTGCGTTTGAATAAGCCCCTGTGGCACATAGAAGTCCGAGTAATACAAATTTTTTCATGGCTTTATTGTATGATTATTTTTTGGTGTGTTTGGTGTTGATCGTTTGAAATTGACAAAGAATACATGCCCTTTGCCAAAGAACTGGTTGGAATAAATGCTTTTCCTGAAGTTTTACCAGACTGCACAATTTTTCCATCCTGAGTGTAGAGTTTGAATTGCAAAATGCTGTTTTCAAAACTATCAATGAAGAAACCATTGGTGGCCGGATTTGGATAAATTGAGACATTCAATTGATTGTATGGATGGATTGAATTGGCACCAGGTCCTGCCACTGGTTGGGTTCTGTTAGAACGTGTTGTGTTGTGATTGGCCCTGGTAGATACGCAAGGTTGATCGGGAACTGCTTCAATCATGTAGTTGATTGACATGGCAGAAAAGGGTGGGTTCACATCTGTGTACGAGTTGAGGTTGCTTGGTACAGATCCCAACTGATTCCAGCCATCTACATCTGACCATCTCCAAATATAATAAGTGCTATATGGAAAGCCAAGGTAATCGTCCCAGTTGAGATTGATATCGTTGTTGATGCCATAATTACTGGTTAGGTGAATGGTTTTGTGAAAAGTACTTAAAACACTTTCGTTACCGCATTGGTCAACGGCACTAATTTTATACCGCCAGCTTCTCACCAATGGATCTGCGCTTAAATCTGTGTACTGACTCAAGGAATTATAGTGTACGGTATCAACCAGATCGTAAACGCCACTCATTGAGCCTTCTCTATAAATATTAAAGAAATCGATTGAAGATGTAGTAGGCTTTTCCCATACTAACAAGTTTTTCCCACTTGTTGTGTCCACAGTGATCAAACAAAGTTCAATATTATCCTGAAAGCTGACTCCAACAACGACTGGCTCTGTTGAACTACAGTTATTTGTATCAGTCACTGTAATTACGTAGTTACCTGAAGCCACTCCTGTTAAATCTTCTGCCAGGGACACAGTGCTTGAGTTATTGTCTTGCCAATTGAAGGTAAATGGTCCCGCTCCCGATGGCGTGATATCTACCGCTCCTGTAATCGATCCACATGGTGTATTTGTGATGTTGTCAATGGAGATGATAGGACCGCCAGTTTCGTTGAGGGCAATGTCAAAGGAATTAGAACAGCTGTTTCCATCACTCACAATTACGGTGTAAACACCCAGCCCTATTGAAGACTCGGTGTCAGTTGTATTTCCTGAGGCAGGCCAATCATAGGTGAAGGTATTATTTCCGCCAGCGGCAACAATACTAATTGATCCGTCTTGTTGTCCACAACCTGCGTTCACAATATTCGGTGTGATGGTGATGTCGTCCGGTGAATTCACGAGGACACTGATGGTCGCGCTACAACCTGCATCATCTTCTACCAAAAGGTCATAAGGCCCTGCGGCTAAATCGGTAATGAGTGCAGTAGTATCTCCATTGCTCCAGCTCAAATGAAGGTTTCCGGTTCCTCCGGATACGGCAACGTCAATAGCACCGTCTTCATCTCCAAAACAAGTAACATCTGTTACACTGTTGATCGTTATTTGTGGTCCATTAATATCGGATACGTTGGCTACTTCAAAGTTGCTGCATCCATTGCCATCGGTAACAGTGATTTGATAGAATCCTCCGCTAAGTCCACTAATATTTTGCCCAAAATTTCCTGTACTCCAGTAATACAGATAAGGCAGTGCGCCACCACTGGCTGAGGCACTTGCAGTCCCGTTTGGATTGGCGCAATCAGCATCAGTTGTTGACACGTTAATGTCTGGAGCGTCATTTACGAGAACAGGTTGAGAGGCGTCATCAGTGCAGCCATTGGCATCAGTGTATGTGTAGTTTATGGTGTGTATGCCACTTCCTGCTTGTTGCGGGTCGAAATTACCAGAATTAACACCTGTTCCCGAGTAACTTCCTCCAACAGGGATGCCTTCAACAAGAGCATGAGAATTGTCGTTTTCGCAAAAATCGCTGATGCCAGCGAGTTGTACAATTGGGTTAGGGTTAACTACAATAGTTTGTGTGTCTGAATTAACACAAGCGCCATATTGGTATTCGTATACCATATCGTAACTTCCAGCTCCTACAAGTAAGGGATAGAATGCACCATTGATGATGCCGATTCCTGAATAACTGCCTCCTGAAGGAGATCCGTTGCCATCTAAAGTCATTGGGGCATCTCCCTCGCATAAGGCTGGTAGCGAGGACAAGTTTACTTCTGGTGTTGTACAGAAATTGGCAAAATACCATTCTAAATTACTGTGAGCAGGCGACAGTGCGTTTCCTGGCTGTGATTGGTCTAGGGTGACTGAGCTAACCTGATCCAAACTACCAATAGAAATAATATCATTGGTGCCCGTAAATACCGATCCTACAACAGAATTATTGCCTGCTGCAGAGGCGTGTTTTGAGCTAATTAGATTACCTGCCGTATCAATTTGAGCCAGATAACCGTCTGTTCCACCAGTAGAATTGAAGGTGCCCAAATCATCAATGAGATCAGAGGTGAAGTCTCCTGAGCAGATGAGCTGACCATTATTTTCATCCACACTTAACAGTCGTTCACTGGCAGCCCCGGAAATCGTTTTGAGCCAGACAAGGTTTCCGGTACCCGAATATTTCGCAAGAAAACCATCCTGTCCTATGGCGTTAACCGGAGTACCATCAAAACTAAATGTTCCTGAGAACTCACCACTTACGTAGCAGTTATTATTGTCGTCTATAGTGACAGAGTAGGCCGCATCAGAACCACTATCACCCAGCAGCTTCACCCAATTCAGTTGCCCAACTGAGTTATAACTCGCAATGAATAGGTCTTGTGAGCCCACAGGACTTAATGTAACAGCGGAACCAAGTGGATTAAAATCAGAATTGGCTGTAGTCAATTGACCAACACAAATGACATTTCCAAGGTTATCTGTGGCTACATCATAAATGGCATCATCCATGTGGCTTCCACCAAAACCAATAGACCATGTGAGGTTATTGGTGTTATCGTAGGCAGCCAGGAAAGCCCCCTCCATAAATCCCGAATTATTGGTGGGAGTTTGATTTCCAGCCGTAAACTTATCGAGATCAAATTGGCTTGTATTGTTAGAGTATTGTCCTCCAACAAAGAAATCACCAGCCAGATTTGCATCAATGGCATGACCCACACATTTGGCATCTGCTCCTGCATTAAAAGAAAATGTAGGATTGAGTGCCGGATCCAGTTTCAGAACGAGTAAATCTCCATTATAGTTTACAGGATATAATTCATGAGGAGATGCAGGACCATTTGCCACATCAAATTCAAGGTCCTGATTAAAAGTTCCGGTTACGTATATATTCCCACTGCCATCTACTGCAACATCTGTGAACTCATCTTGAGTACTGCTTAATGCATTATTACCACCGTTATTATTCTGAAATGCACCAAATCCATAGTCAGGAATCTTGATATTCTGCAATTGACCCTGGTTGTCATATTTAGCAATGAAGTGCCAGTCGTATTGAGGACCACCATAAGCACCGCTTCCTCCGAAGGGATCATAATCCGGACCGAAATCGTCCTGTGTGCCCCTACCAACGATTACAAAACCACCATTTGAGGTGTGTGCAACCGCTGTAGCACTATCTTGGGCAACCTGACCTACAGAGCCTGCCCAATTTAGGTTTTGAGCTGTAGAGTTGTGAGAAATTAGAGCAAAGCTTAGCAGTGCTAACAAGAGTTTTGAAAGTGATTCCATGGCTTCAATAAAAGCCGCAAGTTAAGCAATTGCAAGTCAACCTACAAACCCTATTTAAGCAAGAGTTTTTTGTTTAGAGTTTTGCTTGAATTACTGATTCTCAGAAAGTACATCCCGGAAGGCATATTGCTCAAGTCAATTTCATTTCTGTATTGTCCGGATACCTTGATGTATTTGGTTTCTAAAACTTGTTTTCCAGACAAGTCCATCACACTAATTGTTATTGGTTCCCAGGTAAGAGATGAAAACTGATAATAGAACTTATCATTACTTGGATTTGGATATACATGCAATTCTTGTAGGGAGTTCTCTTCAACATCTACCGGAGTTCCCGAGATGGGTTGAGTTTTATTAGATCTGGTGGTGTTGTGATTGGCTCTTGTGGATTCACAACTCACGAATCCGGGAACGTCTACTTTGTACCAGAGATTTGCCCAACTCATAGGCGTATTGTTATCCCACCAGGTGGTATCATTGGCTGTTGACGTGGTATTGACACTTTGATACTGAGTGGAGCCCAGAGAGTCTCGCCAGCATTCGTATGAGTTGACCGTGTGACCAATGTAAGGCGACCATTCCAAGTGTAAATTACCTGATCCATTGTCGATAACTGCAAAGTGAATAGTTCTGTGCGGTGCAGATTTGTTGCCAACAACTCCCAGATTATCTATACCTTCAATTCGATACATATACCCTTTTAAGTTTACGTTAACGTTGTGATCGTGGTATTCGCTTAACGAGTCATAATCCACAGTGGCAATCAGAGAATCCATACCGAGAACCGTCCGTCTGTAAATGCGCATACTGTCTATACCTACTGTACTAATTTGACTGGCTTTTTCCCACACAACCACGTTGTGAGTATGTCCAGTGTCAACAGTAACCATACAGATTTCGGTAATCGGTCCTTGCGCAAAAGCAAATGATCCTAAGAGTAGCAGTACAAAAGAGAGTAAAGAGTTTTTCATAGTTGGCCTTATTATTTATTTGGTATTGTATAGACGAAAAAGCAAGTCAAAAGGTGTTTTTTCTTACACTAAATACCTCAAACCTTCCATGAAAGTTACAAAATTTGATTTAAACGACACCGGAGACGTTCGCTCAATATGCTCTGACGTTTACACCTTCCATAAAATTCACAAAGGCTTTGTTCACCACCTTATTTCCTCCCGGAGTAGGGTAGTTTCCAGTAAAATACCAATCTCCTTTGTGATTAGGACAAGCCGCATGTAAGCCCTCAATGTTTTGATAGATGATTTTAACACCAGCTTGAATGTTTTTCGGAGTCAACAATTCAGAGATTTTGGCAGAAATTTCATCAGGTGTGAATGGGTCATAAATCTTTTTAACGTGATTCACCATCTGGTTTTTTGGCTTTTCCAATTCTTGCTTGCACAACTCATATACTTCATCCAATAAAGCGTCTTTACCATGATCTTTGAGTAAAGCGATGGCGGCCTGAAAAGCAACGAAATCGCCGAGTTTAGCCATGTCAATGCCATAACAGTCGGGATAGCGAATTTGTGGTGCGGAAGACACAACAATGATGTTTTTTGGTCCCAATCTATCCAGAATTCTCAAAATGCTATTTCTTAATGTGGTTCCCCGGACAATGGAGTCATCAATCACAACCAAATTGTCTTTGCCTCTTGTAATTGTGCCATAAGTAATGTCGTATACGTGAGCTACCAAATCATCCCGATCATCATCTTGTGTAATGAAGGTCCTTAATTTGGCATCCTTAATGGCCACTTTTTCAACCTTAGCTCTTTTACTCAGAATATCCCAAATGGCATTGTCATCTTGTCTGTCAGACATGTTTTTGATCAATTCCAGTTTTTGCGCATTTAAATGATCCTCTGCTGCCTTGATCATGCCGTAATAAGCAGTCTCTGCTGTGTTTGGAATAAAAGAAAAGACCGCATTTTCAATATCGTTGTTGATGGCTTCCATCACTTGAGGAAAGACGTTGTGTCCTAATTGCTTTCTTTCAGAATAAATCTCGATATCACTTCCTCTGGAAAAATAAATGCGTTCAAATGAACAGGCTTTTCTTTCAAGTGGTTGTCTGATTTCTTTGATTGAGATCTCACCATTTTTTCTGATGATAAACGCGTTTCCGCCATCCAATTCTTTTATCTGGTCTTCCTGCAGGTTAAAAGCTGTTTGAATGGCAGGTCTTTCAGAAGCAACGACGGCAATTTCATCATCATGATAATAATAGGCCGGTCGAATGCTAGAAGGGTCTCTCAGCACAAATGCATCTCCATGACCGAATAGTCCTGCCATGGCATACCCACCATCCCAATCTTCTGCCGAGTTCTTAAGAATATCCGAAATATCAATGTGTTTACTGATCAGGTCTGAGATTTCCTTGTTGCTGTATCCCAATGTCTTATACTTTTGGAAAAGCCGTTCGTTTTCAACATCCAAAAAGTGTCCAATTTTTTCAAGAACCGTAACCGTATCTGATTTTTCCTTAGGATGTTGACCAATGTTTTTCAGGATGTCGAACAACTCATCTACATTGGTTAGGTTGAAGTTTCCGGCAACCACTAAATTCCTGGTCATCCAGTTATTCTGTCTCAAAAAAGGATGGCAGCTTTCAATACTGTTTTTGCCAAAAGTACCATACCTCAGATGCCCTAAAAATAATTCACCCGTAAATCCATAATTGGCTTTGAGGTAGGCAGGGTCCTTTAGTTTATCCGGATCGGATATTTGAAGATCTCTGAATTTTTGATTCACGTAGTCAAAAATCTCCTGAATGGGCTTGTTACTAATGGATCTTTTTCTGGAAATGTAGCGTTGACCAGGTTCCATATCGAGCTTAATATTGGCCAATCCGGCACCGTCTTGTCCTCGATTGTGCTGTTTCTCCATCAGGAGATACATTTTGTTCAGGCCGTAAAATGCCGTTCCATATTTTTCAATGTAATGCTCAATGGGCTTGAGAAGCCTAAGTACGGCAATACCGCACTCGTGTTTGATGGGGTCGCTCATAGTGTTCTTCCTAAGGCACAAATTTAAACTTAATTCGCGAATTTTCGTGCTCAATAATTCAATCACTTTATACCCTAAAATGATCTCTTTATCATATTCCTAAAGAAAGACCCAACCTTTCTTGTATTTTAACGTCTGTTAATTAGTGAATAATGAAACAATTAGCTTCTCAAACCGTTGTTAAGGAGTTATATTTGATATAAAATAGTTCATTTGAGAACACGAATTTTGCTCATAGCCTTTGTCTGGCTGTGCCTGGGTAACTATACCCGAGCGCACGATGAGCTCGTGTTTACACAAAATAAAGGTCAGTGGCACGAGAATGTGCTGTATCGGGCAAAGATGGAGTTTGGCAATTTCTATCTGGAAAAAAATGCGTTCACTTATCTGTTTTATGAAAAATCAGTGTTTTCGAAGGAGGCGCATGCACAACCAGATTATAAGATGCCAGACGAGATCAAGGCGCACGCAATCAGAACCAGTTTCCTGAATGCCAATCCGAATCCGCTGATGGATCAAAAGAAACCAAGTACCTGGTATGAGAATTATTTTACTGGAAATGATCCCAACAAGTGGGCAACTGAAGTGCGTGCGTTCAAAGAAGTATATTACAACGATTTGTATGACTTTATCGACTTGAAGGTATATCAGTATGCCAATTATGCCAAGTACGATTTTATTGTAACTACCGGTGGAAATCCTGATGAGATTAAGTTGTCTTATGAGGGTTATGACAACATGTATATCAAAAACGGCAGTTTGTACCTTGAGAATTCCCTCGGCTACATGGTTGAAAAGGCGCCTCTGGCTTACCAAATGATTGATGGAGAGCAGGTGGAAGTGCCGTGTAAGTACGTACTCAAAGATGGTCAGGTCACCTTTAAATTTCCCAGAGGATATGATGAAGATTATGATTTGGTAATCGACCCAATTTTGGTCTTTTCCAGTTATACAGGCTCTACTACGGATAACTGGGGTTTTACAGCTACTTACGACAATCAGGAGTATACCTATGCAGGTGGAATTGTTTTTGGAGCAGGCTATCCGGTTACAACCGGTGCTTTTCAAATGAGCTTTGCAGGTGGTTTGGCGCCAACCTGTGACATAGGAATTTCAAAGTTTCTGCCAGATGGATCGAATTTGGTTTACTCAACTTATTTGGGAGGAACAGGAGTTGAAAGTCCACATAGTTTAGTGGTTGATGATTTTGACAATCTATTTGTATTGTCGACTACTGCATCCACGGATTTTCCGGTTACGGCAGGTGCTTTTCAAACGGTATTCGGGGGAGGCATTGGGTTTACACCTAATTATTATGCCTACAATGCTGGTTCTGATATTGCAGTGACCAAATTCAACGCAAATGGTACCGCTCTCTTGGGGAGCACATTTGTGGGGGGGAGCGACAATGACGGGCTCAACTCTGGTAATGCCATCAAGTATTTTTATGGAGACGATTTTAGAGGAGAGATCATTGTAGATGCTGGTGGAAACCCAATTGTGACTTCATGTACAAAGAGTGCGGACTTTCCAGTGTCAGCAAATGCACCGCAGCCGACAAACGCTGGTGCCTTTGATGCGGTTGTTTTTAGAATGAACTCTTCGCTCACCGCCATGCCATGGTCTACTTACTGGGGTGGTTCAGGAGATGATACAGGATTTGGAATTCAGTTGGATTCTAATGGAGACATTTACATATCCGGAGGTACTTCCAGCTCTGATTTAAATACCACCCCCGGAGCGCTCAATGGTACGTATTTGGGAGGTGTTGACGGTTACATTACTAAGTTCAGTTCGAATGGAAACACGGTGATGGGCTCTACCTACCTGGGCACGGGCTCAAAGGATCTTACTTTCTTTATACAAATTGATGGAAACGATGATGTTTATGTGATAGGTGTGTCTGAAGGAGCTTATCCCGTTAGTGCCGGATTATACACCAATCCTAATTCGAACCAATTCATTCAAAAACTGGACAATGCACTCACTACAAATATCTGGAGTACCGTAATTGGAACTGGTAATGGAACGGTAGATGTATCGCCAACCGCTTTTCTGGTCAACAATTGTGGTTTAATTTACTGGTCGGGCTGGGGAGGTTCTGTAAATGCCACATCAGTTCCGTCGAGTACCACAACTGGACTGCCCACAACTCCAAATGGTTTACAATTAGCAACTAGTGGCAGTGATTTTTACTTTATGGTTTTGTCCCAGGAGGCTCAGTCCATACTCTACGCTACATTTTTAGGAGGTACCAGCCCTGACCATGTAGACGGAGGTACCAGTCGTTTCGATAAAAAAGGAATAGTCTATCATGCGGTGTGTGCGGGTTGTGGAGGGAATTCGAACTTTCCAACTACTCCTGGTGCCTGGTCTCAAACCAACAATGCCAGCAATTGTAATTTGGCGGTATTTAAGTTCGGGATTAACAATATTCAAACTTTAGTGAGTGTTCCTGCGCCCTATGTGTGTATTCCTAATTCTTATCAATTCAATAACAACACAACCGGAGCTAACCAGTACTTTTGGGATTTTGGTGATGGCAACACGTCAACCGATTTTCAGCCTAACCACACTTACACCGATACCGGCCAGTATACGGTAACTTTGATAGCTTCCGACACCTCTGGTTGCATTGAGGCAGACACGGCAGAATTGATAGTAGATGTATATGCCATCAATGATGGTGGAATTTTGGCCATACCACCTATTTGTCCGGGTGACAGTATAGACTTGGAAGCCTATGGCGGAGATGTGTACAGTTGGTATCCCAATCAAAACATTTTGAATCCGAATAGTTATAACCCAACGGTATTCCCAGACTCAACATTTACTTATTATGCCATTGTTCATGATAGTTGTAGTACGGATACGGTGTCTATTGTGGTTGAGGTGTATGAAAATACAGTGAGTACATCACCAGATACGGTCATCTGTATCGGACAGTCTACCCAAATAAGTGGCTTTGGAGGTGTGAATTATGAATGGCAGGCAGATCCTACCTTGAGCAACTTGAATATTCAAGATCCTGATGCATCTCCGGCAACGCCAACCTGGTATTTTGTGGATGTTACCACGGCAGATGGTTGTGTAATCAGAGACTCCGTTTTCGTGGATGTAATCTTAACACCGCCTAATCCTACCCTACCTAACGATACAACCATTTGTCAGGGAGACACCATTTCCATGACGGCATCTGGCGCTACGAGTATTCAGTGGATGAGTACCTATAACATTGATGCTTTCGGAGCACAAGCAAGTTTGTGGCCGGAAATCGATTTTTACTATGTGGCAGAATTTGCAAATGCTTGTGGCACTCTGTATGATTCTGTGTTGGTTTCTGTTGATCGTGTTGTTCCTGGTATCAGCAACGACACTACAATTTGCCCCAATGACACAGCTTTGTTGGTCGCCTGGGGTGGAGATTCATACATCTGGACACCAGTCATAGGTACTTTTTCTCCCACCAATGATTCTACTCTGGTTACGCCATCTACTCCAACTACTTACACGGCTGAAGTCATCAATGCCAATGGTTGCTCCGCGGATGTGTCGGTGTTTGTAGATTTATTCCCAGGACCACAAGTGCATGCCGGACCTGATAAATTCATTGAATATGGTGAGTCTGTGCAGCTCAATGGATCTACCAACGCGCATTTGTATTGGTGGACACCCGCAGATAGTTTGGATTGTTTTGATTGTCTGAATCCGGTTTCTAATCCATCTACACTCACCAACTACATTTTATATGGGGTTGATCAAAACGGATGTAGAAATTCTGATACGGTAACGGTATATATTGATGCTGTGCTTTATGTACCCAATGCTTTTACTGCCAACGGAGACGGTATGAATGATATCTTTTACGCATTTGGAAAGGAGATCAAGACCTTTGAGATGTTGGTGTTCAACAGGTGGGGAGAAGTGATATTTAGTTCATCCAGCCTCAACAATGGATGGGATGGCACCTATAAAGGCATTCAGTCACCATCTGACGTGTATGTTTGGAAGATTCGCTTTACGGATTACATCCATCCTGAAGTCATACAGGAGAAGGTTGGGCACGTTACTTTAGTGCGTTAAGCAGCCTCTCGAGTTCTTTTTTGATCCAGCATTTTTTTGATGTCTACTTTGATCCTACAGTACCTTTTGTGTAGGTCTGTTTGATGTACAAGTGATTTTTGATAGGATCGGTAACTTTTCCAGGCTCTGTATTGATGGATGAGCTTGAGCCAGACAAACCCACTTAATATGCAAGAAACAATGAAAGCAAATCCGAACCATGGCTTGATACTTTCTAGTAGACCTCCCAATATGAGGTAGTATGCAGCAAAAATGAAGAACCCAAACACTAGCAGAAAGGAGCCTCTAAAATCGGGACGTTTGATGACTGTATCGGTGAAAATTCCGGTGAATTTATAAGGTATACAGTTGAACAGAACTCCAAGTAGTGCCAATGGAATTTGACCTATTTGTTGCCAGGACCAACGAACGGTTCTCTGATAATCCTCTTGTATCTTGAGTTGATCTTTGAGGTAGTGGAGCTCGTACAGTGCTTTGTTGAGTACATTCAATTCTATGTCGTCTAGGTGGTTGATGGCAGACAAATGAGTGGTATAGTCAGGGGTATCATAGATGTTTGAAGTGATGAGCATTTGATAGGTGCTGAATCTTTGCGCGTCATAAATGTGAACCGAATTGCCTATGATGGACTGACGGATTTCACCTGTCAGTGCCCTGGCAGCCTCCTGAGCTTGTTGTTTGTAGAAGTTCTGATACTTTTTAGCTGGAATGCTTTGCCCTATATTTACGCAAACCGAAGACCTGAATTTGTGCGCGTTGCTGTAGTTTAAACCAATGGGAACAATGTGCACGTCTAGATTAAAGTTGTTTTGTTTTTCTGCACCAAGTGCGATTCTTGCAGCGCCAGTTTTTGTTTTAATAAGTCTTGGCTCCATATGACTCAAACCTTCCGGGAAGATGATAATGGCGCCTTTTTTTTCAAGAATTTTATAACACGATTTAAAAACATCTTTGTTTTTGTGGACCAGGTGTTTAGTTTTATCCGGTCTGTAAACCGGCAACATATGCAATTTAGAGAAGAACCATCTTTGAAAGGGTTTAATGAAAGATTCTCCTCTTGAAATGAAATGGACCGGTCGGTTTATGACAACTCCAATCAAGATAGGATCCATAAATCCACTTGGGTGATTTGGCGTCAATAAAATGGGCTTGTCTTTGGGCAAGTTTTCGAGCCCTTTAATGTCTATTTTTTTGAAATAAACTTTAATAGCCAAACGCATACACTGTGATAAAAACCAATACATAAGTCAATTGTTTGTTACAAACTTATGGCGGAGATTGGTTGGCTAAAAACGGAATATCGCAAATAGAATAAGCTAAGGAATTTTCTTTGGTCTGGGCTTGGGTGAGGGTATGCTTATTCCGGGAGTATTAATTTTTCCAGTATTCTTTAGTGTATAATAGATATTTGCCTCTTCACAACAGTCGTTTTTAACTCGTATGAACACTCTGGTTTGCGAACTTCCGGGTCTTGGGGAAACATAGAATGTGACCAAATCAGCACCCTTAGTGTATTTATACGGGACTTCTTTCTGATCAACCAGTACCTGAATTTTTCTATCGTCATCAGTGGTGTCGGATAAAGCATAGTTACTCAGTTTTACTTGAAATAATATGGGGTTGTTGAATTGAACGAAATTGTATGTCAGGACCTTTGGTGTGAGGAGTTTTATTTCAGGAAATGGACATTTCACTTCCCGAACAATACTTGCCTCTGCCGTTTTTTTCTCACAGCCCTCTCCCTGATAAGTGATTTTAAATTGATTTAGACCTACTTCCAGGTGCGCACTGATCTGAACTTTGTTTTGAGTAATTTTAAATGAAATGGAGGAATCATTTTGAGTTACCCTGATGTATTTGGAATCCACCTCAAATTTATCTAACTGGGCTTCCATATAAATCGTCTCCAACTCCGTCTTTTCTGGAATTAGGGTCATGTTTAAACTTCCAACACAGGGTGTATAGAATAACTGAATATACTTTCGTTGTGTTTTGGCTTTGCATGTATTGTGTGCTATTATCTCAATCACATTCTTGCCCTCAGACAGATTTACCTGGACTTCTAGAAGGTCATTTTTTATGGAGATGGGCAAGACAAGCCCATTGTGGGTGCAGATGATGTATTGATCTTTTTCGGTCGATTCATTAATGACCTCAGTGTAAATCTTCTTCAGCGCACTTACATTGAAAGTCAGGACTTGCGGTTGCATGATTGCACTTTTTACGTTTGGCTGGGAGTAAACAGTGATATAAGGTCTCTTGGCTTTGCATTTTTCTGACACCTCAGGGGTTTTATCCTTCTTGGTTTTGACTTTTGGAGCACCACCTTGTCCACTTGCCTTGATCTTTACGGAGGCTACCGCTTTTTGCCCGCAAGCGTTTTCGGTGAAAAATGATGTTTTAACGGTTGAGTGTCCACTCTGAAAGACGGTATATTCGAAATGTTTGTTCGGGTAATCCATTTGTCGATATATCTGATCGTTTCTCATAACTGAAACATGATTGTTATCGGTATTTTCGAATTCGACCTGGGCAACGCGCGTATTACCATTTGTTAGTTCATTTTTATTAACGATGGTTATTTTTGGTTTGGAGTCGCACTGGCGCTTAAAAGATAGAATCTTCCTTGCTGAGCTCTCTTGGCACTGGTTATCCGAAGATATTACCACCTCATGCCGCCCCTCAGATATTCTCGAACTTGCTTTTAATTCGGTGCCATTAATGCTATGCGAAATTTGAACACCATTAATTGTGAGCCTAATACTATCTTGAGGGTTGACCGTTGCAAAAACATTGATAGTTTCTTCCGAACGATTGACTGAGGCAGTGAAATTATGGATGTCTGGTTTCTCGCACCTGATAAGAAGGTACTCCTTGTTCAGAGTTTCGCAATCGTTGCTGATGGATACACTCAGCCGATTCTTTCCAGTGTTTAAGCTAAGGTTCAGGTCATAAACTTGGGAGGGAGATAAATAAGCCTGTATTGGCTGACCGTTGAGAAAGAAGCTTACTTCCACATTATTTTTCACACTCGCTCTTTCCACCTGATAGCGAATTCTCTTTTGAGGGGCCTCCACGAATGAGACATAATTGGGTTGCCGGTATATTACTGGAAGTTGGGCACATGGTTCTGTAAGACTTATAATTTGAATTTGTGAAGTACTCTCACCACACGCATTACTGGTTGTCACTTGAATGATGTTGTTGCCCGGAGTGAGTTGCATGAAAGCCTCAAGTTGGTTGTTCGCTCTGTCGAAATAGTGTGTTACTACTTTCTGGTTGAGTGTTACTTCAATTTTGTCTGCATTCATCACAGAGGCTTCAAGACGATAATGCCTGTGTGGGTAAGCTTTGTACGACTCATTTTTTGAAATGGTATGAATAGCTGGGGTAGGGCACTGTCCACAAATAATGGGACTTGCACAGAAAGCAATGAGGAATGCTAAAAAGGCAGGTTTCATGGTGTTGGTGTCCTTAGTGGGGCAATTTTCGTGCCATATGATGCTCAGAAAATGTTTGCCTGAACTAAAAACGAAAGTGCGTTAAGGATGGGAGCAATTGTTTGAGCTCTTTTCCGCATGAAATCGGTAAAAGCGAGTGCGTACAGCCTGCCCGAACGCCCAAAATTTAATCTACAAACCGCTCGTCTATTTCCATCACATGCCCACAATTATCGCAGGTTCTGTCTTCTTCCGACTCATAGAACTCTTTGAAACGTGGTTGGAAATCATTCTCGATATTGGTCAATGGAAACCGGAATTCTTTGAGTTTGTGATTGCAGTTGTCGCAAAACCACATGAGGCCGTCCATCATATCTGTGCCCTTTCTGACTCTTTCAATAACCAGTCCAACAGAATTGGCAGGTCTTACCGGGTTATGAGGAATATTGCTTGGCAGTAAAAACATTTCACCTTCTTTAATCGGTACCTGCACGGCCTTACCATCTTGTTGAATGGTAACCATAATATCGCCTTCTAATTGATAAAACCACTCTTCAGACTCATTGAAGTGGTAGTCTTTTCTAGCATTTGGTCCGCCAACAATCATCACGATAAAATCAGTGCCTTCCGGATACAAACACTTGTTGCTTACGGGCGGTTTTAGCAAGTCTCGGTTATCGTCTATCCATTTTTGAAGGTTGAAAGGCTTTCTGATTTCCATAATTGAATTGTTTGCCCTAAAACTAGCGAATATTTTGATGTACTCCTAAATCGGCTTGGTGTAAATTTTTGAGTATTTGGTGTAGATATTTTGTTGGTTCGACATGTTGAGCTGCATAAAAAATTGGAAGTTGCGTTAAGGAATCATGTTGAACAGAAAAGCAGGGAAAATGAAAAAATATGTGATTGTATTGGGGCTTGTAATGGGCTCTGGTGTTGCAATTTCTCAAGATGACCGGCAAACGGTGATGCCAGTTTCAGTGTCTTATTTTGGCAACTTTGCGACCCATCCCGGAGTAAAAATCGGAACCGAGTATCATTTGAAGCACATCTCAGTGCTCAAAGAGAAGAAACGAAAAACCAAGGAGCTTTTGAAGAGTCGAATAATTGTACCATCTATGTCGGTTTACGCACACCCTCAAACCAAAGTAGGCTGGTTAAGTGCTGTGGATTTTGAGTTGAGACGAAACAACTTATCAAAAGGTAGATTTTGGGGAGTAGGTGCCGGATTGGGTTATTTGAGACAGTTCAATGTTGGAGAGACCTATGTTGTGGATGAGTCCGGTTCAGTTAAGAAAGCTCCGTTGGCTTCCAAAGGGTATTTTTCGCCACAAACTTACCTCACATATGGCAAGTATTTTGGGAAGAATGATATGAAAAATAAGGCTTTGTATTCCAGGCTGAATGTGCATTACATCTTTGGTTATAACGCCGCTATGGTTCCTGACTTTAGTTTGGAATTAGGTATGATATGGAACCCAAAATGGGGAATTAGAAGAAGTCAAATTAAAAAGAAATCGACATGAAATATTTGGGAATAGCACTGATTTTATTGACAGCGGTGTCTTGTCAGAAAAAGGCGGATGACCTTGCCATTCAGGAAACAGTTTTTGTACGAAACAATGGGGCTGATATGCCGGTGTATATTCGGGGAAACATTGCCTCTAAAGTGATGATATTGGTTGTGCACGGCGGACCGGGTGGCAATGGTTTGGAATACAGAAGTGGTAGGTACGTTGAAGCGCTGGAAGACAAGTATGCCATGGCTTACTGGGATCAAAGAGGTCAGGGCATGAGTCATGGACAGTATGCCGCCAGTCATGTAAACATTGAACAAATGGTAGATGATTTGGATGCCGTAGTGAAGGTGATGAAGGCTAAATATGGAGAGGACTTGAGCATAGTTTTGTTAGGACACTCCTGGGGAGGCACATTAACGGCTAAGTATATGATTACTGAAAGGCTTCAGGACAATGTGAAGGCTTGGATTGAAGCTGATGGAGCACATGATATCCCCAAATTAAATAAAGATGCCACAAGGATGTTCATTGCTGAGGCAAACACACAAATTGCAGCCGGAAATTCTGTGGATCAGTGGCAGGCAATTCTGGATTGGGCGAGCGCCATAGATACTAATAACATCTCTGTCGATCAAGGTGGTGAGATCAACTCGAAAGCTTATGAAGCAGAGGGATATTTGCGAAATGATGGAATTTTGAGCTCGTCTTCCGGAGGCATAACAAATAGTTTGTTCTTTGGACCAACCAATCCCATAATTAGTGGGATATCGGGCAATGCCACGTCCAATTTATTGAATGAGGTGGAAGAATTGTCGATGACCGATGAGTTGCACAAAGTCACGATTCCCTGTTTGTTTTTATGGGGGAAATATGACTTTGTAGTGCCACCACAATTAGGCGTGGATGCCTATAATGAAGTATCCTCTGCACAGAAGAAGCTGGTTATTTTCGAGTCATCCGGACATTCGCCAATGGACAATGAATGGGAAAAATTTACCCAGGAAGTCATAGAATTTGTAGACTTAGTTAAGTAGATACAATAAAAAAGCCATGATGAATTTCATCATGGCTTTTGAGTTTTTTCAAGTCTGAAATAGCCTACATGGCTTCTCTCATTTTCTCCATAGCTTTGGCAGCGTCTGGGCACATTTTCTCCATTTCTTTCATCATTTTATCATTGTCGATTTGGAGTTTTTTCATCTCTTCCATATGTTCCATAGCACAGTCGATATATGCCTCTTGGACTGCTTGCATGCCCTCCATACTCGCAGCGTCTTCCCCATCTAATACTTTTAGACCTTCTTCTGCACAACCACAAGCAATTTTGGCTACTTTTTGCTCATTAGTTTCTTTTTTTGATTCTTCAGAATCCTCATCCTTTTTATCATCCCCACAAGAAACTAACGCCATTGCGGATAGTGCCATCGTTAAAATAAATGTCTTTTTCATTGTTTTTGTTTTGCCTAAAGATAGATTTTTTCATTCGAAAGAATTAAAACTTCCGAAGGGTTTTATCAATTGGTTGAAAATAGGATCGTCCGAACAGAATCAGATGAACCATTAGCGGATATAGCTGTGTCAATTCAATGCGGTTTTCCCAGTCCGGAGCTAAAGGCGCTATGGCCTGGTAGGCATCAAAAATGGCGTCTTCAAATCCACCAAACAGCTTCATCATACCTAAATCCATTTCTCGGTGACCGTAATACACTGCCGGATCATATATACAAGCATTGCCGTTTATTGTGGACATGGCATTGCCTCCCCACAAATCACCGTGAAGTAAGGAAGGCGCTTCTTGAGGAAATATCTCATTGAGTTGCAGGCACAAGGTATTGAGTTGAGCGATATGTCGGTGTGATAAAAGTTCACGATCAAAACAAATTCTTGCAAGAGTGTTTAGACGCATTTCTCCGTAAAACTCTCCCCAGGTATCGCAAGACGTATTTTTTTGTTGAATAGAGCCGATATAATTGTCGTGATCAAGTCCAAAGTGTGCGTGCGTTTGGCTATGAAGTTCGTACAAATTCCTCGTAAATCGTTCTGCATAGTGTTTATCTTTTCGACCTGAATGGATGAACTCAAGTACCAGGAAGCTTTGTTCATCCGAATCGAATTGTTGGATCACTTTTGGAACTCTGAAACTATTGGATGCCCTCAGTAGATCGAGCCCTTTGGCTTCAGCGGAAAACATGCCGGGAAAACTAAGCGCATCATTAACTTTTAGGCAGTATTTAATGTCGTTGCTCTCAAAAGAATATACCTCATTGATGTCTCCTCCGGATAATGGATTGAGATATCTAATGTCTCCAAAATATGGCGCAAGTGCATTGTGAATTTTGGAGGACATTCAATACTTAATTTATGATAGGAATCAAGCCTCTGAGCCCCATATCAACCACTGTATCTTGAGGCACATTAAAAATACCATTCATATCGTCATCTTCCCATTCAAAACTATTGTTGGTAGACAAGCTTAAGGTCAATTCAATGTTTTCTGTTTCATTACCTGTAATCTGAAGAGGGGAGCTAAATGAACCAGTCACCACACAAGAACCCGCAGGAATGGGAGAGGTGCTGGAAATGGGATTGGGAACAGTGGTAGCGGGACTTTGCCCTTCAAATACTTGTCCTACCGTTTCAAAGCCCCAATACCCTTGAAGCTTATTGGCATTTACAGCCACGTTTTGTTGATCGATGGTGTAGTTACTGATATAAGTGTTGAAGCCAACAAAAGAGGATAACCTACCCGTTAAATTCAAACCAGAAGACTCATATTTAATGTCATAGTTTTGGTAGGTCAAAGAGACTCGAATCCATTCGTAAGTTCCCGGGGTAAGGTTGCTAATGGGAATACTCAAAAAAGTCTCACCTTCATTTACGGTGGTCGCCTGGTCAAAGTCAACAGCCGAATTGCCTCCGGCAGTGGTTTCTGCTCCTTGAAAAACAATGTCTCCATCTCCAAGTTGAGTCCATTGATCTGGTGCCAATTCAATATAGTGGGCACTGATGCCATGAAAAACCGGGGATTGCGCGGCATTGCCAGCTGGTACGTTAGCAGGATTCCCAAAATTATCTAAACGCACTTGAGTAGAATCAAACTTGAATTTGATGACCAATTGGGGAGTGCTGGATTGGGGTGGTGTGGGATCATCGCCTTTGTCTTTGTTGCAGGCAGAAAACCCAAGTAGTACCAATAATGAGAACGGGAGCAAAAAATGTTTCATAACTCCATAAATTTAAGAAATTTGTTCATGATCAGAATAATGAGGAGATGATAGATCAGGACAAGAAGGATGCACATTTCATGAATCAGGCTTTTTTAGAAGCTCAAAAGGCGCTTGAAAAAGATGAGGTTCCAATCGGTGCCGTGGTAGTCTATAAAGACAAAATCATTGCGAAAGCCCATAACCTGAGCGAGCAATTGACAGATTTCACGGCTCATGCAGAAATGCAGGCTTACACCATGGCGGCGGATGCACTTCAAAACAAGTATTTGGACAAGTGTACACTGTATGTTACTTTGGAGCCTTGCGTGATGTGCGCAGGCGCTGCTTTTTGGACCAGGGTGGGCCGGATTGTCTTTGGTGCTTCAGACGAAAAGCGGGGGTATGCACGATTGAATGAATCTGTCCTACATCCAACAACAGAGGTTAAAGGTGGTGTTATGGCGGAGGAATGTGGAGCGATCGTCAAGGCATTTTTTCAGAGCAAACGCTAAAATGACAAATCGTATCTTCTAAGTTCGTAGCTTTGTTGTATTAACAAGAATTAAAAACACAAAATATATGTACCCACCAGAATTAGTAGCTCCAATGAAAGCTGATTTAACTTCAGCAGGATACAAAGAATTGTTGACGGCGGATGACGTAGATCAAGCCATTAACGCACAGGAAGGCACTGCCTTGGTTGTTCTGAATTCGGTTTGCGGTTGTGCTGCAGCCAATGCACGTCCGGCAGCTAAAATGGCCCTGGAAAATGCTAAAGTCCCAGACCATTTATTAACCGTATTTGCTGGTGTAGATAAAGAAGCGGTTGATCAGGCGAGAAAATATATGTTGCCTTACCCTCCGTCGTCACCTTCCATGGCTTTGTTTAAAGACGGGAAGTTGGTTCACTTTATTGAGAGACATCACATTGAGGGCAGACCTGCAGAGATGATAGCAGAAAATTTAACGGCCGCATTTGATGAGTTCTGCTAAAGAAACTAGTTAGATTGATAAAAGCCGTTCTGATTAGGAACGGCTTTTTTATTGCTTTTCCCTGTCTTCGATTTCCTGACGCACTGCCTCAAAAATCAGTGCTTTATCACAATTCCAGTCAATGTCTTCATCCCCTGCAATCACTTCTACCTTGTTGTTTTTGACCGAGAAAACAGAATAGGCACATACCTCACAAGAGGCACCCGTTTCAAATACCTCTATCTCACCTGTCTCCGGATTTTCTTCTTCAATTTCAACTCTACAACGCCAAATACCATTTTCAATAATTAACATGTCGGTAACCTTGTCGTTGTCACAATCCTGAAAAAGAACGGTATCAATATTTGAAGTACGTGGATAAACGCCCATTCCAAATTCGTATGGAAAATCAATGAGCTCATATCGGCGTTTTTTTGCTTGACTCAATAGGTACGCTGATTTGAAGTCTTCATCCTCTAAATAGGTGACCAGTATTTTATGTGATCCTCCCCAGCTACCCGAATAAATGGCTTCATAAACCTCCAGGTCCGGGAATACCAGGCTTACAAATTCCTCATCAGATAAACCTTTCGCTTTTTTGTAGGTTTGACCAAGAGATAGTAGTGGGATAAAGAAGCACAACAACAAACTTATTTTCATGAGTGATTTTTTGTTGAATGTAACTCAATCCATAAAATAAACTGATCAGAATTGATTATCTGATTTGCCTGAAGTCTTAAGCGTTTATCCCAATACTTTAGGAATCTTGAAATAATCAGAGTCTTTTTGAGGGGCGTTTTTGAGTGCTTCTTTCTGCGTGATGTCTGTTCTTGCATCATCGGCGCGCAGTACGTTCACTTCATCCGTCATGAATAACAGAGGTTCCACCTGGTCGGTGTCCAGTTCATCCAACTTGCCAATGAAGTCAATAATCTTATTGAGATCTTGCTGAACGGCAGTTTTAGCAGCATCATCAAACTGAAGCTTTGACAATTCAGCTATTCGGTCAACATCTTTTTCACTAACGGTCATAGTCATTGCAGTTATAATTCGCAACTGAGCCTTGAATAAGATCAAAGCATTTCTGACGCAAAGTTACCAAATCTTCATCAGTTTTCCCGGTAGTTTCAATCGCTTCATGAATAATCACCCTCGAAACACCAGGTGAGGCCGGTCCAAAAGGCTGTGAAGGATCGGAAAACAACTTCCAATTATTCAGAAATGCAACTGGAACAATGGGTATTTGTTTGTCAATTGCCAACTTGAAAGCACCATCTTTAAATCGCTTCATCACGGGGGCAGTTTCCGGAATGGTTCCTTCCGGGAAAATTGAAATGGCGTAGCCATCGTCTATATAATTTCTAGCCCTCACCAGAGATTTAGCGGCTTTTACTCTGTTCTTTCTGTCCACAGCAATGTCCATGGTCTTAAAAAACAGATTGAACAATGGCCACTTCAATAATTCCTTTTTCCCTAAAAAAATAAAGCGGTAATCGATTACGCGATACATGAACACAATGTCTAAATAGGAGCTGTGGTTACAGGCAATAATAAATGGTCCTTTTGGCAAAGGCGCTTTGTAGTCTCTTTTGATAAAGATGAACAGGGAAATTTGCAAAATCTGCCCCCATATTCGCTTCAGTTTAAAGCAGGCTGGATACCACTCTTCTCGTCTGGTAGTTACCCAAAAAGCAGGGTACATAATAATGAGGGAGAGGTAAAAAACAATCCCAAAATACACTTTGTACAACAGCCTGAATGGAGCCAGTAAAAATTTCATGCGCGCGCAAATATATGCAATCGAAACGAGCTGGAAATAATACTAACTTTGTCTTTATGATAAAGCGCTGTCCTAGAATTTGGTTGCTTAACAAGGTCATTTCGAGCTAAGTCGAGAATTGAAAATCAGTGGAGCTAAATCTCTGGTCCTTATGTAGTGGAGATTTCTCCGCGCTGGTCGAAATGACTATCAAGCACTACAACAACCAAATTCTAGGACAGTACCTATAATAATTAGTATGAAAGGATTTTTAACAAGTTTGTTGGTGATTTTATGCTTGGGTCAGATGAGGGCTCAGGTGAATTCGCATGCTCTTGGGATTAGAGGTGGTGCAGGAAATTATGGTTCCGGAGGTGAGCTGTCATACCAGCACGGACTAGGAGATGCCAATCGTTTGGAGTTGGACCTGGGGTGGCGAGGATACAATAGAAATAACAGCCGTTACAGTCACCTTGGAGTTACAGGGATTTATCAGTGGGTTTGGAATATTGAAGACGGTTTTAACTGGTACGCAGGTTTGGGCGGACAAGTGGGTTTGTATTCCGACAAAATCTACTCTGAAAACAATGGTGCAACCATCAGTCTTGGTGGTCAATTAGGAATTGAATATGATTTCAACGAATTGGGCGCCCCCATTCAAATGAGTTTTGACATTCGTCCAATGTGGGGATTTCTAAGTGCTTATAATGGAATTGGCTACGGAGCGGCTTTTTCGATTAGGTATACCTGGTAATTAATCTATGGTTGACTCACCATTTAGGTTAGTCGTCAAATACTCAGACATTACATCAAAGAATGGTAACATGGCTTTGAAATGTTTGGCCACTATTTTTGATCCTTGATCGCTCATCAAGTCCTTATCGTCCAACTTTGTGCTGATCAGGAATTGCTTATAACGCAACAAATCAATATCGGCGTGTTCTTTGTCAAATCCCTTTGGAGCCGTTTTGAGTTGCTCACCTTTCAATTCACCAAAACTAGATTTGAAGGCTTTGGAATTAATGACTTTTCTTAAAGGGTCTGCATTCAATTCAATTTGTTGTCTAATCAAGTGGAGGTCGTCCTTATTCGGCCCCCAAAAACCTCCTCCAACAAATGAATTTCCTGGCTCGATATGGTAATAGAAACCTCCCCTTCTGGCAGCAGTGGCGCGTTTAAACCCACCACCCCAATGCGTTTTGTAAGGTGTTTTGTCTTTTGAGAATCGAATATCCTTGTAGATTCTCATCAGGCTTTTTTTGCCAGATACGGTTTCAATGTCATCAAATTTTTCCATTTCAGTTAACAGATCATCTGCAAAGACAATCATACTTTGATGCGCCTTTTCATACTCAGATTTGTTCTCCGTAAACCACTCACGGTTATTATTCTTCTTGATTTTTTGAAGGAAAGTAAAGACCTGTTTATCGATATGCATAATTCGAGTTTTGTCCAAATTTACACATCTTATCTAAATAGAATCAAGGTCATTTTTTGAATCTCAAACATTCCGAGAAACTTGTAACTTTAGCCGCAAATTTTAACACATGGCACGAATTCTCACCGGCATTCAGAGTACAGGGACGCCCCATTTAGGAAATATCTTAGGCGCAATTATTCCTGCAATAAATATGTCTGAATCTCCCGATAATGACTCTTTTTTGTTCATTGCAGATATGCATTCGCTTACTCAAATCAAAAATGGAGAAGAATTGAGAGAGAGCACATACAGTGTAGCCGCTACCTGGTTGGCATTTGGCCTGAATCCGGAAAAAACAGTTTTTTACAGACAAAGTGATGTGGTGGAATGTACCGAGTTAACGTGGTATTTGAGTTGCTACTTTCCCTTTTCTCGTTTGAATTTGGCGCACTCTTTTAAAGACAAATCAGATAGGCTTCAGGATGTTAATGCAGGTTTGTTCACCTATCCTGTTTTAATGGCCGCGGACATTTTGTTGTATGATGCCAATTATGTGCCTGTTGGAAAAGATCAAAAACAACATTTGGAGTTTACACAAGATGTGGCGAGAAGAATGAACAATGAATTGGGCGATATTTTTGTGATTCCTGAAGTGAAGCACAACGAATCAACCATGCTCATTCCCGGAACCGATGGAGAAAAGATGAGCAAGTCCAGAAACAATTTCATCAATATTTTTCTCCCGGAAAAGAAGTTGCGAAAGCAAATTATGAGCATTGAAACTGATAGTACACCTCTTGAAGATCCTAAAAATCCTGACACGTGTAATGTGTTTGCACTTTACCGTCTTTTAGCAGATGACAGCCAGACTGCTGAGATGAGAAACAATTATGAAGCAGGCGGTTATGGATACGGTCATGCCAAACAGGCTTTGTACGAACTGATGTTGGATAAATTTGGTGCTCAAAGAGAGCGATACAACCATTTGATGGAGAATAAATCGATCTTAGATGAGGCTTTGAGTAAGGGTGCTGATAAAGCGAGAGAAGTTGCTCAACAGGTGATTCAACGTGTTCGAACCAAAGTGGGGTACTGATTAAAGGGGATTTTCTATATTTAGTTTCAAAATCCATTACAACCTTGGTCCTATGAAAAAAATTCTACCATGCCTTTTGTTGGTGACTGGTTTTCAGTCTCATGCCCAACATACTTGTACAGACACGCTCAAATACGCGGTTTCAAAAACCAGTGTTGCAGAAGCACAGGCTTGTTCTCAAGCCGATCTTTATGTGCAGGTAGCTCAACGTTTTGAAGCCCCCACTACCATAGATGTGCACGGCGTTTGTTATTACGCTTATACTGCTACATCTGGGAGTTCGCCCGCTCAGGTACAAGTTCACTTATATGATGTAGATGGTGTCACCGATCTTCCGGGAACTGCATTGGCAACGGTAGGGGATGTGATTCCGCTTGGTTCAGGGGTACCTTATACCGATTTTAGAAGATGCGTCACGTTCCCTGCACCGGTGACGGTAAGCAGCGATTTTTATGTGGCATTTGATGGCTCGGGCACTACAGAGCCGGTTGGGATTACCAGAAATAGTTTTTCCGGAGAGGATGGCAACTTAGAAGCACTGAGTGCAGTGTATTTTGATGACCAGACAGGGGCATCATACGTTCGGTGGTATAATCAAACAACGGATCCGGCATTTACCTCCGGAAGTCCTCCCAATGGCTGGAATTACGATTATTTGTTAGAACCAATCGTCTCTTATACGTCTTTTCAAAATACCCTGTCTATGGATACCATTTGTGCCGGGTCGAATGTTTGTGTGCAATTAGATTCAACAGATTCTGTTTTGGTACATAAAATGTATGACGAAGACGTACTTTATCCTACCATTTCCACCGATTGGGGTGATGGAAATGTTTCAACGGGAGACAGTGTTTGTCATATCTACACGATTGCAGGAAATTATAACATTGTCCGCAGTATCAGCCATGGATGGGATACTGAGTGTTTAATTACAGACACTTTAGTACTTCAGGTGAATGGACCAACTACCGCAACTGATGTTCAGGTGGTCTGTGACTCTTTGGTTTGGATTGATGGCAATACCTACAACACGTCCAATAATACAGCCACGCATACTTTGGTTAATTCTGTTGGGTGCGACAGTGTTGTAACATTGGATTTAACAATCAACACAGTTGATACAAGTGTTATGGTAAGTGGGGTTACGCTTACAGCAAATACTTCAGGTGCCAGTTACCAGTGGCTCGATTGTGACAATGGTCTTTTACCCATCAGTGGTGCCAATGCCCAAAGTTATATGGCGACCGCAAACGGCAACTATGCAGTAGTGGTGGATGATGGTTTTTGTGCCGATACGTCCGCATGTTACGCCGTTACAGGAGTTGGAATAGAAGAGCTTGAACTTAATAAGCTGGTGACCATGTTCCCAAACCCGAATCACACAGGACAGCTTCAGATCAATTATGACGGAGTGATCAATCAGGTTCAGGTGTATGATGCTATTGGAAGACTCCTTGAGTCAGCTCAGTTAAACCATAGAATTTTGAATATTCAAGAGTTGAGTAACGGGAGTTATATACTTCAAATCGCAACGGATAAAGGTTGGATCATGAAACAACTCATCATTCGAAAGGATTGATTTGTGGAATGACTATGAAAATAGCATCCTTTAAGTAAATCGTCAAGATGTCTGAAGTTACATATCCTTGCCCTGAAAAGAACTGGGAAAACCTTGAAGGTGAATCAAAAGAGAGTCGGTTTTGCGAACTCTGTCTTAAGAAGGTCTATGCTCAAAAGAGAAATGAAGCGGTCCATTGTGGGGTAGACAATTCTACAGGAATGAGTTACCAGACCTTTTTGGCCCGGTTTGCAGCCATATTGTTTTTTGTATTTGGAAGTGGCTTGTTTGTCAATGCTTCAAACTGCCGTAGCTTGCCAAACAGTGATGTTGCTGTCTACAAAAAGCAAACTGCCGTGGGACAGGTTCGAGGGACTGTGAAAGATGCTGATTCTGGAGAACTAATTCCATTTGCTGTGGTATACTTGACGCAAAATGGTGTACAAAAGGCAGCCACCCAAACAGACCTGGATGGGAGATATGTGTTCAATGTCGCCCCCGGAGATTATGAAATTCTGGTAAAGTATATCGGGTATAATGAACTCAAGAAGGCCGACATTAAGGTGACATCTGACAAGACTGTAATACATGATTTTGTCATGGAACAGGATCAAATTCCCATAGTTGGGATAATAATAGAACCACGGTATGAATTGGAAGATCATCGTTCCAAAACATTCAGAAGAGAGGAAATTCAGCGGCACCCGAAGAAATAGTAGATACTCTAAAACCAATTGATTTTAGTAAAAAATTTGTTGAATGAATTTTTTGCGTTACATTTGTGAGTGATTACTCACTTTTATGACAGAAAGACAACTTCAAATCATTCATGCGGCCCTTCAGTTATTCGCTGAAGATGGGGTTGATGCCACTCCAACCAGTAAAATTGCAAAGACCGCCGGTGTGTCCGAAGGACTTATTTTTAGACATTTTGGAAGCAAAGACGGTCTTTTAAAAGCCATCCTGGAATATGGAGGAGAACGCGTTGCGGCATTTTATGCCAAGATCGCCAATGAATCTCAACCTAAAGACATCCTCAGACAAATCATAGAACTGCCCTTTTCAATTGATGAATCAGAATACGATTTCTGGCGCCTCATTTATACACTCAAATGGCAAAGACGAACACATCTCGAAAATATTACTGAACAAATGCTGAGCTTGTCGTCAAAGGCCTTTAATGATTTGGGATATGAAGCACCTGAGCTTGAGGCTGAACTGCTTCTCATTGTGTTGGATGGTGTGGCTACAAGGGCACTTTTGACTGAAAGCTATGACATGAAAACTCAAGTAAAAAACAGATTATTAAAACAATATAAACTCGATTAATCATACAATTATGACAATAGATAAATCAAAACCAGTAATGGTAAGCGGCGCTACAGGTTATGTGGCAGGATGGTTGGTAAAAAAACTTCTTGAAGAAGGATTTACTGTCCATGCAGCAGTTAGAAACCCAGATAAAAAAGAAAAAACACAACATTTGGATCGAATTGCATCTGAATCCTCGGGAAGTATCAAGTATTTTAAAGCTGACCTTATGCAGGATGGGTCATATGCAGAAGCTATGAAGGATTGCGAATTGGTGTTTCACACCGCCTCTCCCTTTATTTCTAATGTGGATGATCCACAGAAGCAATTGATAGATCCTGCACTAAACGGCACCAAGAATGTGTTGGAACAAGCCAATCAAACGCCTTCTGTAAAGCGTGTGGTACTCACCAGTAGTTGTGCAGCTATCTACACGGATGCGTCTGAATGTGCCAATTTGCCCGGTGGTCAACTAACTGAAGAAGTTTGGAATACAACTTCATCTTTGAGCTACCAGCCTTATTATTACTCGAAAACTGTGGCGGAAAAAGAAGCCTGGAAAATTGTTAGCGCGCAGGATAGATGGGATTTGATCACAATAAACCCGAGCTTTGTTTTGGGTCCATTTCTAAACCCTGGTGCAACCACCTCTGAAAGTTTCAACATTTTGAAACAAATGGGGGATGGCACATTTAAATCGGGAGCTCCAAAATTAGGGGTTGGTGTGGTTGACGTCAGAGATTTGGCTGACATTCATTTCAATGCTGGTTTTACACCAAACGCAGAAGGCAGACATATTGCCAGTGGACACAATACCAATTTCTATGAAATGGCCATGATTCTGAACGAAAAGTTCGGACAGGATTACCCGCTTCCAAAGAAAGCTGCTCCCAAATGGTTAGTTTGGTTATTGGGGCCAATGCTGGACAAAACCCTCACCAGACGATTTGTGAGCAATAACGTGAATCATGAGTGGAAAGCGGATAACTCTAAAAGCATCCAATCGTTAAACGCCAATTACAGACCTTTGCAAGAGACCATGCATGACGCTTTTCAGGTGCTTGTGGACAGTGGTGCTCTCGATAAAAAATAAGGAAAGCGGGATGGTTTTTACAGAGCCATCCCGTTTTATTCATTCTTAAAACGATATGTTGTACTCACGGTGTAGCTGATTTTCGTTTTTTCCAGTGTAAGTTGAAACCTTGGAGCATTTAGGTTGGTATTGTAGACGTTCCGATTGACAGCTGTCGGCTGAGGGTAGGTATACTGATCATAGTTATAAATACTGGAGCTTTCCACTTTACCCAGTTTCCTATTTTGTGCTTTACATAATGCTCGCGCAGTCTGGTAGTTATCTTCAACGCATTCCTCCATCAATCTGTCTTTCATCTCACGTTTTTTCTCCTCGGAGACCCTTCCTTTTGCTGAAAAATTTTTAAGCCATTCAGCATGTTCAAGTCGATATCGTAGCGCAAATAAATCTTTCACATCTTTTAAAGTAAAGGAAATCTCAATGAATGATTGTGAAATCTGGTTTATAGGGTTGCCCCACTGATCTACTGTGGCATAGCCGAATTTCTTCTGCGAAACCCCGGTGTACGACATGTAATTAATAAACTGATTGGAAGGCTCAACACCATTGTCTTCCAGAAATGCAGCAGCTTGTTGTATCGCACTATCAATGGTGATTAACTGGCTCGGAAAGTTGGGAGATGAGCAACTAGTGTAAGCCTGAATTTGCAAGGTCACATCAAAAACATCAGCTTTAACCAGTTTATATTTAGTAGAACTTGTGCTGACTCCGGAATTCCGAGATAATTCATCTAACTGTGATTTGGATGAACCAGTCGACAAGATCAAAACAATAAAGGACAAGATCGTTTTCATAAGGTTTTTCCTTTTTATGTAGATATGCTCAAAAGGTAACCAAAACAAAAGGTTGAAATCTTAACACCCTCTGTTAAGAAACCAATACTTTGATTAAAAAGGTTTCTGTTTTCAGGTCTGAAAAACCTATTTTAGACTTAAATCTCAACAATAAAGAAAAGAACTATGAAGAAAATTTTTACCCTTGCGATAGGATTATCCCTTGGTTTGATGGGCTTTAGCCAGTATTATTACTTGCCGAGCGTGTCGCCTGGAAACCCTGGAGGCTTAAACATGGATGATGAATATCCTGGCGCTAGCGCTGGTTGGACATCAATCTTGACTACAAGTGCTTCTCCAACATGGTCGAGCTCACAAACTATTCCGTTTACGTTTAATTTTAATGGTGCACCTGTAACATCTTACTCTATATCTTCTACAGGTGTGTTAACGTTTAGTAGTTCTCCTGGAGCTGCTCCAGCTGTAGCATCTGCTGCATTACCAGATGCATCTATTCCGGATAACTCTGTGTGTGCATGGGGTGATTTCCAAATGACAGGAAGTAACGATGAGGTACTGACAAAAACTTTCGGAAGTGCGGGAAGTCAGCAACACTGGATTTTTTGGACCTCTATTTCTAATCCAAGCAGTACAAGCTGTTGGGCATATTGGGCCATTGTTTTGGAAGAAGGTACTGACAATATCCACGTAGTGGACATGAGAAATGCTTGCTCGGTAAGTAAGTCTATTGGAATCCAAATCAACGGATCTACTGCTATTTCAGTGGCAGGCTCTCCAAATGTGGATACCCAGTCCGATACGGATCCTACAGCAGTAGACAACTTCTACTACACTTTTATATATGGAACTCAGCCAACTGAGGATGTGGCTGGTGTTGCAATGACAACAGGTCAGTATCAATTGATTGCCAACGCACCATTTGATATTGAGGGTGAGTTAATGAATCTTGGTTCTGCCAACATCAACTCAATGGATCTTAATTACTCTGTAAATGGAGGCGCAACAGTTACTCAGAATGTAACAGGTTTAAATGTGGCACCATTTGATACGTATACTTTCACGCACGGAACACCTTGGAACGCAACCGCAACGGGTAGTTATACTGTTGAAGTTTGGGCGTCCAATATTAATGGAAATACTGATGCGAATACAAGCAATGATGTTGCAAGTGGACCAGTAGAGGTCTTCAATAACTTCACACAAAGAATTCCTTTGTACGAAACATTTACAAGTTCTACGTGTGGACCATGTGTAGCTGGAAATATGAACCTTGAAGGCATTTTTGCTACTTCTGGTAATGCTGGAAAATACACTTCTGTGAAGTATCAGTCGAGCTTCCCAGGTACTGGAGATCCATACTGTACTGATGAGAGTACCAATAGAAGACAATACTATGGCATCAACTCTATTCCAAGATTGGAAGTTGATGGTGGTTGGGATAACAATGCCTCTAGCATGACTCAACAATTATTCGATGATTTTTATGCTGTACCTGCTTTTGTTGATTTGACTGCTACGTATTCAATCAACAACCAGACTATTAACGTAGATGTTGATATCGATCCTGTTGAAACTTTGCCAAGTACAGACCTGGTGGTTCACATGGCAGTAATTGAATACGAAACTTTCAATAACACTGGTTCTAACGGTGAGACTGAGTTTGCTCATGTGATGAAAAAAATGTTGCCGGACGAAGATGGTGATCCAATCAGTCAATTACAGTCTGGTGTTCAGCAAACAGCTTCACAGACTTATACCTTCCAGGGGAACTACCGATTACCTTCTAATGCAAGTGATGCCATTAACCATGCGATTGAGCACTCGGTTGAAGAATTCTCTGATTTAGGTGTAGTTGTTTGGGTTCAGGATGAGAACACTTTTGAGGTGTATCAATCTACCATAGCGTCATTGGTAACAGGTGTGAATAATGATAACACGCAATTATTGACTGCCAAGATTTACCCTAATCCGGTTCAGGACAATGCAACAATTGCTTTTCATTTGAACAATGGATCAGACGTTATGGTGAGCATTTACAACCAGTTTGGTCAGTTGGTAAGCCATGATACTTACACTGGGTTTGGTGCAGGTAGATCTACTATCAATATCAATACTAGTGAGTTGGCCAACGGAATGTATACTGTTGTGTTGAACTCTAACGATGAAAGATTAACTAAGAAAATGACAGTGGCTAAGTAATAGCTGCTTGATTTAACACTTATTGAGCGGTGATTGTCTTCGGATGGTCACCGCTTTTTTATGCTCTTAGGTATGTTGAATTAAAGTAGAACGAAATTTATATCTTGTACGGGTAATAGAATAAGCTAATATAAAAGTCTAATATGATTGAGATATTGATTATGATAGCCGTAGTGAAGATGTTCACTAAAAAGGCTGAAGAGAAAAAATTAAGTAAAGGACTTTGGGGTTTCATTGGAGCAGCAAGTTATTATATCCCGGTTCTGCTGGTAGGCTTCCTGATACTTCCAAATTTGGTTGAGAATGGGACCATTGAAGTGAAATCCGAAATGGATGGCATGATCAAAGGTGTATTGATTAGCGTGGGAGTTGGGGCCATTGGATGCGTAATAGCTTATCAGATTCTTAAGCGTCAACCTGATGCCATCAGTGAGGATAACAAGGTGCTAGATCAGGAATAGTTGGTTTCAAAGCCGAGTGTTTCTAGCGCAACATCATAGCTGCCTTTTGAATGCCTTCAACTAAAAGGTCTACTTCTTCAAGTGAATTGTAAAGCGCAAAACTGGCTCTGCACGTTCCAGGAATGTTGAAAAAGTCCATGAGTGGTTGTGTACAATGGTGCCCCGTTCTAATGGCGATACCTAGTTTGTCCAAAATCATCCCAAGATCGTAAGGGTGGGTGCCGTCTACCAAAAACGAAATGACTGATGCTTTGTGCTCAGCCTGTCCAATAATTCTTAGTCCATCGATGGATCGCAGTTGTTCTGTAGCGTAACTCAGAAGTTTCTTTTCTTGTTCTGCAATGAATTGAAAACCTGTTTCTGTCATGAAGTCAACGGCTGCACCCAGACCAATTCCGCCAGCAATGTGTGGTGTGCCAGCTTCAAATTTATGCGGTAATTCGTTGTAGGTTGTTTTCTCAAAAGTCACAGTCTTAATCATGTCGCCACCTCCCTGATACGGAGGTAAGGCATTCAATTCTGACTCTTTTCCATATAAAATACCAACCCCCGTTGGACCAAACATTTTGTGAGAAGAGAATACATAGAAATCGCAATCCAAAGCCTGTACGTCCACTTTCATGTGGGGAACGGCCTGCGCACCATCAATCAAAGTTTTGCAAGCCATTTCACGTGCTTTGGCAATCAATTTTTCGATAGGATTAATGGTCCCTAAACTATTTGAAACATGCGTTATGGCCAATATTTGAGTGCGTTCATTGATCATGTCAAGCGCCTCATCCAGAATCAGTTCACCTTTGTGGTTGATGGGCATCACTCTAAGTTGTGCGCCAGACTTCTCACAGGCAATTTGCCAGGGCACAATATTGCTGTGGTGCTCCATGGCGCTTATCAGAACCTCATCTCCTGATTTCAAAGGAAATGTGGCAGCAATTAAGTTGATGCTGTCTGTGGTACCTTTTGTGAAAATAATCTCATGATCGAATTGGGCATTGACAAAGCCTTGTACTTTTTTTCGAGCCTTTTCATAAGCTTCTGTTGCCACCTGGCTCAAGTAATGCACGCCTCTATGAATATTGGCATTGTCCAGACTGTAATAGTCATCCAGAGCTTTGATAACACTCAATGGCTTTTGGGAGCTGGCTCCATTGTCCAGATAAATCAGTGGTTTACCATTTACCTCCCGCTTCAAAATGGGGAACTGTTCGCGAATGACCTCTATGTTTGGGGTGATCACCATTTAAAGTGTGTCGAATTTAGCGTCCAACAAGTTTGCGGCCCAATTTCTAAGTGTTTCATTGGAAATATTCTCAACAGTTTCGCCAGCAAAGGCCCTTACCAAAAGCTTCTTTGCAGATTGTTCTGATAGTCCACGAGCACGGAGGTAGAAGATGGCGTCTTTATCTAACTGTCCTGTAGTTGTGCCATGACTACACTTCACATCATCCGCATAAATTTCCAATTCCGGTTTGGTATTTATGGTGGCTTCATCACTCAATAGAATGTTGCCGTTGCTCTGAAATGCGTTGATTCTTTGGGCATCAGGTCTCACGAAAACTTTGCCGTTGAAAACCCCTGTCGATTGGTCTGCCAAAATACCTTTGTACAATTCGTTTGAGTAACAATCTGGCACTTTATGATCAACCACTGTATGGTTGTCTACATGTTGATTTGCATTGCATACGTAGGCACCATTCAAAACGGTTTCACAATTAGAGCCATTGACAGAAATTTCCAAATCATTTCTAATCATTTTACCACCCAAACAAAGTGTGTTGATGCTGAAACGGCTGTCTTTGTCTTGTTGGACATTATCCTTACCAATATGAAAGGAAGCACCATTTTCGCTCTGAAGCTTGATGACCTTGAGGTCAGCATTTGCACCAATTTGAGCCTCAAAAACCATGTTGTTGAATTGGCTGTGTTCATCTTCACTTAAATAAGAGAAAATAAGTTCTGCAGAAGCCCCTTCAGCTATATTGATCACATGTCTTAGTTGATTGCCTGAGTTCTCTCCCATAGAAATATGAACCACATGAATTGGTTTTTGTGCACTCACATTCTTTTGGACATTTAGGAATAAACCATCAGTGAACAAGGCCTGGTTAATGGCCGTAAAAACATTATGATTAATATCCAGGGCACCATTTAATTCAACAGACTGATCGCTTAAATGATTGATTGAGACCCCTTCCTGGTCGGAGAAATTAGAAAGGTTTGATTCCAATTGACCATTCACGAACACCAATTGATGGCAATCCAACTCAGGAATTTTGTAATTGGAGGCAGCAGGTGTTAAGCCTGAATTATCCTTGAAGGATGATTTGACCAATTGAGCCACTCGCGTATATTTCCAGGCTTCTGTTTTACGATTCGGAAATGTCATGCCAGACAATTGCCCCATAGCAGCTTCCCTAACAGCTGTATGGTTTTCCTGAGGCTTAAACGCCGAAATGAAATCTTGTATTGTTGCCATAATTTATACGTCTACTTCTTGTTTGATCCAATCGTAGCCTTTTTCTTCAAGCTCGAGTGCCAACTCTTTTGTGCCTGATTTCACAATTCTCCCGTTGTATAATACATGAACGTAATCTGGTACGATATAGTCCAAAAGTCTTTGGTAGTGTGTAACCACAATTGTGGCATTTTTTTCGGATTTGAGTTTGTTAACACCGTTGGCTACAATTCTCAATGCGTCAATGTCCAAGCCGCTGTCTGTCTCATCAAGAATGGCCAGTTTTGGCTCTAACATAGCCATTTGAAATATTTCGTTTCTTTTTTTCTCACCACCTGAAAACCCTTCATTGACAGACCGATTGGTTAATTTGGAATCCAATTCAACCAGTGCACTTTTCTCTCTCACTCTGGCCAGAAAATCTTTGGCGGACAAGGGATCCAGATTCTTATGTGCATGCACTTCCTCTAAGGCAGCTTTCAGGAAATTCATGTTACTCACTCCCGGGATTTCAACTGGGTATTGGAAGGCAAGGAACAGACCTTCTCTGGCACGTTCTTCGGGATCCATATCCAAAAGATCTTCTCCATCAAAATCTACGGTTCCGCCGGTAACCTCATAATCTTCTCTCCCCGCTAAAACTGATGCCAGCGTACTTTTCCCGGAACCATTTGGTCCCATGATGGCGTGTACTTCACCAGCTTTCACGTCTAAATTGATGCCTCTTAGTATTTCCTTTCCATCAATCTCTGCCTTCAAATCGTTAATACTTATCATAGCTTTACTTGTCTTTTAAATCGGTCGTTGAATTATTTAAACTGTCGGTACTTACCAGAAGCCTTTGCGTGCCATCATTGGTTTCAATTTGATACGGATAGGGTTGGCAAGAACCGCTTACCATTACGGTCATACTTACTCTAATTCCGGAGCCAGTTTCGGTTTTATCTCCGGCTTGCGCGTAATAGAAAATGGTGTCATTAGTGTATGAGTTTTGTAACATCTTTTCATGTTCGGGATCGTTTGCTGAAAACCGTCCTTTAATGATCCCCAAATCCTCATAGTATTCTATGGTGATAACTTTGCCTGGCATGTCTACGTATTCGCAGGGACCACCAGATTCCTCAATTTTGGCTTTTTTTGGAGCTTCATCTTCATTTTCATCTGAACCGCAAGAACTTATTGTCAGCGCCAAGCCTAGTATGTATGCTAAATATCTCATTATCCCACGCTTCCTTCCAATGAAATGGCTAATAATTTTTGAGCCTCTACGGCAAACTCCATAGGAAGTTTATTCAATACTTCCTTTGCGTAACCATTCACAATTAAACTAATCGCTTTTTCCTCATCAATTCCTCTTTGCAGGCAATAGAAAATTTGGTCTTCACCAATCTTAGAAGTTGTGGCTTCATGTTCCACTTTTGCTGTGCTGTTTTCGATCTCTATATATGGGAACGTGTGCGCTCCTGAGGTATCAGTCATGAGCAATGAGTCGCATTGCGAGAAGTTTCTGGCATTGGCTGCGTTTTTGTTGATTTTGACCAATCCACGGTAAGAATTCTGGCTTTTTCCCGCCGAAATTCCCTTTGAAATGATGGTACTATTGGTGTTCTTACCGATATGAATCATTTTAGTGCCAGTGTCTGCTTGCTGATAGTTGTTCGTAACAGCCACAGAATAAAATTCTCCCACAGAGTTGTCTCCTTTGAGGATGCATGACGGGTATTTCCATGTTACCGCAGAGCCTGTTTCTACTTGTGTCCAACTGATTTTGGCATTGCGTTCACAAATACCTCTTTTAGTTACAAAATTGTAAATTCCACCCTTGCCATTTTCATCGCCCGGATACCAGTTTTGAACCGTAGAGTACTTGATCTCTGCGTCATCTAAAGCAATGAGTTCTACCACGGCCGCATGTAATTGATTTTCATCCCTCATGGGTGCAGTACATCCTTCAAGATAACTGACATAACTGCCTTCGTCCGCCACAACCAAAGTTCTTTCAAACTGTCCCGTATTGGCTTCATTGATTCGGAAGTAGGTAGAGAGCTCCATGGGACATTTTACACCTTTTGGGATATAGCAAAATGAACCATCGGTAAATACAGCAGAATTGAGGGCTGCATAAAAATTATCTGTAGAAGGCACCACAGTTCCCATATGCTTTCTGACTAACTCAGGGTGCTCCTGAACGGCCTCCGAGAATGAACAAAAGATGATGCCCAACTCGGCTAATTTATCTTTAAATGATGTGGCCACAGAAACAGAGTCCATTACAAAATCTACTGCCACACCCGACAATCTTTTCTGTTCTTCAATAGAGATGCCCAATTTGTCCATCGTTTTTCTCAATTCAGGGTCTATTTCATCCAAACTTTCGACTTGCTTTTTTTGTTTTGGAGCCGCATAGTAATGCAAATCCTGAAAATCGGGCTTTGGATACTTTACGTGAGCCCACTCTGGCTCAGTCATAGTTTGCCAATGCTCAAAGGCGTTTAGTCTAAATTCGAGCAGCCATTCCGGTTCATTTTTCTTTTCAGAAATTAAACGAATGATGTCTTCATTTAAACCTTTGGGTGCTTTGTCACTCTCAATCTCAGTAACAAACCCAAACTCATATTCTTTGCCTTTTAGGTCTTCCTTTAAATCTTCTTCAGTATATCCCATTGCTTCTCCTTATAATGAAAAACTTTCTCCACAGCCACAGGTTCTGCCTGCATTTGGATTGTGGAATACAAACCCCTTTCCGTTTAATCCACCCTGAAAATCAAGTTCAGTTCCCACCAAATACAAAAAACTCTTTTTGTCAACTACCACCTGAATGCCATTGTCTTCAAAAGACTTGTCGTCCGCACCCAGCTGATTGTCAAACTCCAAATTATACATTAAGCCAGAGCATCCTCCACCCTGAACACCCACTCGAATAAAATGGTTGTCTTTGCCATCATTAGCCATGAGCTTCAAGGCTTCCTGTTTCGCATTGTCGGTTACTTTAATCATGCTTTTCTCGTTTTACAACGCAAATCTATTTAGAATTGTTCTAAATAAAATCATTTTGGGGCACAAATATACCATTTTTGTGGTATTGATTCATGGAGAATTAATGGTTAATCATGGGATATAACCTTGCTATAGGTTTTTTAGGGGTCAAAAAAACGGGTGCCATAAACATGACACCCGTTCTCAACCAAGGTAGTGCAGTTTGGTTTTACTTGATTCCCATGGTTTTGTAATCGGATAGGTTAACGGTTTTTTCAATATTCTCTTTGACGCCCATTACGGTCATTTCCGTTTTTCGCGATTTGTCATCGATATTGACAATCTGAAGCACTGTGCCTTCTGGCATGTTTTGGGCATAACTTTGCTTATTTCTTTGTCCATACATATTAAGGAAGAACTTGAATAGCCCCTTTTCTGTTTCCTGAGTAGAGTAGTAGTAGTGCGTTTCTCCATCCTTTGTGGCTTTGTATTCGTCACAACTGAATCCATTGACCGTTTTCGTTTGTCCGGTTTTTTCAAATTTAAGCGGTGCTTCTTCTTCGCCTTTTGATTTCTCAGGTTTAATTTTGATGCCCATAGCGGTTTTCATAGCACCCATGTCCACCAGGGTAATCATCTTTTGAAGTGAATTGTCATAAACCATAAATCCACTCGCACCTTCGGCATCCACTTCCATTCCAAAATAACTGCCATCATTTTTAGTGTTGGTATACAGCATGACGGTTTGAGAGTGGTCTAAATTGCCATTCTTCTTATAAGAGTCAACTTTCACCTCCATACTGGTATCGAATGCGTATGACGGTTTGTCGGTGCGAACGCTTTTAAATGCGCAAAGGCCAATAAATAAGATGGTCAATACACTTAGTTTCATATTGTGTGTGTTTTTAGTTTGAAGCAAAACTAGAGTAGCCGCATTCATAAATGAATATGAAATTTGTATTTTTGTGATAGAATTATGATTTCAGATTTAGTAAAAATAGTCCGTTTATTAAGTAATAAAGAGAAATCTGATTTTAGAAATGTGATAAAAAATAAGAAGAATGAGCGCCTAAATGGCTTGTTTTCATACCTAAGTTATAATACTAGTCAACCAATAGATAAAACCCATCTTTTCAGATCGGTTTATGGTGAGGTATATGACGTCTCAAAAGACTATCTCTTGAGAAATGAACAGAGGTTGCTCAAACGCGCTTTGGTGAATTTTTTGTCAACAAGGCAACTATCTGCGCAAGAACACCAGATCAATTTCCTGAAGTTCTTGAGTCAACATAAACTAGACACCATGTTTGACAAGGAGGCCCGAAAGCTTAAAAAGTCTCTGGCACAGAATGGCGACCTCTATTTACTGAAAGAGCTAGCGGGTTTATCAATTAACAACTTTTATCGAAATCAATTGAGAGGATCTCAAGAAGATTTTGTCTATTTAAATGAACTGCTTCACGAGTGGAACACCTATTCTGAGGAAGATTATTTATTGCAAAATAGGCGGCTTGGTGTTTTTCAGGCGTTTATCAATGAAGGTTTTTTTAGAATGGGTATTGATGAGGAAAACCACATTGAGCAGATGCCCTTTGATGAGACGCAGTCAAGCGCCAGTCAATATTATTGGTACAAGGCAAAAAGCTTATCAGATCAGGACAAAATAAAATACCTCAATTTGGCCTTGGAGTATTTGAAAAAAGCATCAATGAATCCTGAGCTTAAGCGTGATGAGCATATCGTTATCACGAATAATTTGAGCCTGCAATACTTTTTTAATCGCTCTTACGACAAATCGGTTGGCCTTTATGAAAATTTGATAAAAACCTATGACCTCCCCAAAAACAAGGAGGTGCTGGTAATGTTTAACTACGTGAGTGCACTGGTTAAATCTCAGAAGCATGTGCAAGCGGATGTTATTTTTAGGCTTTATTACAGAAAGATGGAGCGGCTTGCATCAACTCGAGTCAAGGCCCAGCTTTTGTGTGCCATGAACTACCTAAGTTTGGGTGACTTGAAGTCAGCGAAAGAGATGTTGCCGCAGAATTTAAAACAAGGCTCTCACGATGACTATTTATATGCCAGACTTGTTTGGGCGATTTACTATTATTTGAAATCGGACCTGGATTCCTGCGAACGGGAAAATCAAAATTTAATACAATCCGTTCAGTCTAAAAGTCAGTTTCGGAGTTACGTATTTTGCGCTCAAAGTATGAATGCTTTACTCAGATATCCCAACAGTAAGCAGCTCAAGAAATTGTCAAATAAGGTCTCAGATTTTGTTAGAGACAAATCGATCAGGCACAGTGATATTTTACCCCTACTTTGGCTGAAAAAAGAGCTCAACAAGCAATTAGAATAGTTATCTGGTTACCTGAACCCAACCAGTCAAACTCAATCCGGTGTCCGGGAACTCAATGACATAGAAGTACGTACCGTTGGTCACAGGTGCTCTGCTACCTCCATTAGTTGCTGCACCAGATGCACCGGGGTTCCATACCACAGTGTTGTTGTCATAGTTCGTAAAATGCTCCAGTTGGTCTCCCCAACGATTGTATATGTACACCTCATTCACTGGGTTGTCCATCACCGCTTCAATGATCCAGGTATCGTTTATACCATCACCATCTGGTGAGAAGGCGTTGGCTACAGCCATGCCACAATCCGGGTTGGTGTCATCCACATCTACAAAAACAGAGTCGGTGAATGTACATGCACCGCTCTGCAAACTGGCGAGGACGTAAGTGTCGGTATTTGCCGAAACACTTGAATTAGGGTTGCTTGGATCGGTAACATTGGCAGATAACCAGGTAAAAGTTCCCGTCCCATGAGTTGCTGCTAGTAGAGCACTGTCTCCGGGGCAAATAATAAGGTCAGGTCCTACATCTAAAGTGCTCGCTACCAAGCTAATTTCTCCGCCTACTGGTAATGAAAAACATCCGTTTTCCTGATAAGCAATGAAAACTGAATCACCATCTGCCAGATAAGGCCATAGGTTGACACTAGTCCCTTGAAGGAAGTCTGTTGTTATTTGGTCGTTTGACCAAAATAAAGAGTCGGCTCCTACGCTTGTATTTGCTGTTGCCAGATAGGCGCTGCCTTCACAATAGCTGGCTGCCAGGTTGAGGCTCGGAAGAGGTAAGATGGTACCGTTTACCGTAAAACTGGCATTATTTGTACAACCATTGTCATCCTGAACATATATGGTGTTGCTGGATGGCAAAAGGGTGTCGAATACCGAACTTGACAAGAAGTTGATATTGTCTATTGAGAACTGGTAAGGAGAAGTACCCCCGTTTGCAGCCGCATCTATTTCCCCAAATTGTGGTAAGCAATAATCCGTGACCGTTGCTGTGATGTTGATAGGACCGGGTTCGTTAATAGTAATCTGAACAGTATCGCTGCATCCGTTAGCAGCCACAACAATAAAATCATAAATCCCATCGCTCAGCCCGGTAAAAAGACTGTCGCTAGTCTGTGTGGTTCCTGTTGGATTTAAAATATAGTTATGTGGATATAGTGGATTAAGCGTTGTTCCTTCTACCATACCGTCAGTCAAGCCATTACATGTGATGTCCGTTTTATTGACTTGGTCCCAGGTAACCCCTTGAATATTTCCAATCGTAACGGTTTCCAGAGGAGATTCACACTGACTTGTGAGGTCTCTTACGATAACATCATAGTTCCCGGCACTTAGACCCGTTTCAGTGGAATTGGCAACCCAGCTTGCGCCACCGTCATAAGAATATTGATAGGAGCCAGACGCAC
Organism: Bacteroidia bacterium; assembly: GCA_030433115.1. Classification (GTDB taxonomy): domain Bacteria; phylum Bacteroidota; class Bacteroidia; order Flavobacteriales_D; family JAUILH01; genus JAUILH01. The sequence continues at coordinate 2,444 of JAUILH010000003.1, read as the reverse complement.
CTGAAGCTGTAACAGTAATGGTGCCATCGGACGAGCCACAGTTTTCATCTGTTGTGGAGAACGTGAATGAAGGCGCTTCAAGGTAATCGATTTCCACTGTGTCACTCACAGTTGGGCAACTTCCAGTGGCTTGTAACACAATAGTGATTACGCCTGTTTCACCCCCTCCTGGTGTGTAATCAGTGTTGAGTGAAGTAGGTGTTGAGAACCCTCCGGTTCCATTACTTGTAATCCAACCGATTGTGTTAGGACCAGTCATGGTTCCGGATAAGTTTGCAGGAGTGCCTTCGCACAAAGACTGATCTGTTCCCGCATTCACTGAGGAAACTGAAGATCCGTCTACTGTAACCGTGGCAGTGCATTGGTCTGTATTCCCTGCAGCATCTTGAACGGTAAGATCTACAGAAACTGATCCCATGTCAGTCCCTGGAACTAAATCTGCACATGTAAATGTGGTTTGAGAAGCCGAAAAAGTTACACCGCTGCAATTATCTGTTGAACCGTTGTCAAGTGCACTGGCAACGATAGAGGCATTACCCGTATTGTCTAGCGTTACAGTGATGTTCTGGCAAACGGCAACCGGATCGGTTTGATCTTCAGGGATCACATCAAATGTACAGTTATTCGTATTCCCATTGACATCAGTTACAGTCATGGTTACGGTGGTAGTACCAGTAATAATTGTTCCGGAGGATGGGGATTGACCAACGCTCATAACACCACAATTGTCTGATGTGGTTATGCCGGGGTTTGTCGTGTAATCTGGGATAACGAATTCGCAACTGGCGTCCAATGGCACTGTTTGGTTGGGTAAACAAGAGATCGCTGGGTTTTCATTATCGTTTACAGTTACTACAAAGCTGGCTTGAACGGTTTGAGCTGAAGCGTCACTGTACTCATAGGTTACTGTGGTAGAGCCGAGGGGGAAATTTCCACCAGAAGGAAACCCTGCAATTAAGGTCCCTGTTATACCTGTGCCTCCGCAATCATCGTCAAATGTCGGCTGAGAATAGGTGACAACAGCACCACAAACACCTGCATCATTATTGACGGTAGTGTTTCCTGGATTTGATGCTACTGTCGGTGGGGTATCCTGAACGGTGAGGTTAAATGAACAATTCACTGTATTGCCGTTGCCATCGTCTGCAGTGATAATAATCGGATAAACTCCAACAGACAGGGAGGATCCAATGGTTTGATTTTGTGATAGGGATACAGACCCACAGTTATCTGTGGCTGCCGCAATAGCAGTAAAATCAGCAGTTGTATACACACAACCAGCCCCTAAGTTAACAGTGGTGTCCGGTATGCAATATGTGAAGACAGGGTCCACATTATCAGACCCAACGGCAACTGTTAGCACGGAACCCGTAAAAATAGAATCGCAACCATTAACATCAATAAGGGCTGGTGTATAATTTCCTGGAGGTAAGTTGGTAAAAGTGGCGGATGCCGAATAGCTTGTGCCTCCATCAATTGAGTATTGAAGTGTTCCCGTACCGCCAATGGCAGCAGATAAGTCGATGAAACCATCGCTGGCTCCTGGACAAGTCTCGTTGGAAACAAATGGGTTTGCCAAATCTAATAGGGCAGGACTTGTAAGTGTCCATGAAGCACTTGTGTCCTTGCATCCGGTTGCATCTGTGATTACCACATAGTAGGTCTCCGGGTGTTGATTAGTGAATGAGTATGAGCCTGCACTGGCTGGATTTTGAGTGGCTTCCACAACGCTGGCAGAGTTGATCAATTCGGCCAAATAGGGTCCTGAACCACCAGTGATGTCAAAGTAAATAATGCCATCGTGTCCACCAGGACAAGTGATATTCTGTCCACTTGTAATATTACCGTTAACAGGAGACGCAATTACCATATGATTGGAGAACTCACTGGTATTTTGTTCGGTTCCGTTTTCTCTTGAAATGAGGCAACTCACAAAATCACCGGCACTCGCGGTACTGGTGAAAACATCAGTTTGAGTAAATGGTGAAGCTGAAATGGTTACCGGACCAACAATTTGCTCGGGATGGTTGCCCTCTCCAAATCCTGATGGATCCTGAGAACCAGCAGGAATGGTGTAATATTCAAACGTAATATTGCCGACTGTGCTTGTTAAGTCTACTGATACGTTGATGTCTCCTCCGCATGAGCTCACACCTGTAATAGTGGGTCTTTCAACACTTATCTGAGATCCATTTTCGTGATCAATACCCAAATCTCCGTTTCCATAGATAGAGTTCACATAAAAATGGTTGTCCAGAACTTGAACACCATCTGTGTGTATGCCATCCTGACCATTGCTAAATATAGAGTCTCGTGTAATTTTATTGCGCTTGCTGGCAGCTTGAATATCTATACCATGCAAAGTAGAATGTGCGACAATGTTGCCCTCATTTGTGTTGATTCCACCTACGTTATTTCCAAAAGCACTGTCGAGATAAACACCA
>JAUILH010000132.1 GCA_030433115.1 Bacteroidia bacterium | reverse complement strand
TTTTACGAGTATCTGCAATTGGTAACCAAGACACATATTGCAGATACTCGTAAAACCACATCTTAAAATGCTGCCATTAGTAAATCAATGTCCTTGTATGGCAACTTGAAAGCTTCACCCAAAATAGGGCTCGTCAGCGTTCCTTTGTAGAGATATACACCACCTCTAAAGCCAGGGTTTACTTTCACCAAGCTCTCACACCCGCCTTCATCACCAATTTGAAGAATGATGGGTGAGAAAATATTACTCAATGCGAATGATGCTGTTCTGGAAACCCTGGAAGGGATATTGGGCACACAATAATGAATGACACCATGCTTGGTAAATGTGGGCTTTTCGTGACTAGTCACCTCAGATGTTTCAAAGCAACCTCCCTGATCAATGGACACATCTACCACAACAGATCCGTCCTTCATTTCCTTTACCATGTCTTCCGTTACAACACATGGCGTGCGACCACCTTTGGCTCTAATGGCACCTATCACCACATCCGCCCTCATGATGGCTTTTTGAAGCACTTTAGGTTGTAAAATAGACGTCCAAACTCTGGTACCCAGGTCGTTTTGTAGCCTCCTTAATCGGTAAGTGGAATTGTCAAATACTTTAACAGATGCACCCAAGCCCAATGCAGCTCTTGTTGCAAATTCTCCCACCGTTCCAGCACCCAAAATGACCACCTCAGTCGGTGACGTTCCGGCAATTCCGCCTAGCATCAATCCTTTTCCATTGTTGGCATTACTCAAACACTCTGCGGCAATCAATACAGAAGTATTTCCAGCTATTTCGCCCATAGATCGAATCACAGAAAAAATCCCTTCTTCGTCCCTAATGTAGTCCCAAGCAATTCCCGTCACCTTCTTTTGCATGAGTTTTTTGAGTACCGTTCTGGGTTGAACGGAGAGTTGCAAAGCCGAAATCAAAATGGTTCCGGCATCCATCATGTCGATTTCTTCATCGTCTGGTGGGGCTACTTTTAAGATAATGTTGGCACGATAAACTTCTTGCGCATCTGATACAATTTGAGCACCTGCTTCACTGTAATCATGATCTGAAAAATTGGCTTTGTCCCCTGCTCCGGTCTCCATCACCACCTGATGTCCGCGAGAAATCAATAAGGCCACAGCTTCCGGTACCAGAGGAACTCTGTTTTCCTGAAGAGAGTGTTCTTTGGGGATTCCGATATACAAACTCCTCCCCTTTCTACCTACTTCCAACATTTCTTCTTGTGGATTGAGAATGGCTTCTTTAGCCAGGGATTTCAGGGCATCTTTGGACGTCATCTTGCAGTAGTAAAATTGAAAGTTCTTTGAGCTTCCTTAAGTGTTATCTCCACCCTTACGTAATTTTCCGGTAAAAGATTCAATATTTTGTCTGGCCATTCAATAAAACAGTAGTTCGTTTCATCCAAAATCTCTTCCAAGCCAATGTCCCAGGCTTCAGACTCTTTCTCCAATCTATAACAATCCAGGTGGTAGATGGGGCAATCATCTTTATCAAGGTATTGATTGACCAAACCAAAAGTGGGACTCGACATGCTATCTGTCACCCCTAATTGAGCACATAATTGTTTGATAAACGTGGTCTTACCGGCGCCAAGTTGACCGTAAAAAATAAAAATACGGCAATCGTTAAATTGTTTGATCACGCGTTCCGCCAGACCAGGCAGTTCATCAATGGTACTTACTGTTGAAGTTAAATTGGTCACATCTTTTGTTTGGTGCGGTAAAGATATTAAGAGATTGGAACAAAAAAAAGGCACGCTTTCACGTGCCTTCCATCTGCTTATAACTATGTTGTTATTTAACCATAACTGGTATTGATTGTAATGCAGTTCCATTGGAAATACTGATTGTATATAAACCAGTTGCTACATTGTTCAAATCAATGTCTATTTGATTGGCTCCTAGCACTACTTCCTGAGTTGAAGATTGTACCAATCTGCCGTCTGTTGAGTATAAGTTGATATTTAATTGATCTGCTACTTTGCTATCAAAAGTCAAGGTTAATTGGTCATCTGCTGGCACGGGAAAAGCACTCAGTTTATCGAAAGTATTGTCTTCCACGCTGGTGATGTTATCCAATTCTAACAGTGCGCCTCCTGCTGCTGTAGCTACCCACAGACCAAAATTGCTGCCCATGTTGTTCATTGATGGATCTACAAATCCTGATGCCAAAACAGTGATGGCAGAACCTCCTAACATTGACAAATCTGCATTGTAAGAAAATAATGTGGTCGCACCTGTCATATCTGCAATGCCCAAGTCGTAATCTGCTGGCGTTAATTCCAGATAACCGTCGGACATACCGTAAGCCAAATCGTCTACTAAAGTTCCTGCACCTACTTGAGTTTCCAATACATCAACTACTGGAGCATCCGTTGCACCATGGAATACCATCACGTCTACTTCTACAGGATCGCTTGACATTTCTCTTGCATCCGGAATGACTGCCAAATCGAAAGCTGTTGCCGGAGAATAAGTACCACTTCCAATTGTTCCACTTGCTACTACAATGTATGTCTTAGAACTTTCAAGAATGAACTCTTCTCTGTACAAAGCACCTGTTGTGTCAGTACTTGAAGGCAAGGCAATGGATACATCAAAAAATTCTCCTGCCGGAGCATCTATGAAGGTTGATGCAGTTCTGAACATGAAGTCATCAATCAGTGGTTGCGTACCTTGATTCAACCAAACATCTACACTTGCAGCATCTGTAGCTGCACAGTTGTGAATTACTTGCAGTCGAGCTGGCGTGATGGCTTGAGAAGCCAATGGTATTACGGTTCCACTAGGTAAAACGGCGATCAAACCAAAAGGAGTTGTTCCTACTGCTGAAGAAGGATCTAGATATCCAGATGCCATGACGATCACAGCTGAATCAGACAATCCGCTCAAATCACCATCAAACTGACCGGCAACTACCATTGATTGCGTTCTAACTTGTAAATCGAAATCGGCAGCAGGTAGGTCTGCGTACGCACCAATGTAATCACCAAAAGACAAATCCGGAACCAATTCATCTGCTAATACTTGTGATTCATAAATATCAACCATTGGGGCATCATATGCACCGTGAATAACATTGACGCTAACTTCTCCGGCACCTTGATTAGTCGCTTCTTCTTGACCAACATAAGCTCTTAGATCGAAGGCTGTACCACCAGTTTCAGCCAGACCTCCACTCGCAACCACCACACTTGTACTGTTTGATGGAAGATTGAAAGTTTTCTTAAAGATTGCACCGACTGTATCCATGGCTCCCGGAGCCGTTAAAGACAGGTCGAAATTCATGTTAGTGGGTGCATTGATGTACGGAGACGCGTCCTGAAAGTTAAAATTGGGAATTAACAAATTGTCGTTAAGCCATACATCTACAGTGGCCGCTGCAGGATCGGGGCAGTTGTGAATTGCCTGAACACGAGCCGTTTGAGCATTTAGCGAGATTCCTGCCATCATGGCTCCCATAGTTAAAGTAAAGGTTTTCATTTTCATAATTTTTGTTTTGATGTATGTACAACAATGAGGCCCTCTATTTTGTTTAACTTTTTTTTGATTTTATTAAACAATAAGACACAAAGCGCTGAAAATCAGAGAAAAAATTTTAAAAAATGAAAATAATTGGTAGGCCTACTTTTTCGGACTTAAAATCGCGTAAGGAATAATCATTTCTTCCAGCGAAATACCACCGTGTTGGAACGTTCCATTATAGAATTTCACAAAGTGATTATAATTATTCGGGTACACGAAATACTGGTCACGAATGGCAAATACGTAAGAAGTTGAGACGTTCGTCTTTGGCAAGAAAATATCTTCGGGTCTGCGCACTTCAAACACATCCTTGCTGTCAAAATTCAAATTCTTGCCTTGTTTGTATCTCAAATTGGTATTGGTATTGCGGTCCCCCACAATTTTTGCAGGCTCCTCAACTCTTATCGTACCATGATCGGTGGTAACCATGACTTTACAACCCTTGTCCGCAATTTTCTTAAAGACTTCATACAAAGGCGAATGTTCGAACCAGGACATGGTAAGAGATCTATAAGCCGGATCATCCTCAGCCAGTTCACGGATCACTTCCATATCAGTTCTGGCGTGAGACAACATGTCTACAAAATTGTATACGATCACATTCAACTTGTTATTCAGCAGGTTGTTGAAATTGTCGACCAGCTTCTTACCAGCATTAAGGTTGGTGATCTTGTTGTAAGAGAATTTGGTGCTTTTACCAAGTCGCTGAAGGTTGGCTTCCAGAAAATCTGCTTCAAATAAATTCTTGCCTCCCTCGTCTTCATCATTTTTCCATTTATCGGGGAAGCGTTTGGCCATTTCCGAGGGCAGTAGACCTGAAAACAACGCATTTCTTGCATATTGAGTGGCAGTTGGCAAAATACTGTAGAATAAATCCTCTTCTTCCACATTGTAAAACTCTCTTAAAACGGGTTTGAGTAATTTCCACTGGTCATGCCTCAAGTTATCTATGACCACCAGGAAGATAGTATCATCCCCCAATTCAGGCATTAACTTTTCTTTGAGAATGGTGTGCGACATCAATGGGGTATCGTCTGCCTCTGCATTTACCCAACTCTGATAATTCTCCTTCACGAACTTAGAGAACTGCAAATTGGCTTCCTGCTTTTGCATTTTCAGGATTTCATCCATTCCGGAGTCCTTTGAAGCGTCTAGTTCCAATTCCCAATAAATCAACTTATCGTACAACTCCATCCACTCTTTTGTATCCATTCGGTCGCCTAAACGCATGCTTATTTGCCTGAATTCCTGCTGATAGTTGGAGGTAGTTTTCTCGGTGACCAAACGCCTGGTATCCAAATGTTTTTTCAACGACAATAGGATTTGGTTAGGATTGACCGGTTTGATCAGGTAGTCAGAAATTTTAGACCCGATGGCCTCTTCCATGATTCTTTCCTCTTCACTCTTTGTGATCATGATGATGGGCAAACTCGGTTTTAGCGATTTAATTCTTTCCAAAGTTTCCAAGCCTGTTAAACCAGGCATGTTTTCATCTAAAAAGACAATATCATATTCAGATTCTCTCACCATATCCACCGCATCTCCACCATTATTGATGGTTTCAACTTGATAGTCCTTACTCTCCAGAAATAAAATATGCGGTTTCAACAGATCTATTTCATCATCTACCCACAGAATCTTTGCACTCATAAATTGTCTTTTTATTGTCCTGATATCAGAACGATTTTTGTTTGTTTCTAGTATCGTGTTTTACAACTTTTATGTCAATTTTCATTCTTTCTATGCCGCAACCAGACTCCTTCGTCGTTCCTCCTCTGAGAACTGTTGCTTTCTTTGCATTATGAGAGGCCTAATCTCATTGAACAAACCGATCCATTCTAATGAAACTTGAACCTCACTCCGGAACTGCTACTTAAACAGAGAAAAGCGTTTGCTCATGAATAACTGATCACTATATCATCCCTCTACTCTTCAGCTCCAAGTATTTATTGATGGTGTTTACTGAGAGTTCGTTTGGTTTTGAAATAACTGTTTGAATTCCGTATTTCCTGAGCTCAGAGACGATCAATTGTTTTTCATTCATAAATTTTTCTGCCAATGTTTTAAAATAGACTTCCTTAATAGAAGTACATTCCATGTCCATAGCTGCTGCAATTTCAGTATTCTCAAAAAACACCACAACTAAGAGGTGATTCTGGTTGATTTTTCTGAGTAATGGCAACACCCTTTGAACGGCATAAATACTTTCAAAATTGGTGTAAAGCAGAATGAGGCTTCTTCCTTTAATATTCTGTCGAATACCGTAATACAAGAGTTCAAAATTGGCCTCATTGAACTGTGTTTTCTGCTTATAGAGCACCTCCATGATCTTTTTAAGGTGTACGCCACTTCTATCAGCCTTCAATCTGGCTCCTAACTTGTCGCTATATGTGATAATCCCAGCTCGATCTCCTTTTAACATAGAAATATTAGAGATGGTAAGCGTTGAATTAATCGCATAGTCGAGCAAGGACATGCCATCAAAAGGCATTCGCATGGAGCGACTTTTGTCTATGATACAATACACTTGCTGCGATCGTTCGTCCTGGTACTGATTGACCATGAGTTTATTCTGTCGACTCGTGGCTTTCCAGTTAATCACCCGATAATCATCTCCCTGAACATAATTTTTGATTTGCTCAAATTCGTTGTTTTGCCCTAGTCGACGAATTTTTTTGATGCCATGGAAAGCGGCCGTTCTTGAACTCATTTTGAGCTCGTACTTCTTCATTTGAACAATAGATGGGAATACTTTAGCCACCGTATTCTCTTTGATGACCCTTCTTCTACTCAAGAAGCCCAATCTTGTTTTAAGGAAAACATTGATGTTTCCAAAAATATACTCTCCTCGCTTTTTCGGCTCTAAGTTGTAAACAATGGTTTTTGCCTGATTAGAAGCTAAATCGAATCGATCACTCTTTTCTCTAATCTGCAGTTGAACAGGAAACTCATCGATCACTTCTATATTGAAATGCTGATGGGTTTTATTTTCAACGGTTAGCTTGACTGGATTGACATCTCCAAGCGACATTTGAGGATTTAATGTTCTGCTTGCCGAAACCAGGTCTTTGGCTCCAAAAAGCACCATGGCATCAAAAAAGACAGCCACCAAAACCACCAAAAAACAACCAATAGCAACGAAATAGACCGCTGGCATCACATAGGCGATCAAAAACAGGACAATGACCAATCCCATTGCCCAGAAAAATCGATTTTCAAGATATATGTTTCTTAATTTGCCCATTTATCGGGGTACCTCTACTTTTTTAATAATTTCTTCAATGATGTCTTTAGGCATAATGCCTTCCATTTCTGCTTCAGGGTTGAGGATAATACGGTGATTCAACACATGAGGTGCTACAAATTGCACATCATCAGGGATGACAAAATCTCGCCCTCTCATAGCAGCAAATGCCTTGGATGCATGCATCATGGATAGGGATGCTCTGGGTGATCCACCTAAATAAAGCTTCCCGTGATTTCTGGTCTCTATAGTGATTTGAGAAATGTACTTGATGATAGAATCTTCCACACGCACCTGATCTACCATATCTCTGTGCTTCTTAACAGCATCTGCCGTCAATACCTGAGAGATGTCTCCCATTTTTGCCGACTTACTCTGTTTGAATTTCTGAAGGATTTGTTGCTCCTCAGTCAAACTTGGATAATCCAGTTTTACTCTAAAAAGGAATCTATCCAATTGCGCTTCTGGCAAACGATAAGTTCCTTCCTGCTCCACTGGATTCTGAGTGGCTACAATTAAGAAAGGATAGTCCATTTTATAGGTTTCTCCATCCATAGTAACTTGCCTCTCCTCCATCACCTCAAACAGGGCAGCTTGAGTTTTGGCTGGGGCACGGTTAATTTCATCAATGAGCACAATGTTTGAAAAAATAGGTCCTTTTTTGAACTCAAATTCACTTTTTTTCATGTTGAAAACAGACGTTCCAACCACATCAGACGGCATTAAATCTGGCGTGAACTGAATTCTGGAAAAATCAACCTTAATGGTTTTTGAGAGCAATTTGGATGTCAATGTTTTAGCAATTCCCGGCACACCTTCCAACAAGATATGACCATCTGCTAAGATTCCTATTAGCAAAAGATCTACCATATCATGCTGACCAATGAGGTACTTCTGAATTTCGGTTCGAAGACGGTCAAGGTCGGTTTTGAGTCCACTTAAATTGAGCATAGAAGAACTTACTGGAGTGCTTGGTGGTGCATATGGCGAAGGAGACTCCGGTACTTTGGGCACCTCAACACCTGAGGTGTCTGCTTTAGGTTCTATGGGAGACGGTTGTGGAATATCACCAGGTTTTGGTGTATTCATATCCGACTGATTGATGCCATTTCCAGAATTCTCTTTTGAATTCTCGGTCCCTTCCGTGTTTTGGTTTGTTTCTTCCATTATTTACAGTTTTTATAAAAGGTCTCTATTTTATTGTGGAGGTCACTCAAATCATTTTTAGAAATGCTCTTGTTTCCTTTAACTTTGTTGAAGCCATCAAAAATGGATTGAATGATTTGCGGATCCACACCACTTTTCGCTTCCAGAATTTCAAAGAAGCCAGGATCTGTTTCCTTTTTGTTAATGTAGTATTTGTTTCTGATAAAGTGCATGAAGTTTTTATGCTTCAATACCACCAGGTTTCTGTGTTGTCTTTTGCTGAGGTATAAACTACTCACCGTTTCTACAAATTCTTTGGAACTGTTTTCGTCTCGTTCAATCAATGGCACTATTTGTTGTTTGCGCTTTCCTCGGTAAATGACATATAGAAGCAAGAGTAAAATCAACAAAACATATGCCCAGACCAGAGATCTATCGGATAAAACATGTTCAAGCGGACTTCTTTCATCCAAACGGTCAATCTCCTGGGGAGGGTCTTGTTGCGAATTAGAACTATCTGGTTGATTTTCTGCTTCATCTCCGTCTTTAGTGCCATCTCCGTCAGAATCAGAGTCTTCATGGTTCATCTTTCCATCCCCATCATCATCCTCCACGTTAGATTCATATCTGTCTTTAACACCATCTCCATCTGTGTCTTTATCTCCTTCTTCGCTATCCGACAATCCGTCGTTATCAGAGTCTCTGTCTTCATGATCCGCCAGACCATCATTGTCACGGTCTTTATAGTTCGATTCTTCAGAATCCGGAATACCGTCGCCGTCTTCATCTTTCCCATTTTCGTAATGATCTGACAAACCATCTCCATCTGAATCCAGATTTCTGGAAATTCTCAAATACCTGGGATCCATATAGATTACATGAGGGTAACCGGATGAATGGTCGAACAAGACTGTCTTACCTTCGAACCTGTTGAAGAGGAATTTGTAAAAATCTTGTCCCGATCTTTGCTTGAGGTAATAATTGCTCAAGAGCATGGGAACCGAGCAAAAGTAGATGTGCCCTTCGCCATAGCTTACTTTCACTACCAGGGCATCTTCTTCACTTGACTGAACAAGTACTTCAGAGTCATAATCCCACCCAATTGAGTTGGATTTGATTGTTTTCCAGTTGTACGAATAGCTCGAGAAATTAGAGACATAGGAAATTCTTGAACGTCTGTAATCACCAGAAGGGTAATTGATAGGTAAGACGGCCCGACTCTCTGTAGACCAGTAATCATCAAAGAATTTTTCCTCAACTATATTGGGTAATTCCTCGCAGACAATGACCGCTTCATTACCCCTACTCACAAAATTCTTTAGTTGTTTGAAATCCCGATATCTGTAGTGCAGATCATAAGAATAACTCACCAAAACCTGATTGTCTGACAGCCATTTGCTCTGTAAAAATTCAGCCAGTGGTGCATAGGAATAGTCGTATTCAAAGTCTCTTGACAGCATTTCCTGTAAGATGTATCCGCCATAAGGCTCCTTTGAAAAGAAGTCGTAATGCGGCACCCAATACTCTGATTTATAGGTATACTTTTCGTATGCCATCTGATCGGAATCCTGAGCAAAAGACACAGCAGCAATCAAAACAAACGATATGTACATCAAGCATCTCATTACTTCACACCCAACTTATCTAAGAGTTTCTGGAAATGTACTTTAAGGGCATTGAATTCGGATTCGTTGATATCTCGCTTACCATACCAGACAATTTCGAAGATGGTAACACATTGATTGAAATCGTTGTATTCGTCGCGCCCCATCATTTCTCTGAGGTAGGACAAGTTTGTTTTTTCTTTTTCCCAATCAATCCACTGCTTTTCCATTAGGTCTTTCATAATGAAAATGAAATAGACTCTGATGGCTGCCCTGTAATCGCCATTTTTGATGGCTTTTTCCAATGCCAATTCAAGCTCAGTCTTACTGATTTCCTGAGGTGATAAATCAGTTTCATTCATATGAGTTTTATGTCTACCATCAGTATTTCGGTTGGCCAATACGCGATATAGTATGAATGCGATGAGCACAGACAATAATATAATTCCCAAGATCATCGTCCAGTTGGCATTGGATTTTACATCCTTTTTTTCTTGCTCAATTTCCTCTTTGGTTTTGGGTGTATTCTCCGTAACGGCTTTTGAAGTTTGTTTTCTATCCTTAGAGTTGCTACTGCCATTCCTGTCCTTGTCCCACCGTTCTCTTATGTCATCTCGGGTATCGTCATATTCAGAGTAATTATAGACATCATCTCCATCAATTGGCTCCCATCCTTCAAAGTCCTCATCAGGGGAATAGGTAAAATCTCGGTAGAGTCCCTTGTTCGCCTGTCCGTTTCTACCATTAGGTCCACCAGAAACCGGCAAGCCATTTTCCGGATTTACGTTGTGTTCGCTCCATTCAACTTCCTGAATATTGCCGTTGATTTCTTCAGCTCCATAGTCGTACGGATTGCCATACTCATCCTCAAAAGATTGATCTTGTTTAAGGTATTCGATACTTTCATGCAGGCTTTTCCACTTTGAATCAGTGGTCTGACCAAAGGATACCCAAGACACGCTTATGAGCGCACTACATAGTATGATCTTGCTCAGTCTCATATACCTTACTGGTATTGCCAAAAGTTTTTAATCGTTCAAATAATCCGTGGGCTTCTGTTTTCTCCTTCACAGAGTAATATTGCAAAGCATAAGCTATGAAGAACAAAGGCAATACAAATTGAGCAATGGCTATGTAAAACAGGGTATCAAATACGTTTAAAACGAAGGCCGGATTGTCAAAAACAGGGACTGCATGCCATATCAGCAGTGACTTGAGTTGCATATAAATAAAGTTGGACGGAAACTCTATCACTCCCATGGCAAAGGGTGTCATGAAATAATGAACAATCACAATAAATAAGTAGAAGACCACAAATAGACCTATGTTGTCAAAGAAGCCTTTAAAAGAACTTCTGATACCATCCAAAGGATTGTTTTTAAGAACAAATGTGAATGCGCCCATCATGATGGCGCCCATTGCAGCAATGGCAAAAAAGTGCACAACCCCTTGTCCGAAATGAATGATTAAAAAAGGAATCACCAAAAACAAGGCTGCCTTAAATACATTATTGGCAAAGACATTTTTGAAGACCGACTTAAAAGTGTAGCGTTCCTGTTGATCTTTGAAGTACATCCAGATCAAACCGGCATTGAGTGATACAAACAAGACATGAATCCCCAATAAAAAAGGATCCAGTTTTTTAGATGTTCCAGTAATTAAATAGGCCAGTTCGCGCCATTCATCTGTTTTAAAAAAGCCGTCTATCGCGCCATCGAAATATAAGTATGTGACTACAGATGCGAGATGGAGAAGGAAAAATGTCACTATCCAGCCACCCACTGCCCTAAAAATATTTCTATACCAGGTAAAAGTGGCTGTGAAAATCTGGCTGACTTTCCGAATCTTCCACTTCTCTAGTTTGGCAGGTCGCTTAAACACAGGATCTTTATCGATCTTTTTGTCTCCCATGCCACGGTACTTAAGAATTGGGTAGACTACAAAATACCCCAGTATAATAGCCATACTGACAGAAATAATGGTCCAATTTTGCCACTCAGGCATATCAAGATACCCCCTGGTCACATAACTCTCTATATAGGCAGCGATGACAATAAATGGAATGGTTCCAATCATGATTTTAATGCCCTTTTTACCTCCAATAATCAGTGACTGTCCTCGGGTATAAGTCCCTGGAAAGAGTAAGCTGTTTCCAATCACAACACCTGCGGCTCCAGCAATAATAATGGCTGAAATCTCGAAAGCTCCATGGAGCCATATGGCAGATTGAGCCACCACAAATGCGCCTTTGAGGTGAAAATAATAGGTGAATGCACCAATCATCACACCGTTAAACAACATGAATATAAGCGTTCCAATACTGAAACAAATACCAAAAGCAAAGGCAAAAAAGGCCACACGCAGG
>JAUILH010000131.1 GCA_030433115.1 Bacteroidia bacterium | reverse complement strand
CCACTTCGGCACGATAGATATCCACCTGAGTTAATGCATATACTGGTAGGGACAACCAACCTATCAGTAAGAGAGCTAAATAGCGCATAGTTTTTATAATCCTCTGAACAAGAACCCGAATAATAAGCAACTATCAAATCTTGAGCAAGGCAAGTACTGAGTAAATTGTCTGTATTATGACCAGCTTTGTTAACTCGGGCCTCAACCAGCGCTTCAGTGCTATTTTTTATAATAAACTCATTGCTATAGTGGACTACGATCCTCTCGTTAATTATACCTTATCACCTTCATGTGATGGTATTTTAGCAGAATATAATGCTCAAAACTCTGATAGCACGATCTGGAGCTGGGCGGGGCAGCAAGTGTCAGGATCACAGGTTTTCAGACCTCTTTTTCAGAGTAACACAGTGTATTATACTCAAGCTGAGATGTTGTCTGAATGGTCGTGTTACGCCGATCAGGAAATCATCCATGTGGTGAATAATATAAGCCCAAAATTCATTTATCCGGACTCAGTTTGTCTTGGCGATACCCTTTTCCTAAAGAGCACGCTACATTCTCCGGTAAATGTAGTTTGGCATATAGGAAGTGATACCGTCAGCGGATCTAACCCTTACCTCATTACAAGCCAGGCTGGTACTACACCGGTTTGGGTAGAGCTCATTAGAGCAGGTGTGTGCACAGATACACTTTTGCTAGATTCAATTGCAGTAGGACAGGCACAAGCAGCCTGGATGACTTCTAAAAATGTAATTTGTGAAGGAGAAATCCTGTATCTCGAGGGGCTTGACACGACTCAGACTTCATATATGTGGGAAGTAAATGGGCAAATTCAAACGGGAGAAAGCTCGGCGAATTATGGTTTTAGCTCTGCCAATTCAGGGATGTTTGAAATTAAGCTGGCAACCGAAAATGGGGCATGTATTGCCGAACAAAGAGATACAGTTTTTGTCCAAAATCCAACGGCCTCATTTCAAATTAATCAAACAAGTCATTGTTACCCAACACAAATCGATTTTCAGAATACATCTGTCAACGCTGTAGATTATTTATGGGACTTTGGTAATGGCGATACAAGCCACCTTGAGAATCCATCATTTACATTTTTACAATACCCGTCTTCGCCAGTTTGGCTTAAGGTAATTGACAGTTTAGGATGTGTGGACAGCACCATGCGCACAGATTTTGAAAATTTCGAAACCAATATTTCAATCAATACGGTTGAGGGATGTGCGCCTCTGAGTGTTCAATTAGAGTCTTCCGGAACCAGTGTGAACCAGTGGTATTGGGATTTAGGAAATGGAGTGACAAGCACAGATTCTATCGTTAATTTTGTGTACACTGACACAGGGGCATATACGGTCACGCTCATTGCTCAATCATTATTTGGCTGTACAGATACCGTTACGGTTAACAATGCCGTGATTGTTCATGATGTTTTTATCAATCCTGTGGTTCAGCTAAGCTCCAATGCATGTGCCCCTGCACAGTATGGTTTCCAGGCAAATGCTCATGAACCATATACAATAGTATGGGATTTTGGCGATGGGACCAGCAGTTCACTTGCAAATACCAATCACTTTTACCTCAATTCCGGACAGTACCAGGTGCAAATTGAGGCAACGAGTGTCCAAGGGTGTTCAGTTCAGATGGATATTCCTAACCTTGCTGAGGTAATAGGACCAACAGCTTTGTTTTCCCCAACCAATTCTGTTTGTTTGGGCGACAGTTCTCAGTTCGTTAATTTATCCAGTGATGCTTCATTGTATACCTGGTACTTTGGGAACGGTCAATCCAGCAATGATGTCAATCCGAATATCAGCTACGCTCACAGCGGTTTATATGATGTGACTTTGATTGCTACAGATACTTTTGGATGTAGCCAGAGTTTAACCATTCCACAAGCGGCTCAGGTCTTTGATTTACCGAATCCTCAATTTTATTTTTTGGATTCTATTCAATGTGAAGATGAAGTTATTTCTATGTCGGTATTGGCGAATAACTATACAATGAATACCTATTTCGATGGAATTTTTAATACCAATCAAACCATGTTTTTCCCAGATAACATAGGTTGGGCAAGCTTTCAACTAATTGAAACGGATTCTAACGGATGTATAAATGAGTATGTAGATTCTGTTTTCATCGAAGATGTTGTTCAGCCAACAATTTCAAGTATTAATTCAATTTGTGAGGACATAACCTTATTCCAGCTTCAGGTAGATGTGCCAGGTGGCATTTGGAGTGGAAACGGAATCGATAGTTCGGGTAACATTCATCCAGATGCGCTTGGATTTGGCCAATATCAGTACCAGTATACATACGGAAACAATTGCCCTGCTCATGACAGTATTTTGGTGAAGATTGATGAAAAATTTAACGCCAATTTCTTACTGCCTAATACGGTTTGTCAAGAAGATACTACGATCTATTTTCAGGCGGTCAACGATACTGGATATTGGTTTGTCAATGGGCTAAGCAGCAATGCATTCGTAAACCCTACGCATCTCGCAATTGGAAATATTGCAGTGTCACATGTGATAAGCAATGGAGCTTGCTATGACTCAGTAAGACATGATATGGAGGTACGTCCACTGCCTAATTTGGATGTGGTCATTGATCAGAATGAACTGTGTTTCGAATCAGAATTGAGTATACAAGGACACCTGTCTCCGGAGTACGACCAGATTTGGCAGGCTTATCATAAAGAAACGGACTCTACTCATTTTTTCAATCAAATACCAACTTTTAACCAGGCAGGTAGCTGGGGAATTGTACTAAAATTAAGTGATCAATTTGGGTGTGCCAATTCAGACTCTCTGGGCATGGTGTTTATGTTGGATTCGATAGCACCAAGTTCACCAGAGGTTATCCGGTCAACTGTAATAGACAATGAATTCACCTATACCGAATGGAAATCTGTTGATGATTTGCAGAAGATATGGGGATATCGCATTTGGAGGACAGATTCTGAAGGAAATAAAGCATTGGTCGATAGCGTTGATCTAACCACGAATTATTTTACGGATTATGATGCCAGAGTTCATGACGAGCATTATGAATACGAAATCACAAGCATCAATAAATGTGATCTCAAAAACAAAGCGTCAATTGGCAATTCCATTTTACTTGAAGGAGAGACTGTTAATGGTGCGTCCAATGTGTTTCAATGGAATCCTTATGTACATTGGGATGAGGGCGTTGACTATTATGAATTACAGGTTTTGACCCCTGAAAATATCTGGCAAACTATTAAAGTGGTACCCGGACATATTAACGTAACGGATTATTGATTAACGTTAGAAAGAGCATATTGAGCGAAGGGTAAAAGCCGCTCTGGTTCTCGCTTACAAGGCTGTAAATTAGTGTTGTAAATGAGAATCAAATGAAAACAAACTTTGTATACCTGCTCAGCATCTTAGCTCTTTTATTGGGGCATCATGTGAGTGCTCAAAACACTTCTACTTACAGACTTGTAGCACGTCAAAACAACCACTCAGACGTAGTCAGTATTTCCAATGAAGTTAATCTGTCAGATCCAATCAAGATTCAAATTCCCAATGCATTCTCTCCGGATGGAGACTTTGTGAATGATTTCTTTCAGGTAAAGGGAATAGGTATTGACGCCTATTCAATCAGGATTTATGACCGTTGGGGCAAGTTGATCTTTGAATCTCAATCGCTTGACCGTCCTTGGGATGGCACATATAAAGGAAAACCAGCTCAACAAGGTGTATACACTTTTCAAATTACAGCCGAGAATGTTGAGTTTGGTATTAACAGGACCTTTTCGAACACTTTAACACTTATCAGATAAGCATGAAATTATTATTGATCATATGTTCTATTGGTTTGGTTACTTTGGCCAGATCCCAAGATCCAATTTTCACAAATAGTGCCCAGCTTCCGGTATTGAGTAATCCATCTTACACTGCACTGGAAACCTGTTCAAAAGTCTGGCTTGCCAGTAGAGTTCAGTGGCCAGGATTGGGAAAAGGCTATCATACCTCCATTGCCTCAGCCGAGTTTGGAAAATTCAAAAAACAATTTGGTTTTGGAGCTACTTTAATTCAGGACCAGGCTGGGGAAGGGGGCTTGAGAAACCAAATAGCACATCTTACTGTAAGCAAAGGATTCGATTTGAATTTATGGACTCAATTGCGTTTTGGTTTGAGCGTTGGAATGGCTCAAACCAGTGTGGATTGGAGTCAGTTGGTTTTTCCGGATATGTTGGATGCAAGGAGAGGAATGGTGTATGAAACCATGCAAACGTTTGCACCACCTCAAAACTATTTTCATTCGAATTTTGGCGCCTCTCTTATTCATAACAACTGGTACTTTGGACTGACCGCATTCAATTTGAATAAACCGGTTAACGGATTGCTCAACACCAATGAATTGGCGCGATTGCCACGTCACTATGCTTTCCAGAGTGGTTTTTCGAAAGCAGCTTATATCAATGGAAAACGTGTGATTTGGCGACCAAATCTCAACATGAACTTGCAGAATAAGTTCTTCACAGCTTCTGCCGGTGCGAGCCTATCCATTGATCAGATTAGCGTTGGTGCTTGGTACAATTATCCGGGAACATTCAGTGTAATGATGGCGTGGAAAAATGACGTTATTGGTTTTTCATATGCTTACGATCAGAGCGTTACGTACAACTTAGCAAGCACATGGGGCAGTCATAATATCATTATTACAGCGCAATTCGGGTGTAGTGAAAAACGTAAAATCAAGTTTCTTGAATGCCCCATATTTTACTAATTGAAATAATTAAAAATTTAAACAAATGAGAGCAACACAATTCAATACAAACATGTCTTATGAAGATTTTTTAGATCAATCAAAAACCAGAGCCAAAAGAAAAATTTGGACTGATATAGAGATCATAGATAACCAGGTGCTTATATACATCTGGGATTTTGGACATGATCATAAATCTTACATTGTATCCTATCATTCATCGGAGATCGATCAAAGGAAAATCGTATCAAAAGCCGAGTACAAAAGAATAGGTGGTGACATCCATAAGAGTATTTTTATTCTCGAAATGCACGACATCTCTAACAAGGAACTTCAACTAGAAGTATTTGATGATTGGAAATGTGTGCATTATTTGACCTGGACCTATGATACTGATAAATGTGTGTTTAAGTTGAATCGAAAATAACTGGTATCGATTGAATGAAACACAAAAAATCCCGTCTAATCCCTTTTATTGGGTCAAGACGGGATTTTGTATAAAATCGGGGTCAGTCTATTTTACCATCAATTTCTTAGTGATATTTTGAGTTCCCTTGGTAATTTTCACAAAATAGATTCCTGATGACAATTCGGTCAAATCTCTCGTGATTAAGTTATTTCCTTTGTTTAACTGAATATTTTCAGTAGAAATCACCTTGCCAATTGAGTTCACCACCGTCATTTGTGCCATACCAGCAGACACGCTACTTAGGTTAACATTTACCACATTGTGTGCTGGGTTAGGGGAAAGCTTCACTGAAGAGAAGCTAGACTCTTCAATACTGTTTAAAGGCAATACAATGCTACTGTATGCGGCAGAAGAAACTGTACCGTTGATGTCCATAGTCACATGCATAAATATTGGAAATTTACTGGTGTTTGGCTCATAGTAAAAGTACTGAGTTCTATTAATCGGAATCATACCAGCTCCCATGGCAGATGCGTCTGCAACAGAGGCTTCAGACAATTTAACTCTCAGAACATTGCTAAAAGTTGTACCGCCCAATTCAAGCGTCCCATGGCCATCGGCTTCAAGGTTAACGGTTCCACTGTAGGGAATTGGAAACGGGCTAATGCCAACACTCGCATTGCCATCCAAATCATCCGTAAAAGAGTCTCCATAAGTAAATGGATATTCCATTAATCTCAGTTCATCATTTAGAGTAACGGTTGCATTGCCCATACCCGGAATCGTCAAAACATATCCCTGTGCAACAATAGAATCTGCATGGTTGTTTCTATAGATAGCCAAACTGTTTTCCAGGTCATCTTCTATCGCAGAGCTTGGGAAATCAGAGTTGGTAGAGGTCGTCACATCATTGTCTGCAGTCTGACCATACATCCATAATGCAGAATAATCCCAGGTCACACCGGCGCCAACGGTTGAAGAATAGTCAACTGCATTGGAATCGGCAATGTAATATGTTTGGGAGTCACCAGCAACGGTTGCATTATTGCCTGCATTCAATGTTGGTTGCGCGTATGCGGAAACACTGAGTGCGGAAGCAAACATTATGGTGAGTACTTTGTTGAAAGGTAAATGTTGTTTCATAGTTTATAGTTTTTGTGCAACTCAAAAATACAATATTCTCTGGAATGTGAATTAGTTTTACTTTTGCGGTAAGAAAGGAGGATAAAAGCTTGAAAAAAGAGGATATTTGGGATGAGAAAAAGGCAAAAAAATATGCCTGGGTGACACTGGGTGTTGTATTGCTGTTGACGGTGGTTTTTGCTGGAGCTATTTTTTCCGGATTGAAGTTGGACTACGATTTTGAAAAATTCTTTCCGAAAGAAGACAGTGAGACTAAAGTGTTTTTTGAGCACCGAAAGCAATTTGGAACTGACAACGATTTTGTTTTGGTCTCGCTCAAAAATGAAGGAGGCGTTTTTAATACTAAATTTCTGAGGGATGTCGAGCGTTTAACGGAAGATCTCAAGAAACTGGACTACATTGATCAGGTCTTGTCTCCAACAGATTTTAAGAGATTTTCTCGTCGTCAGGGCAATCTCATTGTGAAAATAGATACTTTTCCTTTACTGCACATTGGTGATGATGAGGCGTTGAAAGCAGATTCCGCTCTAATCATGCAAGACGATAGGTACGCCGGCACTTTTTTTAGTGCGCAAAGCGGAGCCATTTCTTTATTCGTCAAAACGGAAGATTACTTATCCAAAGAGAAATGTGACGAATTGGGAGAAACCATTCCGGCCTTATTGAAAAGCTATGATACATACGAGTATCACTACGCGGGAAGAAGTGTTGGTCAATCGTATTATATTTCATTGATGCAGAGAGATTTGATGCTATTCATCTCATCTTCAATTGTGTTGCTCATTTTCTTTTTAATCATCGCATTTAAGTCTGTTTGGGGGGTGGTTGTACCACTGAATATTGTGATGTTGAGTAACATTTGGATCATGGGTTTTATGGCTCTGATAGGAGAACCAGTCAATATGATTTTGACCATGCTGCCCACCATTATTTTTGTCGTGGGGATGTCTGATGTGGTTCACATGGTGAGCAAGTATCTTGAAGAACTGAGGTTAGGTAATTCTAAAATGAATGCCATTCGGGTGGCGTTTAGAGAAATTGGCTTGGCCACACTTTTAACTTCCGTAACTACTGCAATTGGCTTTCTGACACTGCTATCCAGTACAGTAGAGCCTATTCGGATTTTTGGCTTGTATACGGCTATCGGTGTTATGATTGCCTTTATTTTGGCATTTACAGTGTTGCCATCTGTGCTCATTTTAATGGGGGCTCCAAAGGCGGTTGAGCGCAAGGATATCTGGAAGAAGTTTTTGAGAAAACAATTTTTATGGGTTATCAGACATCCGAAAACAGCTTTGGGTGTTTCTTCTGTTATTACAGCCATTGCTGTTGTATTCACGCTTCAAATCGAACCGAATAACTACTTATTGGAGGATTTGCCATCCAGCAATGAAATGAAGTCTCACTTCATCTTTTTTGAGGAGAATTTCTCTGGTGTTCGTCCCTTCGAAATGAATATTCAGTTAAAAGATTCTTCTAAGTCAGTATTTGATTATGAGGTGGCCATGGAAATCGATAAGATGGAGAATTATCTGAAAGAGACTTATGGAATAGGAGGGATGATGTCTGCCAATGTCTTGATTAAGTCTGCCAATCAAACCAATTTTGGTGGTACTAAGGAAGCTTATTGTTTTCCTAAGACTGAAAAGGACTTCAAACAGGCGGTCCGTCCTTTTAAGAAATTAATTAAAGATTATAAAAGGTCTTTGACCGATAGCACAGTGAAAATTCCCGAGGAAATGTTGGCCTTAGTGCAGTTTATTGATACGAGCCTAACCTCATACAGAATTCGTGGTAGAATGGGGGACCTAGGGAGTCTGAAAATCTTTGAAATGAATGACGATTTACAAGCATACTATCAAAACGAATTGGATACAGATGTTTTCAAATATACTTTAACGGGCACTGCTCATCTCATCGATAAGAATAATGCCAAATTGGCCAGAAACATGTTGGTTGGATTGTTGATAGCCTTCTTGTTGGTGGCTTTGATTATGGGAGCATTGTTTAGGTCCATTAAAATGATGTTGATTTCATTGGTACCAAATATCATCCCTTTAGTTGTTATTTCGGGGATTCTAGGCGCTACGGGGACGGATTTAAAGGTGTCTATCAGCATCATCTTCACCATTGCGTTCGGAATTTGTGTAGATGACACGATACATTTTATGAGTAAGTTGAAAATTGAGCGAATGAAAGGCAGGTCTATGATTTATGCTCTGAAACGGTCTTATCTATCAACCGGAAGGGCAATTATTATCACTTCATTGATCTTATGCAGTGGTTTTCTGATGTTGGTTTTCTCCGAGTTTTTAGGCACATTTTACGTAGGCTATTTGATCAGTATTACCTTGTTTATTGCGGTGATTGCGGACTTGTATTTACTGCCGGCACTGATTATTATTACAGAGCGGAGGAAGAAGTGAGCTAAAAATCGATGACCCCATCACCAATGTATTCTGCGTTTTTGTAGACTTCTATGCGTTCGAGAAGTTCATTCTCGTCATATAAGTAGTGCTTGCCATTTATCAGATCGTTGTTCTCGAAGAGACCGTCTAGTTTGATTTCGCCATTCATATTGTAGATCCGGTAATAACCACTGATGGGTATTTCCAGGTGCATTTTCAGTTCGGATGGTTCATTAATGTCGAAATCAAGTTGCAAATGCTTGCGAACCTCCTTGTTTCTTTTGGTCAATACATATTTTGAGGTATCTACTTTTCGAAGATCATCTCTTCTTGAAAGTCCGAAATTACATGATGAAGACTCCGAGATGTTGGTATTTTCAATAAATTCGACTCGCTCAATACGACCGTAACGATTGCTGTCACATGCAGTCTCGAAAAACCAAATTTTCTTTGAAGTCTTGGTCCATATTTTTTCTTGAACAACACAACCATTCTTGAATTGTCTGAAATGATCGTATTTGTAACCACGCCAAATCCCTTCTTCAATTATGTCGCTCAAGGTGTCAAATTTGGCGTAATATCCATTAGGACGATTGTATTTATATGTAATCAAACTTTTGAGTTTTCCATTGGGATAGTAGTCCAGGCAGTATCCATGCTTTCGGTTATGGCGATACATGCATTCTTGAATGATGCTCGTACTGTCGTATCCAGCTTCTAATGGCTTCATGGCTCCGGTATACCTCCAGAGTCCTTGTTTTTTACCTTCATTATCAGTAAAGTTGATCAAAGTACAATCTTTAATAGACAATTGGTGAAGTGTTAACCTATTTTCAAAACTCGGAAATGTACTATAGTCAAAAGGCATTTCTGCCGCATTTAATAAGCTATCTTCATTCTGACAGCAAGCGTTTTGAGAAAACATCAAACATAAAAAAAGTCCCACCAACGGCAGGACTTCCTTATGTATATTAGTAATCATCTAATAATGATTAGTACTTCTTTTCATCACTGACTCTCCCTTGATTGTAAGTCAACTCCTTTTTAATGGTCCCGGACTCGTCGTAGAACTTCCAGGTACCGGTTTTGAAATAGTCATAAGATTCTTCACTGAAAGCCATGCTACCATCCACTTTCATCTGACCATTATTATGGTATTCGTTTTTATCGTAATTCAATTTTTTCTTGTGAACCAATACCAATTCATCTTCAACTTTCCCATTGTCATAATAAGTCTTCTTCTCAATATGATAATTTAGACTCTTGTGGTATTCCTCATAATATTTTGGTGTGCCATCTGCATAAAAGTCAGACCAAACCATAGGGGAGCCGTGAAGGTATTTTACAACGGATTTTTTCGTGCCATCCGGATAATATAACTTGGCTGTACATCTGTAATTATCTATGGTCACGAATTCTCTTTCTAAAGTGCCGTCAGGATAATAGTTCTTGTAAATCTTCAATTGCCCATCCACGTAAAAGCCCTTGTGAATAATTTGCCCGTTTTCGTAGTAGTCTGTCACCCAACCTTCACAATCATACCCATTGCATAGTCTTACAGAATCTGCACTGACAAACATGTTCAATGGTTCATACATGTCAATTCCCAACTGAGGATCTACAACATCAGCAGTGTATTTCTTTTTGTGAGGAACCTGGTCATTCAAATGTTGTGTGTTTTTGGTTGGCTGGGCAAAAACAAAACCAGACACAGAGCAGGCAATGATGAGTGAGCTAATCTTTTTCATGAGCGCAAATATTGATTGTATTAAAATTAGTAATTAAATTCTTACTTAGCAATCGATCAGACAAATATTAGACCAAAGTTATTTTTGAATAGACGTTGCTGGTGATGTGGCAGATATTTACGCTTTTACTGAAAAATCCTCTTGTTTGGTTTCCTCAGTTTTCTCGATCATAGGCACTTTGAATCCTATAATCCCATATATCACGGTTATAATGGGACTAATGATGTTGAAGAAACAGAAAGGCGCAAAAGTAAGGGTGCCTATACCTAAGACTTGCGACTGAGTAGCGCCACAAGTATTCCAGGGAATCAAAACAGAGGTAACCGTACCCGCATCTTCCAGCGTTCTACTCAAGTTTTCGGGTTTTAAACCACGCTTTCTGTAAGTGCTTGCGAACATCCTTCCCGGAACTACAATTGCTAAATATTGATCTGAAGCAGTGGCATTAAAGAATACGCACGTGCCGGCAGTCGCACCAATAATACCCCCTCTTGATTTGGCCCAGCCAATAATAGATTCTGTAATTCTTTGTAGCAGACCAATTGTTTCCATGGCACCACCAAAAGCCATCGCACAAATAATCAACCAAATGGTGTTGAGCATTCCGGACATTCCTTTTCCTGCCACAAGCTTAGATACCGCTTTGTTATCACTTTTGATGGCATAACCATCAGACATTTCTTGAGTCAACGAAACCATGAAGGCAGTATACGCAGAGATCACATAGTCACTTCTTTCAATCACCAAATTAGCCTCAGATTTCATTGGTTGACCATTTCTTTCAACCAGGATTTCCTGCGTCATGTTGGCTTCTTTCCCATAGCCTTTTACGGTGAATGTTGCATGGGCTACTGTGCCTTCTTCCTGATTTTCGTATTCGATAATGTATTTACCAGGTTTCACATCCTCAACATTGAAGTCTGTTAGTACCTCACCTGAAGCGTCCTTCCATACAATGTCATCTGAATTAATAGATTTGCCTTCAATGGTAACGCTGGTTTTGCTCCCCACTTCGTCAACGATATCTTGCTGGAAAATACACCACCCAAAAGTGCACCAACCAATAAAGATGGAATAGCCGGGATTTTTCTGATGATCATAAAAATAACTACAGCCGGAACCAAAAATAGAAGAGGAGTGATGTGGAATTTCTGAGTAATGGCTTTATTGATTTCTTCCATTCCGCTGTTAGAAGTACTCACTTCCATGTTGAACCCAATTACCAGGAAGATAATGAGTGTAATGACGATGGACGGAATCGTGGTCCATGCCATGTGTCGGATGTGTGTAAACAAATCTGTGCCAGCCATGGCAGGAGCCAGGTTGGTAGTATCGGATAAGGGCGACATTTTATCTCCAAAATAAGCTCCTGAGATAATGGCACCGGCGGTTAAGCCAGTATGCATGTCCATGGCCTCACCAATTCCCAGAAGAGCAATTCCAACTGTGGCAATGGTCGACCATGAACTCCCGGTTGCCAGTGATACAACGGCAC
>JAUILH010000255.1 GCA_030433115.1 Bacteroidia bacterium | reverse complement strand
CCTGCAGCCAAACCTGTTGCTTGAGCAGTAGTTACACTACCTGCTGCTGCATCCCACTGATAAGTATATGGCGCAGTTCCACCTCCAGGTACGGCTGTTGCCGTTCCGGTTGCTGCTGTACACGTTGAGTTGGTTACTGTGGCAGAGTGAGTGAAGTTAACGGTAGCACATGAAGTTGAGGTAAAGAATAAACACGTATTGCTAAAGTCAGCCTGATCGTAAACAATGTCAGTGAAATAGTAATAAGAACATGGGAGTCCCAAGTCAGTTCCTGGAGGGCCAATGTCTGCAATAACGGTAGGTATTGTATAAGCCGAAACACCATCATAGATAGAGACAGGTGAGATTTTAGGAATGATGGCACGAGAAGTCCAAATGGCATCATTTCCAGTCCAGTTAATTGTAGCACCACAAAGATTATTGTCTACATCATAAGCACCAGTAAAGAAGTTAGGAGCTGTGTTGTCAAAGATTCCACCAGTAGAATCAGAATCAGTCCAAGAAAAGAATACTTTGCTGCCATCTGGAGATCGACCCGCTTGCATCCATGGGTCCCAATCATCAGTAGTTGCAGCTGGATCACCGAATGTTCCTCTGAATGTCAACTGATCATTTAAGAATAAGAGTTTTTGGGTTCCATTTTTCTCAAAAATGAAATCACAGATGATCATTTTGTTCAGATCGATAGAATATCCTCTTGTGTTATATGAACCACCATTCCATTGAGCAGTATTTCCCACAACAGCGACAACGTGCGCAGCACCGTTTTTGTCAACAGTAATGTCAGAATCAAATCCTGTAGTGGCGATACCATTCAATGCAGGTACGGTGTCACCAGTCATTGTATCAATGTCGATGAAGTTGTCTTGAAGGTAGGTACTCAAATCTGAAAAGACACTCATGTCAAATTCAACAAATGGTCCCCAAGTCGCTCCACCATCATTCGTTTGTACAACGATAGGAACATAAGTAGTATCAATTCCTACTCCAGCTAAGTCTCCCAACATGGTAATATATCCTGTAGTTCCATCAGGGCTAAATGCAATGTTGTGAGAACCAGTAATTCGGCCAGTACCATCAAAAGTTGTACTCAAGTTTGGTGTCAATGTATCAACAGCAGCCCAAGTAAACTCTTCCGTAACTTCATCAAAAATACCTTTGTGAATGATATATTCAAGTGGAGTAATGATTGCTTCTGCAACTGGGTCCCAGCTCAAGGAACCATACCAGTATTCACCTGGTACTCTTTCAGTCAAAGAGTAAACGAAGTAATAAGATCCTCCAGGATATGGATACTTCTCATCAGTTACAGAAAATCCTGATAATCCTCCTCCGGCATTTGCAACATTACCAAGCACTACACCATCCCATGAATTTGTCAATACGGGGCCTCCATAGACCATGTTCAAGTCAGAAACATTACCTGCACTGCTGGGAGGAAGAAATAATGAAAGGTTAGGATAGCGGGAAACCTGGGTATAGGTTGGATTGATTGGCCCAATTCCCCAACATCCTCCTGCTCCTGTACCTAATCCTACATCCCAAGTCAATCCTCCGTCCAATGACATTGAATAACGGTAAATACCAGAACTCAAAGCACATTGCCCTACATTTTCTCTGTAAATAAATGCAACAGCACTGGTATCTCCAAGTGTGCCAATTCCGTTCACAACAGAAAGCTGGTTGTTGTAAGGAACAATGAAAGAAAAAAGGTTGGATGACTCCCCAATTTTAACTGCAGTAACAGCATCAGATGTCGTCGTACCAATGGCTCCACCAGGTGCAACACCCGTGCTGGCTGGCTCTACCATGAAATTTTGAATTCGTTCAATGCGGTCGATCGCTTTAACCTGGCTTTTAGAAGCCGGTTGAGCGAACCTCGCCGATTGAGCGAAAGACGCCGTCGAAATTAATCCGACGATAAATAGTGTGAATAATTTTCTCATAATCTACCTACTTTTTAGACGGTTTTGGTTAAAAAACTCTCGAAAAATAAACAATTAATTGGGTTAAAAAAACTCGAATGTTATGTTAGGTAGATAATTAAAATCGTTTTTTTTGTTGAATTTGTCGCCTGTCAAATCATCCAATTATAAAAAGAAAAACCCCCTATGACTTGAGTGTCAAAGGGGGAAATAGAATTGGATTATTTAATTACTGAATGATCACCTTCTGAGTAGCACTTCCTTTCGAAGTGGTAACTTTGACAAGGTAGATACCGGCA
>JAUILH010000254.1 GCA_030433115.1 Bacteroidia bacterium | reverse complement strand
ACTCATTCCTCCAGCTTTTGCACCAAGAATAGGATACCCTGCTTCAATATCAATTTTCATACCGTTTGCAGTATTTACCGCAGTAATAAAGTCTGCACCAGCAGCTTCTGCTGCCTTCGCAAGCTGACCAATATTATGAACGTTAGGACTCATTTTAACACCGATGGGAATTCCATTAGATTTTGATTTACACAACGTAACAATTTCGCCAAGTAACTTTTCATCAGCATAAAAAGGAGCATCATATGATGTGTGTGGACAACTAATATCAAGTTCAATGAGTGCAGGTTGTAACTGTGCCATTTTTTCAGTAACATCACCAAACTGTTCAACTGTATATCCCCAAACGCTACCAATAATAGGAACAGAACAATCGTTCAAGGTGTTAAATTCAGAGCTTGCATTATCAATACCTTGTCCAGGCAAACCAACTGCATTGAGCATAAATCCTTCTCCCACAAACATATTAGGGGCAGGATGACCTTTTCGTTCTTCATGACATAAAGATTTTAGAGTTACTGCACCAGCACCTTCTTTACCCATCCTGTTCGCACCTTCTTTACTAACACCAAGAATACCCGAAGCTAAAATTGTAGGATTTTGTAAGGTAACGCCACATAAAGAAACAGAGATATCTACAGAATTTTCCACCCCTCTATCTGTTGTCATATAAAACATCCCCTTTGTTAATAGTCATAAGTAATTTACCAGGAAACGTAACCCCTTCAAATGGGCTCCACCCAGCCTTACTTTTAATATCCTCTCTTTGAACTAACGTCGGTTCATTTAAATTCATTATGGTAAACGATCCATAATATCCTTGTGCAATTTTACCAAACTTCCCAGGACCAGAATAAAATTCAGTAACAAAATTTCCTGGATTCTCACAACAAACACGTGCAATGTCTTGCAGTGTAAACCCATGTTCAGCAATAAGCCATGTTGCAAATACAGCATACGTATCAAGCTGCGGAGTTCCAGAAGTACCATTTTTACAACATAACTCTCGACACAAATCAATATCTTCAACAAGCAATTGCTTATAGTTGTCCTCAGGATTTTCTTCCCCTATAGTTTTAAACTGTACAAATTTCTCATCTAAGGTATGAGGTGCATGATCTGTTGCAATAAAATCAATAAAACCTTCTTTCAGTGCTGCAATCAAATCAAGACGATCTTCCCGTGACTGTAAAGAAGGATTCATTTGCACATACGGCCACAGCTCAGGTTTTTCCCGCAAAAGATCAGTATCAAAATACAAATGCAAAGGACTTACTTCAATAGTTGTATCAAAACCATTCGCACGATGTTCCTTAATGAGCTCAAGAGATTCTTTGCCACAAGACCAGTGACATAATTTTGCTTTCAAATCAAACTCTTCAATCAAAGCAAGAACATATCTCAAAGCAGTTAACACACAACTCTTTGGACGCCGTTGATCATGTGTTTTTTTACCTTCAGAAGCCTTCAAAATATCATAATCTTCAACATGAAAACTAACTGGCTTGCCCCTATAATGCTGCAAGGTTTCTCGCAATTCAGTTTCAGACTTAAAAAAAAGTGGACCCACACTTGGACCAGTGTACACTTTATATGGAACATGTTCTGATAGTGGTTTTGTTCCAGGACCAACACCTGCATAATTCAAAATGGAAACAGAAAGGTTTGCAACACGTTTTCGATGCCATGCAAGTCTTTCAGAGTTAATCAATGGTTCAGGTGTATTAGGCATTGCTGCAACATGAACAACACCTCCATGTGATGCAGCAGCACAACACGTATCATAATCTTCTTTATAGTTTTGTGTCCCACCTGCATCTTCTCTAGCATGAATATGAATATCTCCCATACCTGGGAATATAACGCAAGTATCATCAAATCTATAATCAGGAGTTCCTAAGTTCTCACCAATGTCTGTAATAAGACCATCAACAACACGAATCTGTCCAGAGAATATCTGATCTGCATTCACAAATGTTCCTTCTATAAGCAAAGAATTCATAATACTTCAAGATCTTTCCTTCCAATTGAACGTTCACAATAATGACACCGTAATTTTAAAGGATCTTTTCGCTCGACGTTGAAAACAGTACGCATAGGATCATTATTACAAATACATTTAGGATTAAGACATTTTAAAGTATCAATAAATTTTTGAGGCATAGAAATTTGAAGCTTTTCAGCAACACTAAAATTTTTGATAATACTTACAGATGCATTAGGTGCAAGCAAT
>JAUILH010000253.1 GCA_030433115.1 Bacteroidia bacterium | reverse complement strand
GCTGATGGATAAATACCTTGAAAGCGGTGAGCTGACAGAAGAAGAAATCAAAAAAGGTATTCGTCAACGTACACTGAACAACGAAATTGTGCCAATGTTATGCGGTACAGCCTTTAAGAATAAAGGTGTGCAAGCAATGTTGGATGCGGTCATCGAATACATGCCTGCGCCAGATGAAGTACCTGCGATTAAAGGTATTTTGGACGACAAAGCAGAAACTGAAGCTTCACGTCACGCGGATGACAATGAGCCATTTGCAGCGTTAGCTTCTGACCATCGTGCTCAATAGACATGGCACCGGTAATCAATCCGTATTTCTGCTGTGCTTGCTGTAGCGTAGTGAAAAGTGGAATACTTTCTTCGCGATACAGTTTAACCTGCATCTTCAGACTGCGTAAGAAAATGCTGTATTTATCTGTGTCTAGCTCCTTGTAAAAAGGAGATTCCAATAGTTTCTTGTTGAATTTATCCGAATAAGGAGCCGCTTTAGGGTCTATCTCTGTTACCATAAAATCGAACGCTTTCGCGTACTCTTCGTTGGTGGTATCAATATTCATTCGAATGTATCGCCAAGCAGTTTCTTCGCTTAAAACGGCTTCTACCTCGCTTAGGTCTTTCATCCATTCTTCAAGTTCAGAAACACTTGAAATGGCGCGATTTAACAACTCATCAAATAATGGCTGAAGTGTATCCCAACTGTCAACACGGAATTCTTCCGCCAAGTATCTTCTTACTGGGCGAGTAGGTATTACAGCTTCCTTTTGCATGCTTGGTTTATTTTTTAACCTTTTTGGTAGAACCTTTTTTTCCTTTAGGTTCAGACTTAGCCTTAGGTTTTGCAGCTTTTTCTTCTTTCTCGGCTTTGGCTGGAGCTTTTTTCTTAGCAGGTTTTTCTGCTTTTGCTTCTTCCTTTTCTTTCAACAATCCTTTTTCTGTCAATAGATTAAACCATTGAAACAGTTTTTTCAAATCAGAATTGTAAACACGCTCCTTGTCGTAATTCGGCAGAACAGAGGCTAAAAACTCACTCAATTCCTGAATTGATGCCTTCTTATGATTTGGTCCAACTTTTCCTCCAGTTTTTTTGAACAGAAGACCAAAAACATCAGCCAACGGCACATCGTCTTCATCAGTATAAATGCTGATGTCTTCCAATGCTAAAATCTTTTGGGTTGAGTAGGCAGGCATTCGTTTGCCATCCAAAATCGACTCTACAACTAAGCCACTTTTCATTTGGCTTACCATTTTAAACAATCCCGGATAACCTCCGATAGCTAGAATTCCACTTAAATCCATCCTAAATAATTTTGGGCAAAAGTAAGTAAAGCACGCGCAATGGTCATTGAGAGTAGTTCGAGTTCTGATAGTTATGTTGCGCTCCTCGTCTAAAGGTCCATTTCCCGTTAAAACATTGAGGAAATTAAACGGCACGGTTTTGCGTAAATTCGTTCTTATGCTTCATCGATTTGTTTTCATGATAATGTTGCTTGTTTCGCTGTCTGCCAGTGGGCAAGGATTAAAGTTGAACACGACCATTGAGGGAGAGTTTGATTTTATGACAACCGATCACATTGGTAGGTTGTATTTGGCTAAGGGACACGAGCTTTTTTTGTATTCGGTGGATGGCGAGTTGATGTATCAATTCAGCGATTTGAGCAGAGGTAAGATTGTACATCTAGATGCGCGAAACCCGTTAAAGTTGTTGCTGTTTTATCCAGATTATGGACAAATAGCTTTGTTGGACAATACACTCAGCAGAACGCGTGACAACATCAATCTGAATTCGTTGGATTTAGAATTAGCACAGCTCGCTTGCGCTTCTTTCGATAACGGATTTTGGGTGTACGACCCAGTCAGTTTTAGATTGGTTAGGTACGATCAAGGACTGAACGTCACCAACGAGGTGTCTAATATAAATCAACTTGTCAGAGCAGAAATCAATCCAAATCAGATGGTGGAGTTTGAAAATTGGGTGTATCTCAGCGATCCAATGCAAGGTGTGTTTGTGTTTGATTCGTTTGGAACATTCTCAAAGCTTATTCCGATACCTGGTGCAAGATCAATTCAAGTTCGCGAGAATGGATTGTTTTTCGAGTTTGATGAAAAACTAATCAAGTATAACCCGTTGAACTTCGAGCAGATTGAAGTACAACTTCCTGTAGATGAGTTTGAATCTTTACGTATTGAGAAAAAACGCCTGTACGTGTTGCAGAAAGACAAGGTTTTGATTTACTCA
>JAUILH010000130.1 GCA_030433115.1 Bacteroidia bacterium | reverse complement strand
GATCCGCCATGTCCAAATGCTTGAACACCATTAAATGTTTGGTCTTGAACGGCAAATCCATAATCTTCCCCTTCAAGAGGCTTCATTTGCTCTACACTTTCAGGTGAAATCAAATCACCACTGAACAAGGCTTTTGCAAACAAACATAAATCGGATGAAGTGGATACCAGTCCTCCGGCACCCAGAGGAATAGACATATGACCTTCTGGTTCCAACTCCAATGTATCATGCATTCTATATGATCTGGCTTCATCATTCTCTGGGACGATTTTACCGCCGTAATGAGTGCGTTTTAATCCTAGTGGTTTTACAATGTATTTATTCAGCAACTTAGGATATGGTTTATTAAAAATATCTTCCAGGATAAATGTGAGTAAAACGTAATTTGCATTACAGTATGAGAACTGCGTGTTTGGTTCAAATTCAGGGTATTTACTTATAATTGTGTCAAGTAAGTTTTCTGAGCTGATAGGTTTTGTGTACCAGGAAAAATAACTTCTATCTGTAAGTTCCCCAACTCCACTGCGGTGATTTAGGAGCTGTCTTACTGTAATTTTATTAGAATTTTTAAGCGTTGGAAAAAAACGGTCAATCGAATCATCTAATTTAATTTTGCCCATCTCCACAGCTTTCATCATTAAAACGGCCGTGAATGTTTTTGAAATCGATCCTATTCTAAATTTAGTTTGGTTGGTGTTCAAACGTTGTGATTCATAATCGGCATATCCCAAAGCCCTCTGATAAATAATCTTCCCTCCTTCAGAGACGGCAACGTTGCCATAAAATTGATTGTTGTTACCCAGTACATTGAAGAAGCTATCTAGCTTTACAAAACTGGTGTTTTGACCTATCACTATTGTAGAAATAAACAGAG
This sequence comes from Bacteroidia bacterium, assembly GCA_030433115.1. Taxonomy (GTDB): domain Bacteria; phylum Bacteroidota; class Bacteroidia; order Flavobacteriales_D; family JAUILH01; genus JAUILH01. Next base: position 11,301 of record JAUILH010000130.1, on the reverse strand, counting down.
CTGCAAGCGTGGTGATAATATATTTCATTGTTTTCGTTTTTTTTGATTTTGAGCAAATCTAGACATGCTGAGCCGTTAAAACTTTTTTAAGTGATCCATGCCCATTGTCGTGTGAAAAAATGCCATATTGATGTGACGAAAGGCGTACGTCACATTAACTGGGTGAAAAACATAAACTTTCCTAGATTGCGGCATGATTCAGTTTTTAAAGAAACGTTGGGTATATCATACCATTATTTGGCTTGCGCCATGCCTTGCAATGACTCTGGCAAATATGCAGGACCAAGATTCTGATTTCATACTAAATTTAAGAAATTCTGTTCTGTTTTTGATTCCGAATCTTGTTGTGGTATACCTGACCTTTTGGGCAAAAAGTAAGCTCTTAAATGAAGGAGCTTATTGGTTCTATGCGTTGGCGTCAATCGGCATTGTATTTATTGGGGTTGCTATCTACGAAGGTTTGTATCTATTGAATAAGGATGTCGCGATTTTGGGTAATCCGATCGGTCAGAGTATTGCAAATTTCGTTGCAGTTCAGTTTATGGCCATTGGTCTTCAATACTTCAAAAGGGGAATAATCAATCAATATCAACTCCAAGAATTAAAAGCTAAAACGGCTGCAACGGAACTAGCTGCTCTTAGGGCTCAAATCAATCCACATTTTTTGTTTAATACATTGAATAATATTCATGGCATGAATCAGCTTGATTCGGAAAAGGGCTCTGAAATGATTCTGAAACTGTCGGATGTGATGCGTTACCACCTGGAATCTTCTAAAAAGGAAAACGTGATTTTAAGTGATGAGATTCAATTGTTACAATCCTATATTAAATTAGAAGCGCTTAGATTAAGAGATACCTGTGATTTAAAAACGAATTTTGAAGAAGTTGATCTGGGTCTGAAAATCCCGCCCTTATTGCTGATTACTTTTGTTGAGAATGCATTCAAACACGGAACGCATCCAACAAAGAAATGCTTCATAGATATCAAGTTGACCTCTCATTCAGGCAAATTGTCGTTTATAGTCAAAAACAGCATTGTAGTGAATCGCAAAGTGGTTAAAACCAATATTGGTCTTCAAAATACCAGGAGGCGCTTAGAGTTGTTGTTTCCGGGAAAGCATGAATTAAGGATTAAACAGAGTGAAGATGAGTACACAGTCAATTTGGAACTAGAGATATGATGAAGTTAAAATTACTGATCGTAGATGATGAACCGCTGGCACACAAGGTGCTTGAGACGTATTGTCAGAAAATTGATTACGTGGACATTGTTGGGAATTGTTACGATGGCATTTCAACGCTGAATTTTCTCAATAAACAAGCCGTAGATGCCGTGTTGTTAGATATTCAAATGCCAGATTTAACAGGCTTGGAACTTCTGGAGACTTTAAAGAATGATGCACCAAAAATCATCCTAACAACCGCCTATGCAGAGTATGCTTTACAGAGTTTTGATTACGATCAAGTGGTAGATTATTTGCAGAAACCAATTCGAATTACACGATTTATAAAGGCATTGGAAAGACTGAAAAAGACCCTATTGCTCGAGACGGAATTTCGAGGGAATTCTCCTGTCCGGATTGAAGAAAAAAGCGATTTAGCGACATCCGAATTCATCAGCCTTAAAGACAATAAGATCATCTATCGCATTGCATTTTCAGACATTCGACATATTCAGTCTTGGGGGAATTACCTGAAATTTTTCCTAAAGGATGACAGTGTCAAGATCATCCGTAAAACAATAAAAGAAGTGGAAACAGAATTGCCGGCACTTCAGTTTTTAAGAGTCCATAAATCATACATTGTCAATGTGAATTACGTGGCATCTATAGAGGGCAATCAAATTAAGCTCCACGATCAATACATCCCCATAGGTAAAAGCTATTCAGTTAGTGTTAAGAAGTCTATTGGGGGATAGTAATTTTTTACTTGGGTTACTTTCCAATACAAAACCTCCCAAAAATATTTCCTAACAAATCATCTGTGCTAATTGCGCCTGTTATGCTCCCCAAATGCCTCAAAGATGATCTAATATCCATTGCAACCAAGTCGCCCGTGATCCCAATATTCAATCCGTTTTCAACTTTTTGTAAATCGGACAATGCCAATTTGAGCGCTTCCAAATGTCTTACGTTAGATATAATGGTAGTATCTTGAGAGGAGGGATTAATTTGGCTTTTTTGAGATAGGAGTTCCTTCAATTCATCCACCGACTCGCCAGTTTCCGCAGAAATGAAAAGATGGTCAGATGCCCTGGAAGAATTGCCATTTTGTTGATCTAGTTTGTTGCCAACAACGATGAGAGCCTGATCTTCCCGCAAATTTAAATGGCTGATGTCCGAATCAATATCACTGGGAGCATTTGAGTTCAAATCATACAGATAGATGACAATGCTGGCTTTTTCGGCTGCTTCCAAACTCCTTTCGATCCCAATTTTTTCAATATCGTCCTGAGCCAATCTGATTCCAGCAGTGTCTATCAATCTGTAACTAACCCCCTGGATGTTGAATTTCTCTTCAATAGTATCTCTGGTAGTCCCGGCAATATCCGATACAATGGCCCTGTTTTCTTTCAATAAAGCATTTAGCAAGGTCGACTTCCCGGCATTTGGTCTGCCTACAATGGCGACTGGAATTCCATTTTTAATGGCATTTCCTAAACTAAATGAGCCAATCAATTCTTCAATGTATGCTATGACCCCTTGAACCAGAGATTTTAAATCATCTCTGTCAGCAAATTCCACATCTTCCTCTGAAAAGTCCAACTCTAATTCTATTAATGACGCAAAATCAATCAATTTTTGCCTGAGTTCATTGATCGTTTTCGATATCCCGCCTTTCATTTGTCGGACAGCCATGTTGTGTGCCATGCGATCTTCACTGGCAATCAAATCTGCAATGGCTTCAGCCTGTGTCAGATCCATTTTTCCATTGAGATAGGCACGCATGGTAAATTCACCGGGTTTTGCCAAAGTCGCACCATGTTCAATCAACGCAGTCATAATTTGTTGTTGAATGTAAATTGATCCATGGCAAGCAATTTCAATCACATCTTCACCGGTAAAAGAAGCTGGTCCCGCAAATTTACTGAGCACGCATTCATCAATCACCTGGTCGTTCCAGCGAATAATACAGTAAGCCACAGACCGTGCTTTTAATTCAGTAACATTGGTTTTTGTGATCAATTGGACAATTGAAAAGGCATCCGGTCCGGACACCCGAATGAGAGCAACACCGCCCATTCCTAGTGGGCTGGATATGGCACAAATGGTTGATTGGTGGATCATGACGTGCAAAGTTACGAGAAATGCGATTACGGGAACTGAAATCCTGTGGTCACGAATTAATCACCTATTTTTCGATGATAAAGGCGCGTTTTATTGGCAAAGTTTCTATCTTAGCTTCCACACTAAAAAAAAGATAAAATGTCAGTTCTTGTAAATAAAGATTCTAAGATAATTGTTCAAGGTTTTACAGGTGGGGAAGGGACCTTTCATGCCGGTCAGATGATAGAGTATGGAACCAATGTAGTAGGGGGAGTGACTCCTGGTAAAGGCGGACAGACGCATTTAGACAAGCCGGTATTCAATACGGTGTCTGAAGCTGTTGAGAAAACGGGAGCTGACGTGTCCATCGTTTTTGTGCCACCGGCATTTGCTGCAGATGCGCTTTTGGAAGCAGCTGAGGCTGGCATTAAAGTAATCGTTGCCATTACTGAAGGAATTCCTGTTAACGATATGGTGAAGGTGAAAGCTTATATCGATCAGCTTGAGGATTGTACACTTATTGGTCCTAACTGTCCTGGAATTATCACGGCAGGAGAAGCTAAGGTGGGTATCATGCCTGGGTTTATCTTCAAACCAGGTAGAATTGGAATTGTGTCTAAGTCAGGTACCTTAACCTATGAAGCAGTAGATCAAATTTCAAAAGCAGGACTTGGTCAGTCTACAGCCATTGGAATTGGTGGAGATCCAATTATCGGAACAACAACTAAAGAAGCTGTCAAACTTTTCATGGAAGATCCTGAAACTGATGGTATCATCATGATTGGTGAAATTGGTGGAAATTTGGAAGCAGAAGCTGCTCAGTGGATTAAAGAGAACGGAACTAAGCCGGTAGTAGGATTTATCGCCGGAGAAACTGCTCCTAAAGGTAGGACAATGGGGCACGCCGGAGCCATCGTAGGAGGAGAAAGTGATACCGCTCAAGCTAAAAAGAGAATTTTAAGAGAGTGTGGTGTTCATGTGGTAGACTCTCCAGCAGAGATTGGTTCAAAAATGGCTGAAGTGCTTGGTGTGACGGCATAAAATTCAAACCATAAATATTGAAAGGGAGTTGTAACATACAGCTCCCTTTTTTTGTTGTACAATAAATACAGGTGTATGTCGTTGAATCACTACCAAACCTTGTAACATGAAAATAATTATTGCAGTTTTCTGTAGTGTCGCCATGACTCATTCCGTTGTGGCACAAGAGTCAGCTCCGGTTGTTGTCGAAAAAGATGTCAATCCCAAAAACGTCATTTCCTATGATTTTCTATCACCATTATATGGGAAGGCCGCTTTATCATATGAGCGAATTTTAGCCAAAGGTTATTTAGGTCTTCGGTTACCTGTGTCGATAGGTTTTGGAGGGGCGGAATTGGGCTTGAATCCTAAATGGGAAGTTGGATTTGAGACCAGGATTTATCCAACTGCTCAAGGTAAGTTCAAATACTATTTTGGACTGGAAGGAAAGTTTGGAAGAATGAATTCATGGTACAACAACTGTCCTACATGTTACTATCCGCATTACGAATCATATGTTCTCCCAGTGCCTAGAGATTTTTTGGCTGTCTATGCAAAAAATGGGGTAATGTATAATCCATTCAAGCATTTAGGTTTTAATGCAGCACTGGGCTTGGGGTTTTATCGAGAGATCAGTCCATACAGTTTCAGAAATTTTACTGAGCACGGTTACTTTGAGGTAGGCGTCAATTATAGATTTTAATCATCATAAAAATCCAAAAAATGAAGTACTTAGCGATTCTCAGTTTTTTATTCTTGACAAGTCATTTGTTTGCTCAGGATACGCTTCACTTTAGAAGTGGAAATGTATTGCCAGCTAAAATTCTCAAAGTGTCCCAAAAAACGGTGCTCTATAAGAAACACTCGAACATGAATGGTCCGGAATATGAGGTGTCTAGAAATAAGATTATCAAGGTTGTCTACCAAAATGGGGAAACAGATTATTTTACCGGAGTGCCATCAATCGTTGCGGAAAATCCAAGGAATAAACCAGATAAGCTGGAAGGTTTTGGAAAAAACATCATCAATATTAATTACATGGACTGGCTTTTCAAGAAAATGACCTTTAGTTATGAGCGAATTCTTGGAGAGAAAGGAATGGTCGGGGTCAAAGGAAGTTTTTCAGGTGGTTTTGGAGCAGATAGATATACACCCTCAAACACAATTTGGGGAAGCGAGTTGGAGTTTCATATTTACCCAAGTGGACAGAATAGATTTACTTATTACCTCAGTCCTATGATGACCTTTGGAGAAGCGCGATTCAGAGAAAATAGAAGCTATCAAAGCGATCAGGGATATTGGGTGACACATTACGAAGATGTCATCAAAAAATACTATGGTTTCTATCTAGGTCATGGTATTCGATTTTCTCCCACCAAACATTTTGACACCAGCTTCATGTTCGCGCTGGGCGTTCGAAGAGATTATCTGCATACGCCAACCCGAGTGAATGCACTCATTCAGGCAAATGTGGGTTACAGGTTCTAAAATTCAGATAATTAAGGCATAAATAATATGCCACCCGAGATAGAAGTGGTATTTTTGCCGCTCAAAGATTATTTATGAAGATTTCACAACACACAGTAGTTTCACTGGACTACACTTTAAAAAACGGTGAAGGAGAATTGCTAGACACATCTGAAGGGAGAGAGCCATTGATTTATTTGCAAGGCGTTGGCGCTTTAATTCCAGGGCTCGAAAAAGAACTTGAAGGAAAAGAAAAGGGAGATAAATTGACTGCTGTAATCGCGCCTGAAGACGCATATGGTTCCAGAAGAGATGATTTATTAAAGATTGTTCCAAAATCAGGATTTAAAGGAGAAGAAGAAATGCAGGAAGGCATGCAGGTTCAATTAGACACTGAACATGGTCCAGCACTAGCCATTATTTCTAAAATTGATGGAGAAGATGTGACGCTTGATTTGAATCATCCACTAGCCGATATGACATTGCACTTTGATGTCGACATTGTTGATGTAAGAGAAGCTTCTCAGGAAGAAATAGACCATGGTCATGTGCATGGACCAGGTGGACATGAGCATTAAGCATAAAGATTTAGATATAAAAAAGGGCGCTCATTGAGCGCCCTTTTTTGTTGACCATAAAGTTCAACTGTTAAACCAAAATGACTAATATTTGCTCGTTTTCTTAGTCGCGTTAAATCCCATCGAGATGCCGAATCGTAAACCATGTCTGTTAGGAATCACAAAGGCATTGATAGGCATGTTGAGATTCCCGGAACGAATGGTGTAACCTGCCGCGAATAAAAATCCTGGTAAAAGTGTATAATGACCTCTACTATCCATTCTTTTTTCAATAGGGAAGGGGTTGGGGTTCGCTATTGGATCTTCTTCCGTCTCCGCCCAGTGGGCCTGTAATTGCCAGTTGCCATTCGCATCATAATACCCGTATTCCTTTTGTCCAAGACTTACCGTTGGTCCAAAAGCAAATTCAAACCCTTGCTTGTTAAATCTCAAGCCATTCAATATGGTGAAACTAGGAATGAACAAACCCTGATCCAATCCGGTGACCATAGGCAGGAATTCAAACAAAGCCTGGAAATTGCCTGAACTGAGATAAGTTGTTTCGAACTGATACCCAAACTGAAACATCACTGGCACTGCGTCATAACCACCTTCTGAAGTGGGTTTCTGAAATATATTGGCAGCTTCTCCTGTTAGCATGGTAAGCCCCATTCTAGGTCCATCTGACCTCAGTCTTGGAATCTCGTCTTCAGGACTTTTAATATCTGGGACATTCACCTTCTTTTTAATGGCCTCTTCCACGGCAACGTTATTCTCTATTCCCATTAAATCCTTCAAGGCAATCTCAATCATAATCTGCATGTAATTGTGATTTCGGGTGTATTCCTTGGTGACTGTTTTGATGATTTTTCCCTTGTTGACATCAATTAGCCTTAAGGTGATGTTTGTTCCATTTGCATATTCTTCAATGCTGCCAGTTAGCATGGTTTCTACCTTCAGAGATTTTCCCGCATCCACCAGACAAATCTTGCCAAAACAATTATCTACATTGATATTGTTCTGTTCAACGAGATATTTCACGTCATACTTATCCATGATCTCGTAAATTCCCAACTTTTCGGCTTCCAATCTCAAGATGTCACCAGCTTTTTGGGCAGAGAGATTGGCTACCTCAGAGTCCATACTCAAAATGGCCATAGTTTTCTTGGTTTCCGCAGGTGAATCTGTCTCTTGAGCCAATACCGGAAACCCACATAAGAATGATAAACTAAAATGTGCAATCAGTACTTTGATTTTCATAATGCTGTTTTTAAAATTTCAGATCAAACATAAATGAGTGATGTGAAGAATTAATGCCAAAAAATGCCAGATACTTATATTTTATTTTGAGTTAATTATGAATTAATAGGCTGATATTTATTAATTTAAACTTTTTAATTCTTATTAAATGTTTGTAGAGTCAGTATTAAACAGCTTTTCAAAAGGTGAGCAAAATGAGTTCCTTAAATTCCTGGGAAGAAAGGGTAAGAAAAATGATCGACGGGATGTAGACGTGTGTACGGAGATTTTGACAGGAGCTTCAAGAAAGAATCAGAATAAAGATCATGCGGTAAGAAATCGCTTAAAAAAGGACTTGATTAAATTCATCGCACTCAAGCAAATTGATGATGATTTAAGCGAACAAAGCGATATGCTCAATACGATTAACATGTGTCGTTATTTATTGGACAATAGATTAACGAAAGAAGCCTGGAGCTACCTCAATAAACTGGAAAAGAAGGCCAATGAGTCTAAGAATTATGTGGTCTTGGATGCTACGTATTCCTTAATGCTGTCGTATGCAAATTCCCAGTATGCTCAAAAGGTATCAGAGGTCATTCACAAGAAAACGGCGGTCAAGCAATACTTACTCGAAGAAGAAACCTTACTCGAAAACCTGGCTTTGGCAAAGGAAACCTTGCATCAATACAAAACGGAAGGCAAAACGTCTGATTTGGCAAGTTTTGCGGAGAGATTGAAGCATTTGATCGCTTCCAGAGCAGACCAGTTATGTCTGCACCCAAAGCAGCTTTGTAACTACATAGAGACTTTGAGAAGCATTCTTATGATTAATAAAGAGGCACGCACTCTGGAAAGTACTTTGATAAGCCTTTATGAACAGGCAAAATCAAGTGGTGCTTTCTCAAAAAATGCACATGGCTATAAACTCAAATTGTTGTACATGCTATCCCATACTTTGTATAGAAATAAAAACTATGAAGCGTGTCTCAAGTATCTGGAAGAGTTTGAACAGGATATTTTAAAGTTTAATCAAACTCATTTTCAGTTCTATTTTTCTAAGGTGGTTGGACTGAGATCCGCGATTTTCTTCATTCAGGGAGATCTAAAAGCTGCCATCTTGGTTCTGGAAACATTTTTTGAGAAAGTCAATAAAATTAGTCTGAAGGACAATCTTAATTTGCACTTGAATTTGGCTGTGTTCTATGCTTACAACAGGGAGTTTCGAAAAGCCAATCGTTTATTTATCAATTTTCATCATACAGACCATTGGTGCGAGAAGAAAATGGGAAAGGAGTGGGTGGTTAGAAAGAACCTCATCGAAATGCTCATTCAATACGAACTGGGACATGATGATGTGGCGCTAAGTCGAATCAATGGAATCATCAAACAAAGTCAATCATTTGACCAGTTAGAGACAGATAGACAGGTCATGGTTTATCTCAAAATGTTTAAGCGCTACATCCAGGATCAAACATCCGTAAAACTGGAGGACTTGAAAATTTCATTTGAAAACAAAGGTGAGTCGGAAAATGCAGACGATGAAATCAAAAAACTGGCCTTCTACTGTTGGTTCAAGGCGCGAGTAAGTGGGTATGACTTTTATGAGACCCTGCTACTTCACTTGGATTAAAAAACGATCAGCTTAGTTCTTTGACCGCAATTCGCTTTGGCAATGTATCCAAAATCAAAATTAAATTCACATACCAATAACAAACTCAACGGACTGCTTGGTGAATAACTGTCGTAAGTATGATTGGAGGGGTAGTGCGGTGATTGTGCATTCGGAGAAATGATGTCGCCAAAGTCATAAGTAATTCTTGCCCCAAAAGTGATTCCGAAATTGTCTGTTCCAAAGAAGTAATTTCCAAATCCCAAAGCCATCCCGAAAGAAGATTCTGCCATCAATTCACTAACGTCCGTGGTTCTGCCTGATTGTGCGTCAAAATCGGAGCCTTTGCTCAATAAACTGTATTTAGGACCGATTTCAAAATATCTGCCTTCATTATTCATGCGATACATCAGTAAAAAATCAAGTGCATTGTAGCTAAAAGTCTTGTCGTATTCAGGGCTACCGAAAACAGTGTCTGTTACCGAGTATCTAAAATTCTGCTTAAATCCTGTGTACATTACATCAAACGTGATTTCATGCATGTCGCTGAGATTATACCCAATCTTACCACCAACTGTGTATCCTCCACTCAAACGGTGATTAAAAGTATTGTCGTCCAGAATGTTGCTATTGATCAGAAAATTGGCACCCCAACCACCTTTAATTCCAAGGTCTACCCATCTCTGAGAAATACCTTGAGTTGAAATCATGATTAGAATTGCGGCGAATACTTTTCTCATTATCTTTGGATTTAAGATTTCAAACTTAAGGATTTTATACAAGACCAAAAGTGACTTATGTTTTGAAACTTTGAATTTTAGTGGTGAATGACATTTAAATAAAGTTGAAATGAAATTATTAGAGGGTAAAGTTGCTTTAATCACAGGAGCATCAAGAGGTATCGGTAGAGGAATTGCCAACGTATACGCAAGCCATGGAGCAAAGGTGGCATTCACGTTCTTGTCTTCAGAAGAGAAGGCAAAGAAGTTAGAAGATGAATTAAAATCACACGGTTCAGAAGCCAAAGGGTATAAAAGTAATGCCGCTGAGTATGATTCTGCAGATAAATTGGTGCAGGATGTTTTGGCAGATTTTGGTCAAATAGACATTGTGATCAATAATGCCGGAATTACCAGAGATGGTTTATTAATGCGCATGACTGAGGAGAACTGGGATGAGGTGATCAATACCAACCTGAAATCTGTTTTCAACCTCACAAAAGCCGTGCAGAGAACTATGTTGAAGCAACGTCATGGTTCCATCATTAATGTGAGTTCTGTTGTTGGTGTGAAAGGAAATGCCGGTCAGGCAAACTATGCTGCTTCAAAGGCCGGAATTATTGGCTTTACCAAATCAATTGCACAGGAGTTGGGCTCGAGAAATATCAGATGTAATGCCATTGCACCAGGGTTTATTGAGACTGAAATGACTGCTGCGCTTGACGAAAAAGTGGTGGAAGAATGGAGAAATAACATTCCTTTGAAAAGAGGCGGAACACCAGAAGACGTTGCCAATGCAGCTGTTTACCTGGGATCAGATTTGTCGGCTTATGTGACAGGGCAAACCATTCACGTGTGTGGAGGTATGTTAACTTAATTGATTAGTGGATTACATTTTAGAATACCCTAGCTGGTCCATTTGGCTGTGCCTCTTGGCAGGGGGGATTTATGCTTTTTTTCTTTATAGAAAAGACAAGATGCTCGGTGAGCTGCCATCATGGTTGGTAACGCTCATTGGGCTTTTTAGGTTTTTCAGCGTCTCGCTAATTTGTCTCCTTTTACTGGGAATTCTCATTAAAAAAGAAGAGAAAGTGGTTGAAAAACCCATTATTTTAATTGGTCACGATACCTCCAAATCCATTGTTCTCAATAAGGATTCGTCCTTCTACCAGAATGAATATAAACGGGACTTTCAAAATTTCGTTGATCGATTGAGTCAGAGTTATGAAGTCAAGTATTTCAATTTTGCAGATCAATTGGATAGCGATCCTCAAACGCTTCAATTCAGCGGAATGCAGTCCGATCCGTCCTTGTTCTTCAATGAGGTCATCAATCAATACCAAAACAGAAACATTGGAGCTGTTGTAATTGCAACTGATGGGATTTATAACAAAGGTTTGAATCCATCCAGCCTTACAG
>JAUILH010000129.1 GCA_030433115.1 Bacteroidia bacterium | reverse complement strand
CCTACATGACACTTGAAGAGTATGTGGAGCAGGATTTGAATGACTTCATGAACCAAAACTGGGAAGACATCATCACCGAAGAGAATGAGCAAGAACGTTCTGTAATACCAACACTTAAAACCAGTAAAAGGTTCGAAGAGATTTTTGGAGAAGGCGGCATAGACATTCGTCCAACAGGTACTGCAGAGCTCACTTTTGGAATCAATACTTCCAGAACTGACAATCCTCAGATTCCTGTAAGGCAAAGAAGGATTACAGTGTTCGACTTCAATGAGCGAATTCAATTAAATGTAATCGGGTCGATCGGAGATAAATTAAAACTATCTACCAGTTACAACACAGAAGCCACTTTCGATTTCGAAAATCAAATGAAATTGGAATACAGAGGTTATGAAGACGAAATCATTCAGAGCATTGAAGCTGGTAACGTAAGCCTCCCACTAAGTGGTTCATTGATCACAGGTAGCCAAAGTTTGTTCGGATTAAAAACAGAATTGAAGTTTGGCAAACTGTCTGTAGCAGCTGTATTGTCACAACAAAAAGGTAAACGATCTGAAGTTAATGTGGCCGGTGGTGCTCAAGTGAGTCAGTATGAAATTAAAGCAGACAACTATGAAGCCAACAAGCACTACTTCTTAACTCAATACTTCAGAAACAACTATGATGGCGCTATGCAAACGCTGCCACAAGTCAATTCCCTCATCAACATTACCAGGATTGAGGTTTGGATCACCAATACCAACAACACAACCGTTGATACCCGAAATATTGTGGCATTAACCGATTTGGGTGAAGTATCTGATCTGCAAAATCCGACTGTGGCTGTAAACGGAAGCTCACCGGATAATGATGCGAACAATTTGTACTCATTTGCATCAAACAATGGTGGCATCCGATCATTTACCAATTCCACACAACAACTTCAGTCAAATGGCTATGCAGCTGCTGTGGATTTTGAAAAAGTGGAAAATGCGAGAAAGTTGACAGAGCAAGAGTTTACCTATAATGCCCTTTTGGGATACATCTCTCTGAATCAATCCCTGAACAATGATGAGGTACTTGCCGTTGCTTTTCAATACACCATTGGCAACGAGACCTTTCAGGTGGGTGAATTCTCAACGGATGGTATTGCCGGTCAAGATGCCCTGATATTAAAAATGCTTAAACCCACCATCACCAATCCGGTTAACAAGATTTGGGACTTGATGATGAAAAATATTTATGCCATCGGTGCATACCAGGTGAGTCCACAGGACTTCCAGTTAAATGTTTGGTACAACAACCCGGCAACAAGTGTTTTAATTCCATTTTTACCTTATACAGGTGTAGACAATGTACCATTGATTCAAATCGTTGGACTGGATAAAGTAAATACACAAAGTGCAGGGTATCCGGATGGTTATTTCGATTTTGTACCACTTCAAATTGCGGGCAACAAAGCTGCTAATGGTGGAACCATCAATCCTCAAAATGGTCGGGTCATATTCACCACAGCCGAGCCCTTTGGTAGTTACTTAAAAGACCAACTGGAACTTCAGGGCATGGACCCTCAACAAGCGGAACTCATTGCGTTTACGGAACTGTACGATTCAACTAAAACTGTCGCCCAAAACACACCTAGTAAAAACCGTTTTTACATCAAAGGGGAGTATCAATCCTCAGTGAGTTCTGAGATTTCCCTTAACGCTCTAAACATTCCACAAGGTGCGGTTACTGTAACTGCAGGTGGACGTGCTCTTCAGGAAAATGTTCATTATACCGTAGATTACAATCTTGGACGGGTTAAGATCATTGATGACGGTTTGTTACAATCTCAAACTCCTATTAAGGTATCTCTGGAAAGTAATTCCTTGTTCAACATTCAAACGAAAACCTTATTGGGAACGCATTTCGATTATAGAATCAGCAAGGACGCCAATATTGGAGCCACCATTATGAGATTAGCCGAACGACCGCTTACTCAAAAGGTTGAATTCGGAGACGAACCCATTAAGAATACGCAGATTGGACTTGACGGAAATTTCAGAAAAGACATTCCACTATTGACCAAATGGATTGATAAATACGTGCCTTTCGTAAAAACCAAAGAAAAATCTACCATAACTTTCTCGGCGGAAGCGGCCGCTTTGATACCGGGTCATGCCAGAGCGATTGGTAAAGATGGCGTCTCATACATTGATGATTTTGAAGGAAGCCAGTCAGCCATCGATCTGCGGTCATTTAGTCAGTGGAAATTGGCATCCATACCAAAGGGACAACCAGACTTATTTCCGGAAGCAGACTTAGTGAATGACCCAAGGTCTGGTAACAACCGAGCTTTGATTTCTAGATATGTGATCGATCCACTATTCTTCAGAAACAATAATTTGACACCTCAACACATTGCCAACAATCCAACCATTCAATTCAACCATTGTATGGAAGAGGTTTTATTCAGCACCGTATTCCCAAACCAAAGTTTAAGAACGGGCACACCCAACAACATTCCGGTATTCGATTTGGCATTCTACCCCAATGAAAGAGGACCATACAACTATGAAACATCTCCTGAACCTGGTATTTCTGCTGGTGTAAACACAGACGGCTCGCTGGACGATCCTGAGAGCAGATGGGGAGGTATCATGCGCCAGCTAAACACCAACGATTTTGAGGCAGCCAACGTAGAATTCATTCAATTTTGGATGATGGACCCCTTCCATGATGATGCCAGTCCAACACTAGATGGGGGAGATTTATATTTCAACCTGGGGAACATCTCTGAAGACATTCTCCCAGATTCGAGAAAGGCTTTTGAAAATGGCATGCCAACTGATGGTACGGCCACAGATTTAGACACCACAAATTTAGGAAGGGTACCTACGCTTCAAGCCATTGTTCAGGCATTCGACAACGATCCTGCTGCAAGATCATCTCAAGATGTTGGGTACGATTTATTAGATGATGATGCAGAGAGAACCTTCTTTTCTCAATTCTTGACTGACCTACAACCTCTCGTTAACGCTCAGGCTTTTCAGGCAGCTCAGGACGACCCATCCAATGATAATTACGGCTATTTCAGAACCATTGCTCAGAATGTGAATCAGAACGACATCCTGGAGAGGTACAAGCGCTTCACTATGCCGGAAGGAAACTCAAATACCTCTGAGCAAGATCAGGAATTACAAGCCAATGGCATCATTGAAGATGGGGTTATTACCTCTGCTACTAACAATCCCGACATTGAAGACATCAACCGTGATAACAACATGAGTGAGTCGGAGAGCTATTTCCAGTACAGAGTAAGTATGAGACGAGCTGATTTGGTGGTTGGAAAGAATTTCGTGAATGATGAGATTTTGACAAACTCGGCTGCCAGTGGAAGACCGATCCGTTGGATTCAATTTAAAATTCCGATTCGTCAACCGGAAAAAGCCGTTAATGGCATTGCAGATTTCAGATCGATTCGTTTCATCAGAATGTTTATGAGAAATTGGGATGAGCAGTCTTGTTTACGTTTTGCCAGATTGGAACTGATCAGAGGAGAATGGAGACGGTATTTCGATCCACTTTTGTCTGACGGAGAGTACGTTCAAGGCGACCCTAACAGTACCTTATTTAATGTGTTTGCAGTCAATACAGATCAGAACAGTGAGCGTATTCCGATTAACTACAAAATTCCACCAGGCATCCTACAGGAAATTGATGTGACTGATCCAAGTTTGAGAACCATCAATGAGCAATCTTTGGCTCTGGAAGTATGTGGTTTGAAAGATGGTGATGCACGAGCAGCCTATAAAAACATTGATCTGGATGTACGGCGATACAAACGTTTTAAAATGTTTGTACATGCTGAAGCAGATGATGTGACCAACTTTGCCCAGGATGACCAAACCACCATCTTCATAAGAATGGGTACGGATTTCACGGAAAACTATTATGAGTACGAGCTTCCATTGAAACTCACTGCGCACAATGCCAATGCTACGGATCAGGATATTTGGCCTGCAGCCAACGAAATTGACCTGGCTTTTCAAACTTTGAAGAATGTTAAACTGAGCAGAAATGCCGACCTGACTCATCCAGTGAATAAACCCTATTACAGTCCCGATCCTGATAATCCTACCAGACGTATTGCGGTAATTGGTAATCCAAACTTGGCGGCAGTAAAAACCATTATGATTGGAATCCGAAACCCACATAAAGACTCCGACAATCCATGGAAAAACACGGAAGATGGTCAAGATAAATGTGTAGAAGTTTGGGTGAATGAATTGCGTTTGGCGGATTTTGAAGAAAGTGGAGGCTGGGCTGCCATCAGTAGATTAAATATTCAAGGAGCAGATTTCATGCGACTTGACCTGGCTGGAAGTATGTCTACACCCGGATGGGGAAGTATTGAGAAAAAAGTAAACGAACGACAGTTCGAGACCATTAAGCAATTTGATGCCTCAGCGTCTTTTGAACTCGGAAAATTTTTCAATGAAAAAATTGGCCTCAGATTGCCTATGTTCCTGAACTATTCGGTGTCGGCCATTGATCCGCAGTACGATCCCTTAAACCCGGATATTCTTTTCAAAAATAGCCAGACTGCGGCGAGTATTGCCAGAAATTATTCTCAGGCAAAAGCGATTAACTTCACGAATGTCAGTAAGGCACGAGCACAGGGCAAACAAGCCAGGATTTGGGATATTTCTAACTGGTCCCTCACCTACTCCTACAACGAATTGTTCAGGAGAGACATCAACACGGCATACAACATGAGCAAGACCTGGCGAGGGGGTCTGTACTACTCATTCAACAACAACCCTAAATTATGGAAGCCTTTCGACAAGAATAAATTCTTTAAAAAATCGAAATGGTTCAAGATTATCCGAGACTTTGGCGTGTATAAAGGTCCCAAGCAATTGGCATTCAAAAATGACATCCTGAGAACGGACAATGAGAATGTGGTAAGGAGTAATTTCGCCAATTTGGTCCGTCCACAATTCAACCGCCAATTCACATGGAACAGAGGCTATGATTTAAAATACGATCTCTCTAAAAACATCAAATTTGATTTCCATGCCCTCAACAATGCGGTCATCAGAGAGCCGGATTCTGCTACTTACCTGAATAAGGAATACTATCTGGACGATTATAATAACTGGAAAGACACAGTAAGAAAGAGTATTCAGGAATTGGGTGAAACCATGAACTATGGTCATAATTCTAACCTGAACATCACCTGGCCTGTGAACAAAATTCCAATTCTAAGTTGGGTGAATGTAAGCACGAGAGTAGGATCAAGCTATGATTGGACCAGGGCTCCATTTGCTCAAGATGGTGTTGGAAGCAATGGAAATTACCTGGATACCATTAACATTGGCAACATTATCCAGAACTCCAGAAGTTTGAATTGGACCGGACAGCTCAATTTCACACAACTATATAATAAAGTGCCTTACCTCAAAAAAGTAAACCAAAAGTATAGTTCAAGAGGCAGAAGACCATCGAGAGGTGGGAGAAACACCGGAAGAGGCGGCAATGAAGGCAGGGCTGGCACTTCCAAAGAGGACAAGGAAAAGGCAGCAGCCAAAAAAGAATTGGAAACCGAATGGCCTGAAAAACCTACGAAAGAGATTCTTGAAAAGAAAAAAATGACCAAAGACGAGTACCTGAAGGCTCGAAAGAAGTTCATCAAGAAAAATGGTCTGGATGATGATAAAAAGGACAAGGAGAAATTCAAACCTCTTGAACATGTAGCACGATTTGCGATGATGCTGAAGAACGCATCATTCACTTACAGCACAAATGATGGGATCATGCTGCCGGGTTACAATGAAAAAACTGAAATGCTTGGTATGAATTCTAACTGGTCCGCACCTGGTTGGGGCTTCATTATGGGACAGCAAAACAGAAACATTTTTGGTCAGGAAACCCGCGATTTTGCCACGTACGCCTATGACAATGATTGGATGATTGATACCACATCCAGCAGATACTTAAATAATCAGCATAAGATCAATCATGCCAGAAACTTCAACGGACGAGCCACTTTGGAACCAATCACCGGATTGAGAATTGAATTGACGGCAGACAAAAACGTCTCCGTGAACGAGAATTCAAACTTTAGATGGGATGAAGACCTTGGCAGGTTCGATCATCAAAACCTGATGGAAACTGGCAACCTCAGTGTGTCAACCATTGCCTGGAAAACCAGTTTTGCAGCTATTGACAAGCAAACTTATGACACTAAGACTTTTGACAACCTTCAGGACTTCACAAAAACAGTGTCTGAAATTTTGGGACAAGACCATCCCAACTCTGCTTTGGAGAATGACGGTTACTTCTCCGGATACGACACCACCCAACAGCAAGTGGTGGTCGGTGCCTTTATCAATGCGTATACTGGCAGCAACCCAACAGACAAAAACATCAACCCGTTCAATGCCGTACCACTTCCAAACTGGAGAATTACTTATGACGGATTGAGCAAGATCAAGGCCTTCAAGAAAGTCATTCAAAGATTGGCTATTACGCATGCGTACAGGTCAAACATGAATATTGCCAATTACACAACCAACCTTGAATTTGGTCAGGATGCACAGGGCAATCCTACCAACACAGATTTAGCCGGAAACTTCATCACGGAACGTCAGTTTACCACCGTTACCATTACCGAGCAATTAAGTCCGCTGATTGGATTTGATGCCACATGGAAATTAAAGTCTAAAGGACAGTCCAATGGTTTAATTACAAAATTTGAGATCAAAAAAGACAGAAATATTGCATTGAGTTTGGCGAACAATCAGGTGACCGAAATTTTAGGTAATGAGATTGTAATCGGAACCGGATACAAATTCTCTAAGGTACCGTTCCCATTCAAAATTGGAGGCGATACAAAAGAAAGCGACTTGAACCTTAGACTGGATTTATCCATCAGATCAAATAGAACCATCATTAGAAAGATCATTGAAGATCAGAATCAAATCACATCCGGTCAGCGCACCATGTCCATTAAAGCAGCTGCAGATTATGCCTTGAGCAAGAGCTTGAATTTGAGATTCTATTTCGACAAAGTGGTCACCAATCCTTTTGTATCTACCACCTTCCCAACCGCCAATACCAACGCCGGTTTAGCATTAAGGTTCACTTTGGCACAATAAAGTCAACAAAAAGCTTATTTTTGGGGACTAATTTTTACAAAAATGAACGTACCAGCGGAACTTAAGTACACAAAAGATCACGAATGGGTGAAAGTAGACGGCAATGTGGCTGTTGTAGGTATTACTGACTACGCACAAAGCGAGTTGGGTGATATTGTTTATGTTGAGATTGAAACTGAGGGTGAAGACCTGGCTAATGAGGAGGTTTTCGGAACCATTGAAGCAGTAAAAACGGTATCTGATCTTTTCATGCCTTTGAGCGGAAAAGTTTTGGAATTCAACGCTGAATTGGAGACGACTCCTGAAAAGGTGAATGAAGATCCATTTGGAGACGGATGGATGATCAAAATTGAATTGTCTGACGAATCCGAATTAGACAATCTTTTAGATGCTGATGCCTACAAGGCACTTATTGGTTAATGACACAAGCCCGTCATTTTGTATTGGCCATTGTTTGGCTGGGTGTTGTACTGATGATGTATGGCATTCATTCAGACGACATTCCAGATCATGAATT
Source organism: Bacteroidia bacterium (assembly GCA_030433115.1). Taxonomy (GTDB): domain Bacteria; phylum Bacteroidota; class Bacteroidia; order Flavobacteriales_D; family JAUILH01; genus JAUILH01. Next base: position 4,576 of record JAUILH010000129.1, on the reverse strand, counting down.
ATGGGAAATATGGTCGGTAGACAAATTCGGGCATTTTACCTTATTCGCCATTTTAGTACATCTGTGGTTGACTTCACTCAATAAACAGACCAAATGGAAACATTTGAAGGCAAATAGCGTACAAATTGTTGTTATTGCAGGAATTTTACTTGGGTCTGTACTCGAGCTGCTTCAAGGCATGATTTTTGCAAGTAGATCAACAGAAGTATTGGATTTAGTAGCGAATTGTGCAGGGGTGATTGGCGGAAGTATTGTTTTTAGAATAATTTATGCCGACTCCATATACAGATAGAGATGTTTTTTTATTAATTTTAACTCAAAACCAATAAATAAATGGAACCAAAGAAAAACCCAAAAGCTAATTTAGAGCGGTATCGTATCGTTCTGATGTTAGTTGGCTTGTGTTTGGCTGGGGCATTTACAACATTGGCATTGGAAAGAGTTACTGTGGAAAACGAACCTTACGTTGCTCCGGTTGCTCAGGATAGTGCTGATGATTTAGAACCAGAATACGAGGAGGAAGAACCACCTGAGGAGCCACCTGAGGAGGAAGAGCCACCACCCCCACCAGAGGAGCCACCACCCCCGGTAGACCCTCCGGCAACGGACACGGAAGAAGCGGATAATGATGAAGATGTAACCAATACAAACGTTGTTTTGGATGCACCAACGCCGCCACCGCCACCGCCACCACCGCCGCCACCTAAGGCAAAGATTTATGACTTCCCAAGTCAGGAAGCGACTTTCCCAGGCGGAATGGAAGGAATGTATAAATTCTTGTATAGCAAGATCACATATCCTAAAATGGCGCGTAACGCTGGTATCCAAGGACGTGTTTTCGTTGAATTCGTAGTAGATGAAAATGGTCAGGTGAAAAACGTGAAGCTTCTAAAAGGTATTGGAGGCGGATGTGATGAACAAGCCATTAATGCAGTAAAAGCATTGCCAAAATGGACACCTGCCGAACAAGCTGGAACAAAAGTTCAACAAAGATTTAAGCTTCCTGTGAAGTTTGAATTGGAGTAAAACTTGACCACTTAAGATATATAAAGCCCGAGACATTGTTTCGGGCTTTTTTTATTAAGCACTGTCCTAGAATTTGGCTGTTCAACAAGGTCATTTCGAGCATAGCCGAGAAATCTTGCTATATCAATAAAATAGATTTCTCCGCGTTGGTCGAAATGACTATCAAGTACTAAAACAACCAAATTCTATAACAGTGCTTTTAATTAATGAACTCTGACCCCGAGTAATCCTCAAGATTTCAGGCTAAGTATTAATAGAGCATTCACCAGATTATTCAAAAAATGCGCGTTGTATTAAAAAATAAGGCTGGAAAAAGCTGAATTCCATTTCTATTGAATCAAGTAAACCAGCACTTTCTTCAAACTTCTTTCCACTTAACTCAAGCATTCATACACTTAAAGGTTTTGGTCCAATAGAGGCACGGTACTTGTGTCTTTTCTGGCATAACCAAAATCATTAAAATAATGAAAGCGAAAAAAACAAAGAAAGCAAGTATCGAAAGATGGAAACCTGCTTTACTGCTAGCCGGACTTACTCTTGCTGGGGCAACCAGTTTAGCGGCACTTGAATTCATCAGCATTGATGAAAAACAGGTTCAAATGGAAAAAGGAGACATGAGTGACCTTGATTTGGAACCTACCTATGTAATGGAAGAGCCTGAGACTCCCGAACCGGAACAACCAGAACCGGAACCGGAAGACACACCTCCAATTACACCTCCGGCAGACGACACTCAGGAAGCTGAAAACGACTCTCTGGTTAAAAACGTAGTGATTGTTCCACCAGACATTAAGCCTCCGGTGATCAAACCTCCCGTTGTTAAGAAAAAAGCACCAAAAGTATTTGACTTCCCAACGCAGGAAGCGACTTTCCAAGGTGGAATGGAAGGGATGTATGAATACCTATATAGCAAAATCACTTACCCAAAAATGGCTAAGAGAGCGGGTATTCAAGGACGTGTTTTTGTAGAGTTTATCGTAGATGAAAACGGAAATGTAACCAACACCAAAATTTTGAAAGGTATTGGTGGTGGATGTGACGAACAAGCGCTTGAGGCTGTTAAGTCTTTACCACAATGGACCCCGGCAGAGCAAGCAGGCACCAAAGTTCGTCAGAGATTTAAATTGCCAATTAAATTCATGCTAGAATAATCAAACATATATTTAAGCTAGAAAGCCCCAGCACTAGAATAAGATCAGGTCGTTGGGGCTTTTTTATGCTTGTTTTTATCATATTCAAGAGTTGAAAACTACGTCATTTAACGTAGTTTTTTTTTATCCATCCTTCCTAGTTTTGTGAGCACTATTTGGAACTATGAAACGTCTCGTCCTCACCAGTCTTTGTCTGCTCATACTTGGGCTTTCTTTACGAGCTCAGTTGGGTTTATACGTAGGTTACAATCTATCCAATCATTACAACTGGAGTAAGGGGGCTACGTTCGTTGAATATGATTTCAACGACGACAATGTCAATGACCTCCAAAATCCACATGAATTTGGCAATTTATTTAAGGGGTTGGTGCTCGGCTATGGTGCCAATGCAGAAAATCTGGGTGTGGATATGTTTTATATCAGACGCACCATTTCATCAGAGGCCACAAAAATTGATGCCAATAACCAAGAAGTTTACTCTAAAATCAGGTATTCGAACAACGCCCTTGCAATCAATGTGTTTTTTGGATGGCAAACAGTCAAATTTGGCTATGGTTTTGAGTTCGGTCGTTTCAGACGACGGGACTTAACTGATCCGGATGGGGATTGGAATAAGAATATCAGGAACAAACCCATGGCTATTGGCGCTAAGCTTTTGGCGAGAATCTATTTAAGTGATGAGGACGCACCAGTTGGCGTTATTTTGATGCCATACTGGCGTTTCAATGGGAGTCTTAGCGAACACTATAACAACAACTTTACAAGAGAAGAATTCTTCAAACTCAACGCATTTGGAATAAGTGCAGTACTAAATATCAATCTTGGCGACTAAACAAACCTTATGAAACGATTCATCATACTGTCATGCTTATTAACTCTATCTTATGGCGTTTTTGGTCAGTTTTATATTGGTGCCGGACCAAGTCTGGGTATAGGTTTTTCTAAGATGAAGCATCACGACTTTGAACAATTTACAGAGTCATATAACTCTATCATTCAGTCTTCTGACACCTATATTGAAGACCTTAAAAGCCCCAGATTTTCCTCAGCATTTTCGCTAGGGGCTCAAGCATTTCTAGGGCCAATGTTTCTTGACTGGGGCTATACTAAATCAAATGCTTCTACCAGTACCGATTTTAAGTACAATCAAACACGAACCTTTGCATTTACGCGGAGAGAGGGGAATTACTATTTTGGCGCAGGTGCCGCCTCTCCAGAAGACGGCTATTACTTCTCACTAGGAATTGGACTCAACCTAATGCACACTAGCATTGAAAGCAGCTATACTTACTCCAATGGAGTCAAAAGTTTTGGAGAGGACCGAGTATTAAATGGCATTTATTCAACCACTTCTCTTAAGTTTTCGGTTGGGGGCAGGTTTGGGATCATCTTAGGGGAAGTCCTGGGAATTGGTGCAAAAATCGATTACATGTTCAAGAAAGGAAGTGGTGGAGAGTTGGCTTATCATGATTTTTCTGATGGGAAAGTATATAGCGGCGGATACAGCTGGGATAGAATCCCAATGGACTATGACCCCACTCAAGCAAATCTGCCTGCATCTGAGGTTGGGGTAAGCAGCCTAAGGTCTGATTTAAGATTCACCCTGGCACTTACATTTTTTATTGGTCCGAATACGTTTTAATCAAAACTCATGAGACAAATTATTTTCATATCAATCACTCTACTTGTAATTACAAGTTGTGGTAAAAGAGATGACTTTCAGTATCAGATGGCTGGCGTTTATGACATCACCAATATCAAACAAGAAATAATAAAAAATGGAGAAATCATCTCCACTACCGAAGAGGCAACTGAAGGTCTATTGCTATTGCGACAAGGCAGTGTATCGGTAGATTCCAGATGGGAACTTGAGATCTCCACTTCAATGACTATTAAAGCATGGGACGAACTAAGTGGACCGATAAGTAAACGCTATTGGGATGCTTCACAGGATGACCACAGATTGTCGCTTGTAGTTGAAAACTCATTTGCAAGCAGAAAAGCTCTAACCTTCACAGTGACCAAAAGGAAAAAAAGGTCGTTGGAACTTGTTTATGTAGACTTGGAGATTGATGGAAATCAGGAAATTACAGAAACCATCGAAACGTTTAGCCTTAAACTAAGGGATTAATCAGGTTTCATTCACTCTAAAAATCGAATATTCCTCATTAAGCCAGTATACTTGGTTCGTTTTACTGCCGACTTCCTGAACACCTCATTAAATGTTTCTTTCGACAGATCAGTCCACTCTTGCCTGGTCATCTTCAATAAATTTGGGTGCGGATCGAAATGTGTTTCATTATGGGAAGTAGAAAAACGATTCCACGGACACACATCCTGACAGATGTCGCAGCCAAACATCCAATTATCGAACTTACCTGCCATCTCCTTGGGCAAAC
>JAUILH010000128.1 GCA_030433115.1 Bacteroidia bacterium | reverse complement strand
TCTTAATTTTTGTAAGCGTTCGTTACTTGCCTTATTACCTTCAAGGGAAGAATAGGCTTCCACTTTGGCCGATTGAATTGAAAAAGCATCTGAGGTCACTGAGTCTATCAATGGTTTAATGTCTTCATACTCGTATCTGAATTTCCCTTGTTCAAAAGGCACAGTGAAACTCAATTCTTTCAAGCTAGGATTGACGCCATATTGATACTTGTTCAATTTTGTGAGGTAGGGAATGTCATAAAACAACTCCATCGATTCTCCGCAAGCGTCACTTAAGTGCATCACTCTGCAGATTTTCTTTTTATGGATCACCAACACATTGATTTCATAGTAGCCATGGATGTCCTTTGGCACCTTTCCCAATGCATATTCAAAATGTGTGGGTTTACCTTTCTTCTTGATGCGATAATACCATTTGTAGCCACTTCTTTTAAAGCCATTTTTAAGGTCCTTTCTATAAATGGGCTTATAGACTCTGCCATTGTATATGGATTGATTATTTCGTCTGGAAGGCATGTTATAATATTCCGGATTTCCGCAATCTACAGGTCGATAGGGCACAAATTCGAGGGCCAAACCGCTTTTCCGACTTGTCATTAGGGCATGCATCATCTCAATATTGGGAGAGGTAAACAATACTCTGGAACCTTTGATTCTGATGCGATTTTTAAAGACATTGGTGTCCACAGCTACATTGCAATGCTGACAATAGGCAATGGAATCTTCCGGCACTTTAATGCCCCATTGAAAGGTTTTCGTGCGTCTATTTCGAGACACATCCTCAAAACTGGCAGTTTGTTTGGGAGGCGACCAGTTTGAATAGGGAAATAGTGCTTCATTTTCTTCGAACGTATATTTAAACTCAACCTCTGCGAACTTCTGAACTGCTTTAATTTCTTGCCTGGCAGAGTCAAACTGAATGGCCACACCGGTTACTTCATAACTGGGGGTAATCATGTTGGCATAATGCCCGGGAGAATTCACCCAACCCACCACAAAATTGTTCGCAACATCTTCATAGGTGTGTGCATAGCTCACATTGCCTTTTTTGTCCAGAATTCTTTTATGAACGAAATTTTTGGCCACATTCTCTCCTACGAGATAGTTCTTTGCACCATAAAATTCAGCCCTGTTCTGAGGCTGATATTTATCGTCGTTTCCGTATTGTTTATGACTGAGTTTCTTGTTGTCGATTAGGTATGTGGCATGGTCCTTTGCTGCCACGAATAAAATGGAATCGTTGGCAAGCGTTTTCAAACCATGATCTTTCCGAACACTGTCAATTTTTGTCTTGATTAAATGTTCGAGAAATTGGGTATTGAAATTGCCCAGGTCAATTCTATCTGATGGACTTTGAGAGCGGAGATTTCCACCGAAACCCACCAAGGTGATTATGAGGAGCACATACCTCATTAAAACTTGAAGGGATAAACCAGCATCAATTGAAACCAGCGGTGATAATCATAATGATAGTTATCTACGGGATTGAAAGGCTGATACAAAGGAACGAATCCATGATTGTAGGTAATGCTCCAAAGCATCTTGCCTCCGGCAAAAGGACTTTCAACCAGAATTCCCAGTCTAGCAGCTAAATCCAAACGGTTATACCTTCCAAAATTGGTAAATGCAGGGTCATTAAAATCTAAACGCGCTGTGCTCACATTGCCTGAAGGTGATCTGGAAATTGAGGTCTGATTGATCCAGTATCCTGTGTTGACACCTGCGGACAATTTCAAGTTATTTTTATCTCCACTTTTAAGGGTATATCTGAATTCAATTGGGATACCAAGATAATTTGCCCAAACTGCTCTTCTTAAACTATTTCCGGAACCATTTCTGACAAACACACCCTTGACAGTATACAAGACTTTTGGGTTAAAAGACCATCTTGTGGAAACATAGAAGTCAAATCCCACACCAACAACTGGTCTATACCCCGGACGATATTGCTGCACAGCACCTCTGTCGTAATTGATCCATGCGTAATTGAGTCCCAGAGAAGGTTCTATGAGGGTTTGAGTCTTTCCTGCTAAATTAATCCCCAAAATAAGGTATATGATCAATAAGTGCCGTTGCAAATGAGTTAGTTTATGCCTGATACAAAACTAACAACATTCGATACTAAATCCTAAATAAGGGGCTAGTTCTTGACAATCGAACCAGTATAAATCCCCGTACTTGTATGCAATCGTATGATATAGACTCCACTTGTCAATTGACTCAGGTCTATTTGCTTTTCAGATGCCGACAATTTACCAAGAATCACAACTCGTCCCTGATTATCCATAAGTTCGTAGGTCATATTTTCTCCCGTAATTGGGGGCACAATAAAAATCAAATCTCCTGTTGGATTGGGGTACAACAATACGCTGTGCGAATCCATGTCATCGGTTCCAATACCGCCACTAATACCAGGACTTAGACGATTTGACCTTGTCGTGTTATGGTTGGCTCGTGTAGAAACACATGTCAACGTCCAAATAGTTTGCAAACGGTAAGATGTGTTTGTCAAGTTAACAGGTGGACTGGCGTCTGTAAAACTCGTGCTAGCCGGGGATAGTGATCCGGCGCCGGGAACTATGTACCACCCGGAACCTCCAAGTCCTGTTGAATCACACCAAAGTTGATAATTATCAACGCTTTGTCCGATATAATGATTCCAGTTTGCTATCATTTGCCCCGGAAGTCCTTGCGAAACAGTTAAATGTATCGTTCTATGAAAATCACTTAAAGGTGACTCAATACCACAGGTGTCGAGAGAAGATATTTTGTAATCATATTGCGTTTGGTTGGGGTTTGCTCCCATATCTTTAAACTCACTGAGGGAATCATAATAAACTACGCCAATCAAAGAATCTACAAATGCTGAAGTGACTCTATACACTTTAAAACTATCTATAGCCGTGGTCGCAGGTTTTTCCCAGACAACCAGATTGTAGTTGGATGTTGTATCAACGGTAACAAGGCAAATGTCCTGAGGGATTGCTGCCACGTTATACGCTACCTGATCGGTTCCTGTACAACCAGCACCATCAGTAACGTCTACCTGATAAATAATGTCGTAGTTGGCGCTAGTTGTTGGGTTCTGAACAGTTGTACTACTCAAACTATCGGAAGGTGACCATAAGAACGTTGGTGCTCCTGAGGCACCCTGGACATTTACGTCCAGCTGGTTACTTGAACATGCATTGATTATGGCACTAGGAATATCCACAACCAGGCCACTACATCTATTTGCTAACACCCACCAGGAGTCTCCAGAGCTTAAATTATTAGATGAAAACACCCCAGAATTTCCAGAAGTTGCACTTGTAGTAACTGTTCCATCCAACAAATTTAGATCCCAGTTATTTCCAGTTACGTCCCATCTGTATCCAGCCAATTTAGTTTGATCGATTAATGAAGGACAAGTTGGCCCCTGACACAGGTCATTTTGGGTATAAGCAAAGTCTATTGAGTAAATTGGCTGAGAGGTGTATGAACTTGCATCTACTCTCCAGAAACGGTTCACCATTTCATCTGAATCATTGCTTCCTGCCAAATCCAGATTTGAGACCGTTGGCTGGTCTGGTAAAGGAATATTATCAAAGGCCGTTGCGAAAGTTGAAACGTCTATATATCCACCCACATCCCCAGCGGCACTAATAACAAGATTGACGGGCACATCATCTGAACTTGATTCACCAAACGGGATGGTGTAGGTTCCTGTACCATTTCCAATGCGCCACCTTACTTTTCCTTGATTGGCATATGGATTGGGAGCACTGGTATTGTTATTATCGAAAATATAACCTGTGTTAGAATTTATGGCTGCCGAGCTCGAATTATCAATATCTACAACGCGTTCATTTAAATCTAGCGTACCATTATTGATGTCCAAAACGCCTGCCACAGAACAGGCAATATCACCTACAGAACCCGTATTGAGTTCCACTTCTGAAGCACCCACAACATCCACATTGTTAAAAGTAGTGGGTTCTGAACCACCTAGGGTGACCACATTGTCGTTAAAGGTGACCAAACCAGCTGTATTGTTCAAACCTCCTGAAGAGTTGTGATTGTCCCAATGGTTTTCAACCCAAATGGTTCCATCGTTGTTGATTTCACCAGTACTTTGATTAACCACACCTCCTTGTGCCGTAATAGTTAGGTTGTTTTGGATGGTTAAAATTGTTTCGTTGGTGATTTGGGCTTGGGTCCCTAAAAAAGCTAAACCACTTAAAACTGTTAATGTGATTTTTTTCATATCAAGTTGATCCATGTTTAATAGATTTAAAACTTAATGATGTAGTTGACATTGACGTTTTTGGGTCGAGTTTCAGAACCAGTGGTACCTCCATTATTAATTAAAATACTGTAAGAAGCTTGTGACCCAGGATTAATATTGGCAAATGATCCTTGCATCCTAGTTTCTTCATCTTGATATGATCCTACTGCGTCACCCGTGTTACCTCCCAAGTTTGACGCAACTCTTGAGCTGGCATCCGGATCATTGCCTGTTCCATTATCTGTCCCTCTTAAGAAACGACCTCTGAGATCAGGTAAGTTAAAAGTTGTAGCACCATCTCCCGCGCCATAGTTAGTACCTATAATGGCGAACAGATCGGCGTAAGTTGTTCTTGAAATTGCCGTTCCATCACACAACAACCAGCCACTTGGCACCAAACCAGTAGTTCCACCAAAAGGTTGCATACTGCCCACCGGGACTAGACTTATTGAATTCCATCTAGTGCCATCGTAATACTCCATCAGATTTAAATCAGAATTAAACCTCATATCACCTGCTGAAGCTAAAGCAGGTCTTTGAGCTGTCGTTCCATTTGGCATTCCAATAGCGTCCGTTGCATTAATGTCCAAACTGACGGAAGGTGTATTGGTTTTGACACCTGTATTCCCCAAACTGTCAATCACAAAAGGAGTGGCATCTCCGGCTTCATCATCCACTCTAAAAGAGTTTTGATTCTCTGCGTTGGTAATGTGTGTTTTGGCTTGAGGGTTGCTTTGATTGACTCCCAAATTTTCTTGAGAATTACCCAAAAAACTGAATGCCAGAAAGGGGATAGCTAGTGCAATGCTTTTCATAAATATGTATTAATGGTGATTAACGCAAACATAAATCACCTGAACACCATAGTCAATACTCATTAATGAGTATTTTACAGATCGTTTCTAATCGAGAGGTTAGATTTAATCATTTCCAGAAAGGTAGGCAATCAATTCTACCGTGTTTTTACATGAAGTCTTTTTTAACATGTTTCTTCTATGTGTATCCACCGTATTTTTAGAGACAAAAAGTTGTTTTGATATGTCTTGGCTGGACAAACCGGCTTTTAAAAGGGTGAAAATTTGTTTTTCTCTTTTGGTAAGCCCCTGAATACTCATGTTTTTAACGGTTTCATCGAACAATTGCACTGAATTTCCGTTCGCATCCATGCTATAGCCAACACCACTGAAAGGAATAAAATCTATGTTGCTCAGAAGAGAGAAATTCGCGGTCATTTCACCCCGTTCATTAGAATTGAAAACGGTGGTTTGCCTGAAAACATGAACAAAGTGTCCCTTTTTATGTCGAATTCTACTGTTCAAAAAGAGTTTGCTATCAACGTCCAACATGACATTAGAAGTCGCGTATTGAATGGAGGCCTTCATAATAATCTCCATTCTTTTTTGATCATGCGGGTGGAAATATTGGGAGACTAAGTCCATGTCAAACTCGCCTCTAGTGTATCCCAACAAATTTTCTACACCTCTGGAATACGCGATCTCTCCCATTGCCAGGTCAAAAACGTAAATAGCCTGATCTTTTCCCAAAGGTAAAACATCCAAAGCTTCTAACTCATAGCTTGTCATATTAGAAGTGAGAATATACTCCAGTATATCACTATTCAGATCGCTCACAGCTCATTGATTTGATATCTTTTCACAAACTCAATTAGCTCGATCGAATTTTTGAGTCCGACCTTTTTGAGCATGTTTCTTCTATGGGTGTCAACAGTATTTTTGCTGACAAAAAGTTGATCGGCAATTTCCTTGCTCGACATCCTTCGAATAAGTAGGTCTAAGATCTCTAATTCACGCTGAGTAAACAGATCGCAATATGCACTCAACACCTTTTTATTAAAGGCATCCTGATCAATATTATCCCCAGTCATTAACCAGGAAATTTTTTCTGGCTTCATGAAATCAATATCCGTAATAAGATTAACGTTACTTATCATGAAGCCGTTTCTACTGGTCTCCAGGGGTGCCGACTGCCTCAACAACCACTTGTACTTTCCAGACTTGCAACGAACTCTATTTGTCACAAACAATTTGCATTCGACCATAGATACGGGGTTATTGAAGCCAAATTCCAAAGCCGATTTAACAATGGCTCCTATTCGGTCCTCCTCTTCTGGATGATAAGAGTTGGTAATGAGTTCAATGGTGTATTCCTCAGGACTATAGCCAAGCAAATCTTCAATGCCTTTTTGGAAAGAGATTTTTTGATCAACATAGTCAACCACATACAGTCCCTGCCCCCTCATTAGAGGCATATGGTTGATCATGGGGAAATTATTCCTATCTATATCAAACTGATTGATTCGATCTTTGCACTCTTCAAGGTACCTTATGATATCATTATCACTTTTCAAAGTTTCCGAGAATCTCTAATAAACCGCTGTTAAATTCTTCTATGCACTCCAATTGAATAGAATGTCCTCCTTCAATAGGATATATCTTATTGTCGGTTGTAATAGGTGCGCCAACTGTTGTTAAATAACCTTGATTGATGGCTGGATCCTGGGTTCCATTCAGAATGGCAAACTTAACTCCAGAAGTCTTAATCGATTCAATCTCATCTTGCATTTGTCCAGCCATTGCCCCAGCCATCAATTTTTCTCTAAACTCGGGATGTGTATCCCTGATCATTGATTGATATCTTAACTGTATGGATTGATCTCCTGAATAGAATTTGGACAATGAAACAATTTCATCCTCAGTCAAATTACTTTTATAGGCAAGTGCCCCTTCGGGAACTGGATTAAAAGCAGCTCCCAAATCTGGTGGGAAGCTTAACGGAGGGGCACCAAAAACAATAACTCCTTTAATCTGGTTGTTCTTATGCGCTGTTTGCATTGAAATATGCCCACCTAGTGAGTGGCCAATCAGAACCACATTTTTGAGACTCAAGACATTAATAAACTCCTGAATTATCTCAGAAAACCAGTTTAACGAATATGCATTCTTATGACCTGATTTAAAAGATTTACCATGACCAGGAAGATCCAAAAAATAGCTACTGCCGTTCAAATTAAGTTTGAACTGCCCAGAGAAAGACTCATGATTTAAGGAATTACCATGAATAAAAATATAGTTCTGATTTCCTGATTCCTCATTAACCCTGTAATGTAGTTTACCTAAGTTTTCTAGTACTATTTCCATCTGACTAAAATAGAACTTTTAATTCTTATTGGAACTTCACCTCAACACGATACACATTCCCCCAACTATCAGCTCCCCATCCTATTCCGGTGTTCGGCGCAAATTCTATGACATTTAGACTTGTGGAGTCTACGCGTTCCCAGGTTTGTCCATTATCTAACGACAAATCAACTCCTGAAGTACCACACGTCACAAAAAATGGACTCAAAGCTTCACAGGATTCTCCTCCAACCGCAACACATGATCGATATCCATTTGGGGAATCTCCCTTTACCAAAGTCCAGGAAAGTCCACCATCTTTGGTGTAAGACACACAAGAATCAGAAAGCTCCTTTTCCCAATTTCCACCAGCGGCCACCCCGATTTGATCGTTTAAAAAAGCGACTGAGTAGACACCTCTTCCTTCGGAGCCCTGAGGCATAGGCGTTTCATGAACTTTCCATTGAACGCCATAATCTTCACTTTTTAACACAAATGAATGCGCTCCGCCAAGTCCAATCCATGCCTTACCATTGTCTCCCAAGGCAATACTCGTTCCACTAGCTGCAAACCCAGCGGTTCCCATGGCCTTCGGAACGGCAATGTGATCTACACGTTCCCAGTTGTCTCCTCCATCAGAAGTCTTTAAAAGAAACACTTTGTCGTCTACCGGATCGCCAAATACCAAACCATTTTGATCGTCCCAAAACTCAATGGCATCCATGAAGACTGAAGAATCGGTGTTTTCGTACACCAGTTCCCAGTTTGTTCCAAAATCACTGGTCTTGTATATGTAACCGGGAGACGCTATGGACACTGCCAGAGCCGTTGAGTCATTCAAAGCAGCAATGTCTCTGAAATCACAATCATCACAAGCAGGTACTCGATTAATTTTCCAATTTTCCCCTCCATCTCTGGTAATTCCAACCACACCATTCATCCCACTAATCCAGGTCACATTGGGAGACAACACGTGCATTCCCCTGTAACTTTGCCGGATACTCGTATCAATTACCAGCTGGGTTTGTTTGGAGATTGTGAATTCGGCAGTAAAATCCTGCTTTACAAGAATTGAGTCCTCTTTATTTTCAGTTTCTGCTGAATTTGATTCATCCATTTCAGCTTTTTTTCCTGATCCACAGGCAATGGTTACTACTGCCATGCATATGCCAAAGAAGACTCTCATTCTTAAGACCTATTCTACAATGATCCAATCATTTTTGTTGGATCTACCCACTCTTCGTATTTATCTTCCGGCACGTAGCCAAGACGAATCGCTTCTTCTCTCAAAGTTGTGCCATTCTGATGTGCGGTATTGGCAATTTCAGCCGCCTTGTAATAACCAATTTTAGTATTCAAGGCCGTTACCAGCATCAATGAATTATTGAGCAGCTCTTCAATTCTTTTGTGATTGGGTTCAATGCCTTCAGCACAATTCTCTGCAAATGACACACAAGCATCACCGATCAGCCTTGCTGATTGCAATAAATTAGCAGCCATCATTGGTTTGAAGACATTCAACTCGTAATGTCCCTGGGTTCCACCAACCGTTACAGCTACATCATTGCCCATCACCTGGGCACATACCATTGTAATGGCTTCACATTGTGTTGGGTTGACCTTACCAGGCATAATTGAAGATCCTGGCTCGTTGGCAGGAATAATGATCTCACCAATTCCTGACCTAGGACCAGATGCCATCAAACGAATGTCATTGGCGATTTTATTTAAGGATACTGCCAATTGCTTCAGTGCGCCATGTGTTTCAACAATGGCATCATGGGCAGCCAAAGCTTCAAACTTATTCTCTGCAGTAACGAAGGGAAAACCAGTGAATTCTGCAATATACTTAGCCACTAAAACATCATACCCTTTGGGTGTATTTAGACCAGTTCCAACTGCTGTTCCCCCCAACGCCAATTGAGACAGATGTGCCAAAGTATTTTTCAGGGCTTTCAAACCATGATCCAATTGTGACACGTAGCCTGAGAATTCTTGTCCTAGAGTCAATGGCGTAGCATCCATCAAGTGTGTTCTTCCAATTTTTACCACATTTTTGAAAGCTTCTGCCTTGGCAGCCAGTGTATTTCTCAATTGCTCAACACCTGGGATGGTTGTTTCAACTACCATTTTATAGCAGGCAATGTGCATTCCGGTTGGAAAGGTATCGTTACTCGATTGCGACTTATTAACGTCATCATTTGGCAATAAAGTTTTTTCTCCTTCACCAATTTTATGTCCGGCCAAAACATGAGCTCTATTGGCAATGACTTCATTCACATTCATATTGGACTGGGTTCCGGATCCAGTTTGCCAGATAACCAAAGGGAATTGATCGTCATGATCGCCAGCCAAGATTTCGTCACATACGGAGGCAATGGCATCTCTTTTTCCAGCTTCCAGAACACCTAACTCACAGTTGGTGTAGGCTGCGGCCTTTTTCAAGTAAGCAAATCCGTATACAACCTCTAATGGCATTGAAGCGGGCGCTCCAATTTTAAAATTATTTCTTGAGCGCTCGGTTTGTGGTCCCCAATACTTGTCTGCAGGCACCTTAACCTCACCTATTGTATCTTTTTCTATTCTGTAGTCCATAATCAGTAAAATTCTTTACACAAAAATAAGCTTTGAAATTTAGCATGGGATGTAAATGGAAATATTTCTATCTTTATCCCCAAATTAGAGAGAATGGAAGTTATTGGAATCCTTTTATTGTTTGGTTTTTTGTTGATGGCTTTTTGGTGCCTAATCACTGTGATCTTGATTGTTAAGGGCTGGGTAATGCTTGGAGCAAGAGAGATGTTTGTAAGAAGCTTTGGCAACAAACTGGGCATGAAAGAAAACTACCCTCACGAAGAGTCTGCAGAAGCTTAATTAAAGTTTCTTTACCAGGTTTTTATCAGATGCCAAATTCTGGCGTACTCAATTTTCTGAATTAATTTTAGATGTTCTTAGTGGATCATTTCTATGATCGGATCGTAGATCATTATCCATTCCTGAGCCACCTTTAACACCACTTTCTTAGCTGGCTTATCTAACTTGATATCGATGGTTTTCACCATTTTAGAAGGCTCATTAGCTACTTTATTGACTGATGGCAGTTCAACTGTCACAAGCTGATCATTTGCATAAATTTCGACGGTAACATCATTTTCCTGATGCAGATTTTCTATACCGAAAATGATTCTTGAAACTTCATGGTCTTTTTCAATGATTTCAGTATAATTTTCGGGTTGAGCCTGCCATACTTCATCATGAAGTCTTTGAGTGAATACGTGGTTATTGGGTTCATTCCGTTTAAAAAGCACCCAGGTAGCATAGCCGTATTTATTGATATTGAACCACGCATTATCAAGATGGTATCCATGCTTATTTGCCATATCAATGAAATAAGCATGACTGTGATGAATAAACCAACCCGGTCTAAAATCCGCCAAAACCCGATCCATGTCTCGTTCGTAATCGGTTGCCAATTTGCTGTTAAGACCACTCATGTCTAAAACATAGGCATCAGTATGTGCTCCAAAATGACCATGACTGGCAATCAATGTATCATTTTCACTGAGATTATCGGAGATATACGCACCAATTTCCAAACGTTCCTTTTCAGTGATTTGTAATGACTGATCCATCCAGGACTTTTCATTGTTTGTTAGAGGCCACGCGGCAATTACAAATCCTGCTATTATCAGGCCATATTTGCCCATTACCATACCATCAGTTTGCTTCAATTCTCCAAACCCCTGAACCAGTTTTTGCCCACTATACACTGCCTGAACAAACAGAAGCAACTCGGGCATGGCATAATACCACAACATTCTCTCTGCGGGGTTGTAGAGGTAGAATAAGCCCATAGTTCCCAGAAATCCCAGAAAAAGCGCGAAATCTCTCAACTTGAATTGTTTCAGGTACAAAGACACCAAACCATGAATGGCAATGAGGCCAAAAGCGAGTTTCACGATAGACTTTCGTTCTCCTTTATCATACATCAATTCCCAGAAAGGAAACCAGTGTTCAGATGGATTTTTGTGAAAGTTGACCTTTGCGTACGCCGATTGCGGCATTGGACCATCAAATAGCAAAAAGGTCAGTCCTATGAAAAGTAAGAGCGGCAAAATCGCATACAATACAATGATGATCCAGTTCTGCTTCCAGTGAGTTTTAAAGTAATCTGACCAGTTCTCGATTATGTGCACTCCAGATAAAACTAAGACAAGAGGCACTGTATCCAGCTTTGAAATGACAGACAATGCCAAAAAGAGCCACATTCTTTTCTTGTGATTGGTAAAGAAAAAATACACAGCTGTAAATACAATGGCTAAATGAAAGTTGGTTTCCAATCCTATTGTTGTAGATGCCAGAAACTTAGAAGCCATTAAAATGGCTAACATCAAACCAACAATGGATAAAAACACGTTTTTACAGAGCAGATACAAGGTCTTCAGCAAAATGAACACCAACCATAAAAGTCCTACAAAGTTCAGTCCAACGATAATGTGTTGTGGCTTAAAAATACCTGGCAGCGCAATTAAAGACCCAACCAAACCATAGAGAAAACTGGAGATTCCGTAAACTGGACCATCACTTTGGTTGTAGCAATAAAAACAGCCATCTGCTGCTTGTCTTAAATAGCGCACAACAAAGCCTGTATCGTCTACAAAAATATTCTTGAACCAGAGATAAATTATACCGGTTATAATCAGCGATGAGCAGGCAAAAACAATATTGGTATGTTTTCTGAAGACATATCCAACCAGACCAATTACAACACTCAGATTGATAAAAATCAGAATATCGGCTTTCAACAAGGATCGAAAGTAGTACAGGTTATAGATAACGAATAAAACACCTATAAACCCAAGCAGGTTCAATATGGAACGTTTGTCTAGCTT
>JAUILH010000127.1 GCA_030433115.1 Bacteroidia bacterium | reverse complement strand
GCGGCAGTTTCAGATATATGGTATCTAAGCAACCCAGGCAAGTCTTAAGTGGCAGGTACAAATATGATGTGGAACAATTGGGGCTTGGAGACGGTGCCCTAAGTGAAGACAACATTCTTTCCACTGTGGCAAGAAGACGGCCCATCACCACCTTTGCATTAATCAAGGAAGCAGAAGGCGATTACGATCATGAATGGTTTCCGGGCTTTAATAGCAAAATCATTTTTAGGTGGAAAGAGCGGAGACCTCATCCGCTTGGCGATCTGAATTATACAAGAATAGATGATTCTGGCCACCGGACTTCCATCAACACCATCACCACTTCAGAGATTTCTTACCACATGCGTTTTGCGTATGATGAGAAGTTCGTCTCGGGTGAATTCGATCGAATTTCATTGGGAACCAAATATCCGGTTTTGGAAGCTAAATACACCTACAGCATTCCGGATTTTCTCAACAGTGATTATGAATATCATAAAGCCACCTTCTCCATTAGGCATTGGTATCCTGTTGGGATTCTGGGTTGGAGTCAGTATAGAATTGAAGCTGGCAAATACTGGGGCACGCTCCCTTTCCCTTTGTTAAATATTTTCGCTGGAAATGAGACCTATTATTTCATGCAAACTGCTTTCAATACTATGAATTTCTTTGAATTTGTGAGTGATCAATATGCCACCCTCGCTTTTACACATCATTTTGATGGCTTCTTTTTAAACAGAATCCCTTTATTCCGAAAATTGAAATGGAGAGAAGTCATTGCATTAAAAGCGGCAGTAGGTGGATTTGACTCCAAACACGAAAAAGAAATGGCACTCTTGGCAAATATGCATACCTTGCGCGCTCCTTATTTGGAAGCATCTGTGGGTATAGAAAATATTTTCAAGATCATTCGCGTTGATGTGATTAAACGATTGAATTATCTGGACAATCCGAACATCATCAAATGGGGAATTAGAGCAAGATTTGACGTGAATTTTTAATGAAACTCAGGACTTCAGACATACAGAAGAGCTACAAAGGCCGACAAGTTGTTAAAGGCGTCACGGTTGAAGTGAATCAAGGGGAGATTGTAGGGTTATTAGGACCAAATGGTGCCGGAAAAACCACCTCTTTTTATATGATCGTAGGTCTTGTTAAACCTGACGAGGGTTCTGTTTATTTAGACGACAAAGACATCACTTCAACTGCCATGTACAAGCGGGCTAAGATGGGCATTGGCTATTTGCCTCAGGAGGTGTCCGTTTTCAGAAAATTGAGCGTAGAAGACAACATCATGGCCGTTTTGGAAATGACCAAATTGTCGCGTCAGGAACGCAAAGACAAATTGGAAGAATTGTTGAATGAATTCAGCCTGAATCACGTAAGAAAAAATTTAGGAAAGCAACTGTCTGGTGGAGAAAAAAGGCGAACTGAAATTGCCCGTGCTTTAGCAACAGATCCCAAGTTTATATTGTTGGATGAGCCATTTGCGGGAGTGGATCCTATTGCGGTAGAGGATATCCAAAGCATTGTTTTCAAACTCAAACAGAAGAACATTGGGATTTTGATTACCGATCACAATGTTCAGGAGACCTTGAGCATCACAGACCGAACGTATTTGCTATTTGAGGGGAATATTTTGCGCTCCGGAACCGCTGAACAACTCGCATCAGATGAAATCGTAAGAAAAGTATATCTGGGCAAGAATTTTGAATTGAAGCGGAAGGTGTTTGGGGAGGACAAAGTGGCTTCAGAATCGGGCACACGCAACAATGAAATTCATTTTGTCAACAACATACTCCGTGAGACCATTAAACTGCGGTCTGTGCCAGACAGAGAAGTCGGCACCTTGCAACAAGCTGTGAAAGATGTTCACGAATACTACATTCAATACGACAATCATCCGAAAATTGATGAGGCCACAGCAACTATGATGGGACAATCCGAAGATCTGAAAGATTTCAGTGCAATGGGGGCTTTAGTAATGACACTATTCATTTTTATCCCCGTCATCGGTTGGTTTTTACTTTGGTATAGAATCTCTCAAACCAGGAAAATGGAATCCAAAATTGAAATCATCCATACAGAAGCAGTGAGACTTAAAAACTATGTGGAAAACCCTGAGTTCCTGAACTTGTAAGATGGGAAGCTCCTTTCAAGTTAGAGTTTTGGGGGACGGTTACAAAATCCATCCATGAGATGAGCAGAGGCTAACACGCCCCTCTGAATCACTCAAAACTCATGAGATTCTGGCGGTATTATCCCTTCTCAAGAGGGGAGGAATGAGAGAAAGGGAAATTCTAAAGAGCGTTCAATTCAAACTCGTAACGCTCCATAATTTGATTGCACAACAACTCCTTGCATGCTTTATCGACTTTTGCCTTAGCATCCGCTTCATCTGCCGCTTCTACTTCCAAAGAAATGTGCTTTCCAATACGAACATTCCCGATCTCAGGCAAGCCGAGATTCCCCATATTGTTACTTACTGCTTTTCCTTGTGGGTCTAACAAAGCCTCTAAAGGCATTACATCAATCTCTGCTTTAAACTTCATTGCGTCTAATTAGGTTGTTTATCACTGATACAATCAGGTACAAAAATACAATTAATGGAATGGATAACCATATATTTTTTATTAACAGACATGTAACAAATAAGGGAATCGCCCAGACAATAAAAATATACTGCACTTTGGCATCTTTCCATTTTAAAGACTTCAGTTTAAAGGAGAACATTTGGATTGGCAACACCATCAAAATTGCTATTAAGAAGATTGGTACAGCTATTAAATGTTTATCCAACAAATCGTCCACTTGATATCCTTCTATAAAAAACTGCTCTATTACAATTGGAATACTGGCCACAAATAAACCGGCTGCAGGAATAGCTAAGCCTTCGAAAGACGCCACTTGATTCTGTTTAACGTTGAATTTCGCCAAACGTAAAGCACCCGCTATGGGAATAAGCCCAGCTACAGCAAGCACCTTCCAACTTATCTGGCTATCCCACCCTCTATATACCCACAATTGATTAACTTCAGGTGATGCATACTTTCCACTTGTATACTCATTAAACTCCCAAAAATCGGACATCACCATAAATTTTCCGTAGTCAAAGTATCTATTCGAGTTATCAATATCCAGGAACAGTTCTCTATCAGTAATTACATCCATCAACACATAAATCATCACCCCGGGCGCCACTCCAAAAGTCACCAAATCACTCAAAGAATCTAATTGCGCCCCAAGCTCACTCTTTGCATCCAGTAATTTAGCCGTCAATCCATCGAGAAAATCCAACACACTGCCGATTAAGATCAGCATAAACGCAAACCGCAATTCATTGTTAAACGCGAAAATAATGGCGGAAAAACCACAGAACAAACTGCTGAGTGTAATGGCATTGGGCACAAAATACTTCAGTTTCGACATGAACTTTTTGGTTTTATTCTCGTTGAATGACTTACTTGACTGCTAAGTACGCAATTTTTATGGGAATATCGAGTTAATGTATTGGCTTGGTTTATAAGCTGCGACTTGTTATTTTTATACTTTGATTATGAATTTGAAACACCTCCTTGCTGCCTCACTGTGTTGTGTCTTTGGCTTTAACTCATCTGCTCAGGATAGAACCGTTGCGCCAAAATACAGCAATGAATTCTTATCGATAGGGGTTGGCGCACGTGCACTTGGCATGTCTAATGCCTTTGTAGCTTCTGTAGGAGATGTGACAGCTGGTTATTGGAATCCGGCTGGACTCATGAATATCAAAAACGACATGCAAGTAGGTTTGATGCATGCCGAATATTTCGCCGGAATTGCCAAATATGACTATGGTGCATTTGCTAAACCCTTGGATGAAAATAGCGCCATAGGTTTTTCAATCATTCGTTTTGGAGTAGATGATATTCCCAACACCACACAACTCATCGATAATCAGGGACGAATAGATTACGATAGAATTACCAGATTTTCTGCAGCAGATTATGCCTTCATTTTCAGTTACGCGCGTAAGATGCCTGTTGACGGGTTGACCGTTGGAGGAAATGCTAAAATTATCCACAGAAAAGTAGGTGATTTTGCCAAGTCGTGGGGCTTTGGACTAGATGCCTCTGCCATTTATAAGAAGGATGACTGGGTAATGGCAGCTATGTTTAGAGATGTGACATCCACTTTTAACGCCTGGGACTTTGATCTTAATGATGAAATGAAGGAAGTATTTGCTTTAACCGGAAATGAGATTCCTCAAAATTCTCTTGAATTGACCCTGCCTAAATTGATTATTGGTGTAACAAGACAGTGGGCCTTGGGTGAAAAATTCTCCGTACAACCGGAAGTCGATTTGGACCTTACATTTGATGGAAAACGAAACGTATTGATTGGAACCAATGCTGTGAGTATCGACCCACATGCTGGAATTGAATTTGGCTTCAAAAACATAGTTTTTGTGCGTTCCGGTATCGGAAATATTCAAAAAGTCACTGAAATTGGCGGCAAGGAAAAAACCAGTCTGCAACCCAATATTGGACTTGGTTTAAAAATTAAACAGTTCACAATTGACTACGCTCTGACCAATCTAAATCAGTCAGTTGGTCTTTTCTCCAATGTATTTTCTTTGCGTTTCGACATCAACAAAGTGCCTAAGAACGAGTGAAATTAATCCTATCCATAGCGTTCATAATACTGATTTCGATAACCGGATTTACTCAATATGGAAACGAATGGATTGATTACAATAATACTTACTACAAGATTAAGGTGGTTGAAGACGGTATTTATCGTTTGGACTACAGTATCTTGCAAAACGCTGGCGTTCCGGTAACTTCTGTCCCTCTTTCAGACATAAAATTATACGGCAAAGAAAAACCAGTTTCTGTGGAGGTTGTAGACGCAGATTTGAGCAGTGATTTTTCCTCCGGAGACTATCTTTTATTCTATGCTGAGAAAAACGATGGTTGGCTTGATTCTTTGGTATATGATGATCCGACTCACATAGGAAACCCCGGATACAGCCTGGCGAATGACACCCTAGTATATTACCTCACTTGGGATAATTCACCATCAAGACACACAGTCTCATATTCCAATACTAATTTCGGAAGTTTTACTCCAATACCATACATCATAAACAAGGAAGAACTGTTCAATGGCGGATCAGAATACTTTCAAGGAGAATTGTTGGTAGGAAATTCTTCCTCCCGATACACTGCTGGTGAAGGTTGGTTTGCTCCAAGGAAAAATGCCTTCAGCGCAAATAGTCATTACGACATTTATGCCCAAACTTATAATCCTTATACCGGACCTGGTGCACCAAATGCCTCATGGCACATCATAACTGCAAGTGTTAATGATGCACCAGATACTACAAATACTTTTAATCACCACCTTCAAATCCAACTCATAGATGGAACTACCACGGTACTTACAGACTCATTGTTCAGTGGATATCAAGTGATCAAAAGTGAAGGCACACTTTTGCCATCACAATTGAATAGCCCTACCACACATTTCAGAGCAGATTTTGTTGGGGATTTAACTTGGATTTCCGTTGATTATCAGACCTATTCCTACACGGCTTATGAGTACGCGCAAACCCTGGACTTGAATAATCTCGCTTATGATGAATTCTATGTCCCGCACAATAACCTGGAGAGCCATTCACTGTTGAATCTTTCAAACTTCAACGGCAGCACCCCACATGTTTTTGTATTTGGAGACACCGTCAAACATATCATTCCAACTAATAACGGCACATGGGATGTCCTAATTCCAAACGCACCTTCCGGGGTGGATCAAAAAATTGTGATGCTCGATGAAAGTGAAATCAAAACGGTCAGTAATATTGAAATAGCTGGTAACAATGGTCTGTTTAATGACTATGTGATGTCAACCTTAGATTCCGCATACATCATTGTTACCCATCCCAAATTGATGGGTGCAGCCACACAATATGCGAACTTCAGATCCGGTCTAAATGGTGGAAATCACAATGTTCTGACTGTAGATATTAATCAGCTTTATGACCAATATGGTGGTGGCGTTGAAAAACATCCCTTGAGCATAAAGCGCTTTATGCAGGATGTCTACCAAAACGCCTCCACTCAACCTAAATATTTGTTTTTAATTGGAAAGGGTATTCGAGAAGCCTCTGATGCAGATCATGGTATTCGGAAAAGTGGTGTCAATTTTCACAATTGCCTTGTACCGACTTATGGTTATCCGGCAACCGACAATCATTTCGTTACAGATTTAGATACGCACTCCTATTATGTGCCCAATGTGGCTGTGGGAAGATTGGCAGCCACAGACAGCGTTGAAGTCATAGACTACCTCAACAAAATGGTAGAGCATGAAGCCAATTTAAACGATCCCTATACTATTGCCAATAAAGACTGGATGAAACAGGTGCTTCACTTCTCAGGCGGAGCAACCATTGGCGAGCAAAATCTGTTTCAATCCTACCTGAATTATTACGCCAGCATTATTGAAGATACCTGCTTTGGAGGCTATACCAATTTGCACGCCAAAACAAGCAGTCAACCTATAGATCTGGTGGAGTTTCAGGAGATTCAGGATGAACTAGAAAAAGGCGCCTCCATCATTACTTTCTTTGGACATGCTTCTCCCACTGGTTTCGACCAGAACATAGATGATCCACAAAATTGGAATAATCAAGGACGTTACCCTTTGCTTATTGGTAATTCATGCTACACAGGAGACATCCATCATCCTCTGGGACAAAGCACCAGTGAGAGTTTCGTTTTAGTGCCTAATCGAGGAACCATAGGTTTCCTGGCTTCAACGAAACTTGGATTCTCAGGACAACTCCATGGTTTTTGTAGTGAATTATACAAACAAATTGGTCAAACTAATTACGGAGGGTCCATTGGTCAATCTCAGATCAATTCTGCCAAAGAAGTCTTTGATTCATATGGTTCTAACAACCCATATTACGAGATGACTGTTTCTCAATTGAATCTGCATGGCGATCCTGCTTTGAGAGTCAATCCGCACCCAGAACCAGAATTCGTAATTACGGAACCAGGTGTATACGTTGAACCATCTACCATTGATCTAAGTGTTGATTCCATTAGCGTAAATGTAGTGCTTACCAATATTGGTAAAGCTACCAACGACACTTTTGGGATAGACGTTATCCGTCATTTTGCTGATGGCAGTGACACCACTTACTCTTTGACCTGGAGTCAGCTTTACTACAAAGACACTTTGGTTCTGAAAATGCCCTTGCTTCCCAATAAAAGTACCGGAATCAATTCTTTTGAAATTCTTGTTGACCAGCCCTCGGTGGTTGATGAAGCAGAAGTTGAAATCACGAATAACATTGTGACCAAGAACTTAACGGTGGAATTTGATGGTATTTTGCCAGTATATCCTTATGACTATGCCATTATTCCGGGAGACTCTGTTGTACTCAAAGGTTCAACCATCAATCCATTAGCTGACTTAAAAAACTACATCTTTGAAATTGACACAATTGACTTTGAAGGCAGTCCAAGTCCATTCAAACGGTATCAAACTGTAAGTTCGATTGGTGGTGTGGTGGAGGCTCCAAGAGAGAATTGGTTAATTTCCTCAAATAACATGCCCGACACTTTAGTATTGACAGATAGTACTGTTTATTTCTGGCGAGTGGCATTGGACAGTTCGACATTGGTGTGGCAAGAGCGATCCTTTCAATACATAGAAGGTCGCAGTGGTTGGGGACAGGCACATTACTTCCAATATAAAAATGACCAGTATGGCAATGTCTCTTATGACAGACCGAATAGAGAATTCGACTTCAATCAAACCTTTAGAATATTGGATGCAAGCGTTTACGGCAATGCCAACACTTTCTTTGAATATGCTAACACTTTGTATTCACTTGATGGCAGTGTAGACGATGGGGAAGACAACTTGTGCTCAGTTACACCAACCATTTATGTAGCGGTCATTGATCCATTCGAATTGAAGGCTTGGGAAAACGACGGTGGTTTGGGCACCAATCATAATTATGGCGACTATAAAGACCTTACTAACGGAGGGTGCAGACCTTGGCGAACGGAGGGTTATTTTATCTTCAGGCAAAACAGCTATGCCCAATTGGCTGCGTTAGATACATTTATCACAAGCCATGTACCACCCGGTCATTTTGTTTTGGCATACACGGTAAGAGCCAAGTACAATCAATGGAATTCCATTTATCCGGATTTGTTCACAAGTTTGGCTAACAAAGGCGCAAGCAACATGGCTCCGGGAAATACGGAGGTACCATGGCTACTGTGCTGGCAACAAGGTGACCCAGGATCATTTCAGGAAATGTATGGAGCTCATTTGAATGACACCTTGTTCTATCAGGATACTTTATTTGCCAACAATTACAACGGAGTCATTAGCACACCAATAGCTGGTCCTGCCTACAACTGGCATGCCGTTCACTGGGAACAAGAAGGTCTGGAAACCGGAAACGACAGCACCCGATTACGTCTGGTAGGTTTCGATCTACTTGGGAATAATGCTCAATTAATGGATACCATATTCACTGCACAAGACTCCATCATCAATTTGGGAAGTTTTGTTAACGCCAGTCAGTATCCTTACCTACAACTACAAGCTTTTGTTCATGATAGTTTGAGTTTTACGCCGGCACAACTCAGGCGCTGGCAGTTGGTATATGACCCTGTTCCCGAACTAGCACTCAATCCGAAAAAGGGGTATTACTATTCAGCCATTGCGGACACGATTCAGGAGGGTGAAGACATTTCGGTTGCCATGGCGGTTGAAAACATCAGTCCGTTTAACATGGACAGCGTGTTGGTACATTATTACCTGGAAGACAATTATTTTAATAAGACCTATGTCAATTATCCCAGACAAAAACCTCTTCAACCAAATGAGTTCATTCTCGATACCATTACTTTCAATACAGAAGATTACCCTGGGAAAAACAACATTTGGATTGAAGCAAACCCATACATCAACAACATTCAAGATCAACTCGAACAGTATTACTTCAATAATTTAGCCCGGATTACCTTTGAGGCCAGTGAAGATCGCATCAATCCAATTTTAGATGTCACATTTGACGGTTTACACATTTTGGATGGGGATATCATCAGTGGTAAGCCTATGATTGTTATTTCTTTGGATGATGAAAATGAATTTCTAATTATGAACGAGGATGCTGATACCAGTAACTTTGTGGTAAGGCTCACAGATCCTTTTGGCAATGTATCCCGCATTCCATTTGTAGATGGCCAAACAGGTCTGGAAATTATGCGTTGGTTTCCTGCTACAGGACCGGATAACTATTTCAAAATTGAATATGATGCTGAGTTCATGGTTGACGGCACTTACACTTTGCATGTGGAAGCCGCAGATATTTCAGGAAATAAATCTGGTGATGTTGATTATAAGATCAACTTTGAAGTGATTAACGCCTCCACAATCACAGAAGTTCTTAACTACCCTAATCCGTTCTCTACCAGAACTCAATTTGTTTTCACATTAACAGGAAACGAACTACCGGACGATATGATGATCCAGATCATGACTGTGACCGGAAAGGTGGTTAAAGAGATTCAAATGGCTGAACTAGGTCCGATCAACATTGGTAGAAACAGAACGGAATATTGGTGGGATGGCACTGATCAATATGGCGATCCGCTGGCAAATGGTGTCTACCTGTACAAAGTCTTCACCCGACTCAACAATGAAGAAATTGAGTTACGTGAGACAGCTGCTTCAAGCTACTTCAAGAAAGGATTTGGTAAAATGTATCTGATGCGTTAGTAAAGACTTTTTGCTTATCACAGTTTCTTATCCCAATTTTACCAATCTTGAAAACCCTGATCTCCATATGGTCTGTATTTTTCCTTGTATATGGTAGCTACTCTCAAACACCGGCTCACTATTATATCGGTCAGGAAGAATTAGCCAATATTCACGTTTATACATTGCTGGAAACCTCAGAGGGTATTTTATACGCGGGCACTGACAACGGCCTATATGCCTATAAACACAACAAATTCGAACCTATTCCAGGGCCACCGGAGCAGAAGGGAAAATCCTTATTCAGTTTGGTGTGCGACTCAAATGGCAAGGTATATTGCTGCAACTTGAGTGGTCAAATCTTTTCCGTGAATCAAAATAAACTTCAACTTGAATGTACGCTGAATAGAAGCCAGTTAAACAACAAAATACAAATGGAAGTAGACCAGGATAACAGCTTGTTAATCTCAAGTAGGTCTATTCTAAGATGGCGAAATAGACAATTAAAGGAAATATGGCGAGACAGCCTCTCATACCCATGTTCAATAAGTAAAAACCCATACGAAGAAGCTGGCAAAGTTATTTTTGGACTGACTCAAATAGACGGTGTTCTATGGTTCGGTTTAGATGACACCCCTCATTATGAAACACTTTTTCATGGTGATGCTGTTTTGAAGAGGCAAGAACAAATTCGACCAGAAAACTTGAAAGAAAACCTTTATTTTAGCAATCACCATCATTTATTGAACTTTCAGGGACAGGTCATAGACATCAATCGGCAAGGCTTAATAGAATTCCAAGATCAACACAGAAGAAGTAGTTACTACAGGTCCATTCCTATTCAAATGGAAGCAAAGCCAATAAGTCCCAATGAACTCGCTTTGAGAGGGGAAAACAATGGATATATCACTTTAAAGGCACATGGTGAAGATTTCAAACTCTCAAACATTAAATTTCCGAATCAATTCATCTCTGCCATATGCAGATCTTCCATGAGATCAAACTGCTTGTTTTTAGGCACTTTTGGGCAGGGGGTTATCGTGATTCCAAACGATCAAATTACTGACCATAATTTGGGACGAGATCATGTCAAGTATATCATGGTAACACCAGAAGATTCTTTATACCTGGTAACAGATAAAGGTATGATCATGAAACAACTCATGACAGATATTTGGGCCTTCGAAAAAATATTGGCCAAGCCTTTTAAACTCTTTTACAATCCCATAAAAGACAGTCGCATGAACTCCCGTTTTTTACCAGGACTTATTCATGATGGACTAATAGGTGGACAAAAGCTTGGGGTTGGGGCAAAAGACATTTGGGTAGTTGATTCGAACAATTTCTTTATTGCTACCAATAGCGGACTGTTGAGGTATGGTCATCTTATGCCCAAACTACCGTGGGATAAAAACTATGACAAGAGCTTTATTCATCCATCAGGACTACAATTGATCATGGGTAGTGTGAGATTCAGATCTATCGCATATCTAGCCAAAAAAAAGGAACTCATAGTGCTCAAAAATGATATTGTTGCACGCATTATGGATTCTGGACAAGAAGAAGAAATCACCTATAACAATAAATCAATCCAGGCATTTGACGTAGAGCTATACGATGACCTGATCATTCTTGGCACTGAATCCTACGGTGTACTTATTGTGAAAAATGATTCTGTCATAAAGAAAATTGACATCACCAATGGACTGAAAGATAATATGGCTCTCAAACTCCGTATACAGGATGACCAACTATTTATTCTTACAAAAAAAGGACTTCACGTCTATTTTTTAAATGATGGAGTTCTTCAAACTTTGGATAAACCAAAAGGGGTTCCCCATAGCTCAATACAGGATTTTGACTTGAGCAGTCAGTCACTTTTATACGTAGCAGAACAAAAGCTTTATGAGGCGCCATTGTCTTCAATACAGACCAGAAAACCACAGCTTTCATTGATTTTGGATTCTGTTTTGATGCGCGGTCAAAAAATAGACGGTCAAAAAAAGTTTTCTCACCAAGACAATCAGTTTCGTTTTTATATCGATTATCATGAAATTTTGTTTTCTGACGATACAGAGATTCAGTACCGATTGATTGGTTTGGAACAGAGCTGGTCTACTCATCATTCCATCAACGAACCAATTGAATTTAAATCACTCCCTCCTGGAAAATATACCCTTGAGGTAAAAACGGTTTATAATGGTCAAGATGGTAAAGTAATCCGTTATTCTTTTGAAATCAGTCTTCCATTTTGGCAAACCACATGGTTTTATATTGGTCTGGTACTTCTATCATTACTTCTCTTTTATATCTTCTATCGAGTGTACTTATACTGGAAGATGAAACGTGCTATCAGCAGAGCTCAACTCAATGCGTCAAAGCTCACGGCCATACAGTCTCAAATGAATCCACATTTTATTTTTAACTCGCTCAATTCCATCCAAGACCAGGTTTTAAAAGGTGAAAAACACATCTCTTACCGTTATATTTCAAAATTTGCCGACCTGATCAGGCAAACCCTAGACTACTCTAGCAGAGATCTCATCTCATTCAAAGAGGAAATCAAGTTGATCGAACTCTACCTATCATTGGAAAAGAATCGATTTAAAGATGAATTGGAATATGAATTGGTGTATGACCATTGGGAGCA
>JAUILH010000002.1 GCA_030433115.1 Bacteroidia bacterium | reverse complement strand
TACTGGAGAAGCCTGAAGTGGTTCAAGTACCCCTCCAATTCCAACACCACCAGACAAGTGAACGTTCTTACCAATTTGTGCACAAGATCCAACAGTTGCCCAGGTATCCACCATGGTGCCGCTGTCAACATAGGCGCCAATATTCACATAAGAAGGCATCATGATAACACCAGACGCTACATGCGCGCCATATCTGGCAATGGCATGAGGAACAACTCTAACGCCTTTGGCTTTATAATCTTTCTTAAGTGCCATCTTATCATGGAACTCAAATGGACCTACCTCAATGGTCTCCATCTGTCTGATCGGGAAGTATAACACAACGGCTTTTTTTACCCACTCATTTACGGTCCAGCCATCACCATCTGGTTCGGCCACTCTCAACCTTCCGCTGTCCAATTCTTCGATTACCTGATTAATGGCGTCAATGGTAGTACTGTCTTTCAATAAATCCCTGTTCTCCCAGGCCGATTCGATCAACTCTCTCATGTCTGTTTTCTTTGCTACAATATTACTTACTTTTATTCTTTTTTTCGAATGGGAAGAATTTTGGCAATAGATTACGGTAAGAAACGCACGGGAATAGCAATTACTGATGAGAATAATATCATTGCTTCTGGTCTGGCAACAGTTGATACCAGTCGGTTGACGAGCTTTTTAAAGCAAGTAATCGTTGAGAAAAACGTGGATGTGATTGTGCTGGGAGACCCCAAGAGTTTGGATAATCAGAGCTCAGAATGGTCAGAAAATACACACAAATTTGAAAATGTGTTGAGGTCTCATTTCCCTAAATTAACCATAGAAAGAATGGATGAACGCTTTACCAGTAAAATGGCGTTTCAAACCATGATCGATAGTGGTTTAAAGAAGAAAGATCGTCGAAATAAGGCCCTGGTAGATGAGATAAGCGCCACAATTATCCTGCAATCCTACATGTCGGCCAAAGGAATTTAATATTTTTGGAAAAAATTAGTGTATGATTCTACCCATTGTTGCTTATGGTGATCCGGTTCTGAGAAAGGAGTGTGAAGAAATAGATGAGAACCATCCTGGACTATCGGAATTAATTGAGAACATGTTTGAAACCATGTATGAAGCCAATGGTGTGGGCTTGGCTGCACCTCAAATAGGAGAGGCTTTGCGCTTATTTGTGATAGATGCCAGTTCATTTGCTGAGCCTGATGAGGACGGAGAAGTTGAAGAGATGGCAAAGGGGCTTGAAGGCTTCAAAAAAGTATTCATAAACCCAATTATTGAAGAGGAAACCGGAGATAAATGGCCATTTAGAGAAGGGTGTTTGAGTATTCCGGAAGTTAGGGAAGATGTGTACAGACACAAACAAATTTTAGTGACCTACTTTGATGAAAATTTCAATTTTCATGAAGAAACCTTTGAAGGATACGCTGCAAGGGTCATCCAACATGAATATGATCACATTGAAGGTGTGTTATTTACGGATTACTTGAGTGCATTTAAGAGACGATTGATCAAAAGACGTTTGAACGATATCTCAAAAGGACTGGTGTCAGTTAATTATAGAATGAAATTTCCAAATAGAAAGTGATGAAGAAGATTGCATGGGTTTTATTGGTGTCAACTCTGGTTGTGTCATGCGGGGAGTCAGACAAGGGGGAAGATAAGGATAAAGAAAATGATCTGCCAAGTTCAAATATTGAAGGAGAGGACAAAGTTGAGACTGAATCAACTGAAGTGACAGCCAAATCTGCAGAAGTTTATTTGAATGAACTCGATGGTCTGTCGAAAAGAATTAATGATCAATCTGTAGTAGAGATTTATAAAAAAACGTTGGAACTCCATCAGAGTCATCCTGGTGATTCAGCAAGTGCCAGAGCATTGTTTAAATCTGCAAATGCCTTGAATAATCATGCCATAGCAGATGTGTCGGAGCCTGATGGAGTGGTAAAAAGAGGCGTGTCTTTAAAGGCCTTGGATTTGGTTAATTTATTGATAGATGAATACCCTGATTTTAAAATGCGCAAACAGGCTTACGATCTGAAAGTGGGAATTTTAGATGGCAATTTGCGCATGAAAAAGGAATCCATTGAGTTATTCGAAATGCTGTTGAAAAAGTACCCAGATGATTCTATGAGTGTGGATTATTATCAGGATCGAATTGAGAATATAGACACAGATCCTTACGCATTCCTCAAGGCACTCTAATCTGAAACAAGTTTTCCGTTTTTAAACACGCTTGTTTTTCCGTTTTCTTCAGATAAAACGTAAACAGAACAATCGCATAATTCTGTGATGCCAGCTCCGGCTCTGTGCCGCGTTCCTTTGTCATTTAATTCTGAGGATTTGCTCAAAGGTAAAATTAAACCTGCCTTCACAATTTTTTTGTCTGAGATCAGTACTGCCCCATCATGAATGGGGCTTGTTTTTTGAAAAATACTGACCAATAATTCGGAGCTCAAATCGGCCTTAATCGCAGTCCCGCCATTGCAAAAAGCTTCTGCATCATCTAGTTCATTTAATATAATCAAAGCACCTTCTTGTTGGTTTTGAAGAGTTTGAAGGGCTTCAAGAATAATGGACTCTGTGAAGTGTTTGCTATTGGTATTTGGTACAAAGGCGTTGAATAAACCTTTGGTTTTGGTGTTCCCCGTAGAACCAATTTTTTGAAAGTATTTTAGAATTTCTTTATTAAAAATGAAAATCACGCCCAAACCTCCGATTAGAATAAGTACCCCCAGAATGTCAGCAGAAATGTATAAATGCTGCTTCAGTAAAATCATCCGGCCTACATAAAGCACAAGAAAAATGATGAAAACGAATTTGGCACTTGTCTTTCTCAATAAGTAATACAAACCACCCAAAAACAAAAGGCTAATTAATATGTCCCAGTCGCTAGTTGCCATTATGCTTGAGTCATTTTTTGATGAAGTGTAATGAGTTCTTTGGCAGCCTTTACATCATGAACTCGAAGAATCTTTGCACCTTTTTCTATAGCAATTGTATGACAAAAACTCGTGCCATTCAATGCGTCTTCAGGAGTGGAATTCAAAGTTTTATAAATCATGGACTTTCTTGATAAACCGACCAGTATTGGACAATTGAGCATCTGAAAATGCTCTAAATGCTTCAAAATATGAAAATTGTGTTCAATAGTTTTTCCAAATCCAAATCCCGGGTCAACAATCACATCTTTTACTCCCAATTGTCTTAGAGCATAAAATTTTTGAGACATTATTTTGCATATTTCAAAGGTAGGGTTGTCGGAAATATATTTCGGATTCTCCTGCATGTTTTGTGGAGTTCCTTGCATGTGCATCATGATATAAGGCACATTAAGTTCAGCAATGGTTTTGAACATGTTTGAGTCCATATCTCCTCCGGAAATGTCGTTAATAATATGCGCACCCGCTGCTATCACGGCTTTGGCAACTGATGAACGGTAGGTGTCCACTGAAATGATGGCTTGAGGATACTCAGATTTAATGGCCTCAATGGCAGGGATTAATTTGTCCAATTCATTCTGAATACCCACCTCAGAGGCACCTGGTCTGCTGGAAAAAGCTCCTAAATCCAATATGTCAGCACCCTCTGCCATATGTTTGCTCGCTTGTTGTAAAACCCGGGACACATCCGTTCTGCTTTTCGCGTAAAATGAATCATCTGTCAAATTGATGATTCCCATCACTCTGGCCTGATCGAATGACAATAATCTACCCTTTATGTTCAGTGAAAAATTCATTTAAATAGCGTATATTCACGCCCCATTAAACCCAAAAATATCAATTTATACCCGCATGTCGCAAACGAGTTCACAATATCAGGCAGAATTGGACAAATGTAGAAGTTTGTTTTTGAAGAAAACCTCAGATTATGGAACCGCCTGGCGTATTCTAAGAACAAGTTCTCTTACTGATCAAATTTTTATTAAGGCACAAAGAATTAGAACCATTCAAGAGTCTGGAGAGAACAAGGTCGGAGAAGGTATTGAAGATGAATTCATCGGAATTGTGAACTATGGTATTATGGCTCTAATTCAAATTGAGAAAGCCGGAGAAGGTGAATTGGAATTGTCGCTGGAAGAGGTAACCACCTTGTATGATAAACATTCAACCATCACTTTTGACTTAATGCTAAAGAAGAATCATGATTACGGTGAAGCGTGGCGTGATATGCGTGTGAGTTCCTTATGTGATCTTATTTTGATGAAAATTTTACGGGTAAAACAAATTGAGGATAATGAAGGCGCTACGATCGTATCTGAAGGCATTGATGCCAACTATATGGATATGATTAATTATGCTATTTTTGCTTTGATCAAAATGAGTGAAAAATCTTAATGAGAAGTTAAAAAAAAACTTTGACGTTAAGCGAGGATTAGCTTTGTTGTATGAACTATTCAAGCACATATTACAAACCAGGAAAGAAGTCAGGATTTGATCTTGGAAATGATGGCTCTGCTATTCTGCAAATTTTAAGTGTTGCGATTAACACCGTTTCGGTTTTCTTAATTGCCTTGGCATTATTGGATCATTTAGATGGTTTGTATGCATACATGGGATTGGGGTTGTTAGTAACAAGTATCCTTGGACTAACTTACACCAAGTCTTGGCCCCTGATGGTCTATGTGTCTCGTGTCATTGTCGGTGGGCTTTTTATTGTCTCCGGAATGATAAAAGCCAATGATCCAGAAGGCTTTTCATACAAACTCCACGATTATTTTCAGAAGAATGCCCTGGATATGGAGTCCTGGAATGACGCTGCAATTTATCTGGCAATTATCATCGCGGTAGGAGAGATTGTGCTGGGCTTTGCAGTGCTTGTAGGTGGTAAGATGAGGATTACTTCATGGACTCTGTTGTTGCTGATTTTATTCTTCGCATGGCTCACTTATTTCACGTCTACGTGTCTTGAAAAACAGCAGGCTTATGGAGACAGTATGGTCATTATTGAGTCGGCAGATGGTTCATTAAGTTCCGCTACGGACCCCCAGGAAATTCTCGATTCCAAATATAAATATGAGTACGTTGATGAATTGATTTCTGATCTCGGAGGAGATTATGAAGACAGTTTGAGGGTTGGTTGGAAGCAGAAAATAGCATGGGCGAACTCTGTTTCTGAGGAGTTGTTGGCCGTCAAAGGAGATGCTAAAAAGTTCTCAGACCTCAGTGAAGCCGATCAGGCAAGGGCACAAGCGATTGTGGCTAAATACAATCCTGAAATAAAGACCTTTGTTGAAGCGCACCCCATTCCAGCGTTTTGGAGACAATGTGTAGATGATTGCGGTTGTTTTGGAGACGCCATGAAAGGCAGTGTTGGCCGATCAC
This sequence comes from Bacteroidia bacterium, assembly GCA_030433115.1. Classification (GTDB taxonomy): domain Bacteria; phylum Bacteroidota; class Bacteroidia; order Flavobacteriales_D; family JAUILH01; genus JAUILH01. The sequence continues at coordinate 71,153 of JAUILH010000002.1, read as the reverse complement.
TTCTGCCTTGGGAATCTTTTGGAAAGGATGCAGTATTGCTCTATTTTGTCCTCATCATTTTCTTTTTTCAGGGCCGCATAAAGCTCAATAATACCTCAGAAGATGTATGGCTCTTGTCTTCTTCTCTGATCGTGATGATTTTCCTCTGCTGGGTCTTCAATTGGTACTTTACCATATTATTTTCATTGATTTTGTTCGGTATCTACATTTTCATTAAACGAATGGATTTTGGGAAATTAGGTCCTGAATGGATGTACGCCATCATTGTGACGGCTGCAGCGACTTTTGTAGCGGTTTTCACATACAGTTATTTACCGCTCAAAGACTACAGAGCATATACGGTTGGTAACGACCTGGTTGAACAAATGAATAATGGCGTGATTGAAGAATCGTCTACCACTATGGTGAGAATGAGTCGTGAAAACCAGGAAATTAAAGAGTTTACCGAAGAATATTATTGGCAAGATGATAACTGGAAGTGGATTGAAGCGGATTACCTTTTCTTAAACAGCAGTAAAGAAGTCCACGTAGAAGGAAGGCTGCCTTCACTGCCAGAACCGTTTGGTGGGGCAAGTATTAAATATGGAGCACTGCCCGAATTTATTCAAAACCACCCAATTATTCTGGCTCCTTTTATGGATACCATGATTAATCCAATTTACAAAGTCCTGTATATGCCAGAATATGATCAGAACGACACAGTTCTATTGGAAGATTATCGAAGAGATTTGGAATATTACCCGGATTCTTCTTATCAGGACAAAGGCAATTACCAAGCACCTCCGGAAGCCAATTCTGAAGTGATGCTTGAGCATTTCATCATGGGATACGACAAGGTCATTGTTGTGGTAATGAGAATTCTAAAAGATGCCAACTTGAAAGACATTGAGAAGTTGGCGGAAATGACCAAAACGGCTCAAGAAAATGGCATTGCAGTAATCGGCTTAACCACGGCAGATGATACTGAAAAACTGAAATTCCAAAAGGAGCACAAACTGGAATTCCCATTTGCAACTGCTGACGATACGGAGCTAAAGATCGTTGTGAGGTCTAATCCGGGTGTAATTTTATTGAAGAATCAATTGGCCACCGATGGTGAGTTGGGAACTTCCGTGGTGAAAGGAAAATGGTCTTCCAGAAGTCTGCCCGATTTTGAAGAAATTAAAGAACTACTAGAGGAGTGATAAAATACATCATAAAGAAAATATTGTACGGAATCCTTGTTCTATGGGGAGTTGTAACCGTACTGTTTTTCTTGTTCAATGTAAATCCTTCTGAAATTGCTCGAAATAAAGCCGGAAAGAACCCTACGCCAGAACTCATTGCTGAAATAGAACGTGAATTGAATCTCGATTTGCCGGTCTACAAGCAATACATGCTTTATTTGAATGATCTGTCTCCGATTTCAATTCACAACGAGAGTGTGTCAAAGAGCCGGATCTATTTGGATGACGAGGAATACAGCTATACCAAATTGTTTTCTTTTTCAGAAAATCGGACTCTGGTGATTAAGTCACCCCACCTTAGAAGGGATTATCAGCGAGACCAGAAGGTGATGGAGCGGATTGATGCTCACCTGCCAGAAACGCTCATATTGGCAGGTGCAGCTATTGTTATCGCCATATTTCTGGGCATTACACTCGGCATCATTTCCGGTTTGTACAAGGGCACATTCATTGATCAATCGTCCATCGTGATTTCTACGCTTGGAATGTCCGCCCCGTCTTTTGTGATGGCTGTTATCATTCAATGGATTTTTGCCAATCAGTGGTATGATGAAAGCTCTGTCCCAATACTTCCGTTTCTTGGTGTATTAGTTGGTGGACTGTTAGGCTTTGCGCTCAATAAACGAGTGGCTAAGGAACGATTTGTCAATTTTTCCTGGGTGTACATGGGCGAAATGATGTTTAAAGGAGGGATTATTAGTAGTGTAATTTGGCTGGTGGGTTATGCGCTGATGGGACTGGATGTGTCTATCCCCTTAATTGACAATTACATTGTTTTTCCAGGAACAGAATTGCCCAATCAGGGGACTTTTTATGCCAGTGATGAATTGGGAGATCCTTATATCGACTATTATGCTCTGGTGTTGCCAGCAATTACTTTGGGAATTAGACCATTAGCCGTAATCATGCAGTTGACAAGAAGTTCCATGCTTGATGTGATGTCTCAAGATTATGTGAGAACGGCTAAGGCAAAAGGCTTGAATCCATTTTGGGTCTTGATAAAGCATACACTGAAAAACGCATTGAATCCTGTGATTACAGCTATATCAGGCTATTTTGCAGGGATGTTTGCCGGGGCCATTTTTGTTGAGCAAATATTTAACTGGAACGGGATTGGAAATGTCTTGTATGATGCGGTGGTCAACGACAATATGCCTTTGGTAATTGGCGCCACGATTTTTATTGCCGCAGGTTTCGTGATCATCAATGTGATTGTAGATATCGTATATGGATTGATAGATCCAAGAGTTAGAATTAGATAAGATGAGAAAGAATATAGTTGCCGGTAACTGGAAAATGAATGTAACAGCCTCTGATGCCAAGCATTTGATGGATGAAATTAATCAAGGAACTTACAATTGTGATTTAATTGTGGCATGCCCAACTCTCTATCTTCAAATGGCTACAACCAAAGATTACCAATTTTCTCTTGCGGCTCAGAATTGTCACCATGAAACATCAGGCGCCTACACAGGAGAGGTTTCTGCGCAGATGCTGGCGTCTGCAGATATCAAATATGGCATCATTGGTCATTCGGAAAGAAGAGAATACCAAAATGAAACAGATGAGCTCATCACAAAAAAGTTTAATCGGCTTGTTGAAAACAACATGACTCCCATCTTGTGTGTAGGAGAGTCCTTGGATATTCGGCAGTCAGGAAAGCATTTAGGTTTTGTTGCCAATCAACTAAAACATGTGTTGGACAATTGCGCAATCAGAGCCGATTTTATTCTGGCTTACGAACCTGTTTGGGCAATCGGTACAGGAGAAACGGCATCTCCCGAACAAGCCCAGGAAATGCATCAACACCTGAGATCTGTTCTCACCTCATATCAGAAAGAAGATACCTCAATTTTATATGGAGGAAGTTGTAAGCCAGGCAATGCAAAAGAATTATTTGCACAGACCGATATTGATGGTGGATTGATTGGTGGTGCTTCCTTGAAAGCCGAATCGTTTCTGGCTATTGCTAATTCATTCTAAAATCATTTCATGAACTATCTGGAATTTACGTTCAAATTGGACCAAATTGAGCCCTATCGGGATATGCTTGTTTATTACCTTAATGAGTTGAACTTTGAGACACATCAGGAGACTGAGACTGGCTTGCTTAGTTACGTTCAAAAAACGGACTACATTGAAGGAACTGTCGCCGAAATAGTCTCTGAGCTAGGCACTAAGGTTGAATTTGATTTTAAAGAGATAGAACAACAAAACTGGAATGCAGTGTGGGAAGCAGCCTTTGATCCCGTTCATGTAACCAATGACTGTGTGATTTGTGCCCCGTTTCACAATATTCCGGACAAACCTTACAAAATAGTATTGAGTCCTAAAATGGCTTTTGGCACAGGTCATCATGCCACCACTTATTTGATGTCTAAACAATTACTTGAGGAGAATCTGGTCGATCAAAAGGTGCTGGATATGGGTTGTGGAACCTCCGTTTTGGCAATTTTAGCAGAAAAACTAGGCGCATCTCCTATTGAGGCCATCGATATCGACGAGTGGGCCTACCATAATTCACTCGAAAACCTTGAGCTCAATCAATGCTCAAAAATCAAGGTCGAACAAGGAGATGCCAGTTTGTTGCGCAACAGGCTTTATAATCTTATCTTAGCTAACATCAATAAAAATATTCTCCTCCAGGATATGCAACAGTATGCCAATTGTCTAAAGCCCCAGGGTGTGATTCTTTTCAGCGGCTTCTATCAGGCGGATATTGATGACATTGTTGATCGGGGAGAAAAGTTTGGTTTGAGTTTTGTAACTCATTATCTGAAAGATGATTGGGCAATGGTAAAAATGATAAAGCTTTAAAATATGATGCTTAGATTAATTCTGGTTCTATTAGTAACACAATTTCTGCTGGTTTCTGCAAACGCACAGGTCGACAATTTTAGCAATGATCCTGAGAAGTTTATTGAGCAAGTTGGAAAACATTTAGGGTCTTTTGATAAAAGAGATGCAAAAGTGTTTGTGGAAGAATTTACCCCGATTTGGAACGGAATGAAAGCATCTGACCAAAGCCAGGTGGTTGAAGCCTGTAACCTTATTCAATCTAAGAGACTCAGAGTTTATCCCGAATTCAAAGGCTACATTGGATCTGTCCACCAAATCTTCAAAAAAGGCATGGGCTCTGACGTGTTCAATTCATGGAATGATGTTGTCAAAAAAGTCATGTCTCAAAAGAAGAAGAAAAACATGTCCGATTTTCTCGAAAATAGTGGGAATTTCTTTATATCAGAACAATTCTATTCTAGTACCAAGCTTTCATGGAAAGCCAAGGGAGGTAGCTTCAAATACGGATTCGATAAGACACCATTTATTGAATTCACAGACGTCAATCTGGTTTGTTACGCCAACAAAGACAGTTCTGTAATTCTGAAAACATCTGGTAAATACCGCCCATATTCAGCTGAGTTTTTGGGTAAAGGAGGAGAAATCCATATGACACGCGTGAAACTTGATCCCAAAGAAACCAGAGGCGAGTTTACGTCTGGATACAAAATCAACGTCAAATCAAGTACCTACCAAATCGATTCTGTCAAATTTTACAATACTTACTTTAAAGAACCACTATGGGGTAAAATCAATGAAAAAGTCTTAAGAATTGGTACGGGCAAAGAGGCCACTTACCCTAGATTCGTGTCTTATAGTAAGCGACTCCTGATCAAGGAAATTGCTCCGGAAATTGATTATGAAGGAGGATTCACCATGCATGGAGCAGTCTTTAAAGGATCTGGTACAGCAAAACAACCGGCCATTCTTACGTTTTACAGGAATAACAAACCTTTTGTGCAAACTTCTGCCATCGATTACAACATCAAGTCAGACAAGATTTCATCCCCCGTTGCAAGCTTCAAGTTCATAATGGACAAAGATTCTTTGGTTCACCCTGGCATCAACCTGGAATATCAATACAAAACTGACGACAAGCCGGCTAAACTCACCATTATCAGGAACAAAGAAGGTGTTGGGATGAGTCCCTTCGTAAATTCATATCATAATATTGATATGTACGTTGAGTCCATGTCCTGGGTCAGAGGAGATTCAATATTAAGGATGGGACCGCTTTTTGGAAGTTCTAAAACAGATGCGTTATTTGAGTCATCTAATTTCTTCGATCGCAGAAAGTTTGATAGAATAGGAAATGCAAGCCAGATGCATCCAATGGTTGCCATTGCAAGACATGCAGTTCGCTACGATCAATTTGAGTATACTACAGCCAATCTGGCTACTTCATTGGGGATGGCCAAAGGTCCGGAGTTAACGCGTTTGCTGTACGATTTGAATAACAACAATTTTATTCGATACGACCAAAAGAATGAGTACATATATATCAAGCAAAAGCTGTTCGACTATATAGATAACCGAACAGGAAAGAAGGATTATGACAATATTGTGATCTACAGTGATCCCAAAGGAAAAGCCAATGCCAATTTAAATATCACATCTTATGAACTAGACATTACAGGGATCAGTAAGTTTAATTTGTCGGAAAGGCAATTTGTGCAGGTGTTTCCAAAGGCTTCAAGTTCATACAAAGATGTGAACACAGGTAAGAAAGTACCTTATGGGTCTATTAAAATGTACAAGAATAGAAACATTGTTTTTGATGGAACTGTAATCGCTGGTTCGACAGATTATTTCGGTACTGACTTTAATTTCGATTATGAAGAATTTAAAATCACAATTCCCCAGTGTGATTCTATGAAAATTTGGGTGTGGCCATTTGATGGCGGTAAAAATCAACGTCCGTTGAGATCAGTGATTGAAGACATCAAAGGTGAAATTGATATCGACGATCCTACAAATAGAGCCAGTTTGGACACAAGTTTTAACTATTATCCAGTTTTAAAATGTACCAAAGAGTCTTACGTGTTCTACGATAAAATCTCTAATGGAGCCTACCCAAGGGAGTCCTTTATGTTCAAAATCAAGCCTTTTACTTTGGATAGTTTGGACAATTTTAAACGAGATGCACTCGGATTTGAAGGTTCACTTTTGTCTGCCGATATATTCCCCGAATTTGATGAGACACTCAAAGTACTCACAGATTATTCATTGGGCTTTGTGCGTGATTTACCAAAAGATGGTTTTTCTCTGTATGAAGACAAAGGACAGTTTAAAAACACAATCGCACTTACTGCAGACGGTTTAGTTGGAGATGGGATCATTGAATTTGTAAATTCCACATCCGTATCTAAGGCTTTTGTCTTTTACCCTGATAGTACGGCAGGTGTTGTAGATTCTTTCATCAATAAGCCCCAGGGCAAACCCATTGAGTTTCCGGATGTCAAAGGTTATGGCGTGAAAGTAACTTTCAAACCGGAATATCAGGTGCTAGATGCTTCTTCTGTGGGCAAGAATACTTTGTCCTTCTTCAATAATGAATCAACCATGAGAGGGAAAATATCTATTACGGCTCAGGAGATGACGGGTAGGGGTAAAATGCAGTTTGGCAATGCAGACCTCAAGGCAAGAAAGTTTACTTACAAGCAATACAAAATTCAATCAGATACTTCTGAATTTGACCTGGAATCTCTGCAAAAAGAGGACAACGATCTGGCTTTTAAAACAGACAATGTCAGCGCTCTGGTCGACTTTGAAGCACGAGAAGGTCTCTTTAAATCGAACGGGGAGAACAGTTATGTCGAGTTCCCGGAAAACCAATACATCTGTTATATGGATGAATTTAAGTGGTTCATGGATAATGATGACATTGAGCTTCAGAAGAAATCAGATTTGGTGGTAGAAAGTACTGAGTTCGAAAAGCCGAACTTCTATTCAATTCATCCCAAGCAAGATTCGTTAAGTTTTATGGCGCCTAAAGCAAGGTACGATTTGAGAAAGAAAACCATTACATGTACAGAGGTGCCATTCATGGATATCGCGGATGCCAGAATTGTGCCTGATAGTGGGACGGTTATCATTAAGAAAAAGGCGAAAATTCAAACTTTGGAAAATGCTGTCATCATTGCAGACAATGTGAGCAAGAATCACAAAATCATCAATGTGACCTGTGATGTTATGGCGAAAAGGTCTTACAAAGCTTCCGGTGATTACTTTTATGTGGATGAGGATGAAAAAGAGTTTAAAATTCATTTTGCTAAGATTGAACCAGACTCTTCTTTCACCACCTATGCGGATGGTATCATTGAAAAAGAAGAAAACTTTAGCTTGAGCAAGAACTTTGAGTTTTTTGGTAAAGTAGAGCTATACGCCATCAACAAATCTTTGGTATTTGATGGTGCAACCAGAATTACACATGTTTGTGATCAGGTGTCGAAAAACTGGATGAACTTCCGTTCGCAAATTGATCCTCTGGAGATTTATATTCCTGTGGGAGCAGAAATGAAGGACATGGATAATAAACCCATCGGTGCCGGTGTCATCATGAATCCAAGTGTAGACTCTCTGGGAGTGTATTCTACTTTCTTATCCAGAAAAGGAGCCAGCTCTCACCCGAATGTAATTTCCGCAGAAGGATTCTTGCATTTTGATAAAGCGTCTAAAGAGTACAGAATTTCCAACAAGGAAAAACTACAGGAAAGATCTCTGCCAGGGAATTACGTGAGTTTGCAAACTGAGAATTGTGTCATCGAGGGAGATGGAACCATTACTTTTGGTGCTGATCTTGGACAACTCACAGCCAATTCTGTCGGAATAATCACGCACAACATGAATTCAGGAGAAGTGCGATCTTCGGGAGGGATGTTTATAGACTTCCCTTTTAGTGAAAATGCCCTGAAGAAGATCGCCGAGAAGATTGAAAAATCACCAGAGTTGATCCCCGTGGAATTAGGGAAAACCTTTTATAAAAAAGCACTGACCGAGACTTTGGACAAAGAAACCGCAGAAGAAATTGTGGGTGAGGTGACCTTAAAAGGATCCATTAAAGGTAAATTCCCAAAAGAGCTTCAGAAGAGCCTTTTTATCGCAGATGTTAAATTCAAATGGAACGATGAAATGAGTGCATTTGTGTCGGAAGGATTGATTGGGATCGCCAATATTCAAAAGGATCAGGTGTACAAGTATGTAAATGGAAGAATAGCTATCCAGAAGCGCACACCAGACAGTAAAGGGAAATCTAAAGATAAAATGTATATTTATCTTGAATTGGATGCCGCAAACTGGTACTATTTCGAGTATTCGAATAATGCCAAGGAATCCATCATGGAGGTGATTTCTTCAGATAATGATTTCAATAATGAAATATTGGAAACAAAAGAGGATAAAGCCAAGTATAAAGGAGAGAAAGGACAACCGGACTTCAGATTTATGGCTGGTAGAAAGAGCAAAAGATCTGTATTCCTGAGTCAGTTCGAATAGATAGTATATGGAGGAAGCATTTACAGTATTTAACATAGCGGCTGTGGTAATCGCCTATTTAATAGGATCCATACCAACAGCAGTGTGGCTGGGCAAACGGATGTACGGAGTAGACGTTCGGGAACACGGAAGTCGAAACGCAGGAGCAACCAACACGTTCAGGGTTTTAGGTAAAAAAGCAGGCATTCCAGTCCTGCTTTTCGATATTTTTAAGGGGTGGCTTGCTACCATGGGACTGTCTTGGATTTCTTACTACACGCAAGGCTCTGAATTGTACATCAATTTGCAGATTGCAACAGGTGTGGCGGCCATTGTTGGGCATATATTCCCAATTTTTGCCAGCTTCAACGGAGGTAAAGGTGTTGCCACCACTTTGGGAGTCATCATCACCTTACACTGGATGGCGGCCTTGTCCAGCATGGGCATTTTTCTGCTGGTTTTCCTACTGACAAGATACGTGTCTTTGGGTACGCTCATTTCAGCGGTTGCCTTCCCAATTCTGGTTATTTTGATCTATAAAACCAGTTTCCCATCGCTCATGTATTTCTCCATTATATTTTCTCTGGTGGTCATTATCACACATCAAAAGAACATTCAAAGATTGGTGAGTAATGAGGAGAACAAAATATCCTTTGGAAACAAAAACTAAACGCTTTACACCCTGAGGTGTACCATTGTTTGATTTGCTGTACAGACTGAAACATATCATTTGCCTTCTGGTGGTCATTGTTTGCTCATCTTATTCTGATGTGCCAAACCAGGTACCTGATGACAAGACCTTTGAGAAAATTAAAAAGGAAGCAGATGCCATGTTTGAAGATGGGGACTACTCTGGCGCGCTTGAAAAGTATAAAAAACTGCTCAACAACTTTCAGGGAAATTATGAGTATCGCTATAAGTATGGAGCGTGCCTCTTGATGGTTACAGAACAAAAAGAACTGGCACTCAAGTACCTCAAAGAAAGTGATGAAAAAGACGGGATTCCCATTCTTCACGACTATTTCCTTGGTCGGGCCTTGCATATGAATTACCGTTTCAAGCAGGCTCTCATGTACTATAAGAAGTTTCAGAAATACGGAGATGCCAAAGACAAGAAGAAATTTGATGTGGCTCACGATATTCAATCTGCAGAGTACGGAAAGAAATTGTTATCCAGCATCACAGATGTGGCCGTCATCAGTAAAAAGAAATCCGGTATAGATAATTTCTACAACTACTACAACCTGGATGGCATAGGCGGAAGCATGATCAACGCCAAGAATCTGGACGAAATGCGGACCAAAACCGATAAAAAGAGAGATGAAGATGTGGTGGTTCATATTCCCGAAAGGTCCAATGAAACCAAAATGGTGTTTTTCTCCAGCTACGGGGAAGATGGGAGTAACGGTAAAGATATTTACATGATTAAACGTCTACCCAATGGAGAGTGGGGGAAGTCTCAAATTGTGCGGGGAGATGTCAATACCAGATATGATGAAGATTACCCTTTCCTGCATCCTAATGGAGAATATTTATACTTCAGCTCCAAAGGACATAATACCATGGGAGGTTATGATATCTTCCGGATTAAAATTGATGAAAACGGTCAGGCAATTGGGAAACCGGAGAATTTAGACTTTTCAATTAATACACCGGCAGACGACATTATGTATGTGGTGGATAGTGAAGACAATGAAGCCTATTTTTCTTCCAATAGAGAGGCCGGATTGAATCAATTTCATGTGTACAATGTACGGGTGAAGCGTTACCCTGCACAAATAGTGGTGCTAAAAGGAAAATTCAACAACGACATAGATCCAAGCAAACGGGCAGCAAGTATTCAGGTAGAGAACGCACAAACTGGAGAGGTAGTTGGAGTGTACAATGCCAACAATGCTTCCGGAGATTACTTAATTACGTTGCCTAAAAGTGGTAAGTATAACTTCAAAATTAAAACAGCCCAGAGTGATATCACGCATCAAGGGGTAGTGGAGTTGCCTTACAATGACAAAATGATGGTGGTACCACAAGAGATTTCTTTAATGGCAGAAGCAGGAAAAGAAACCATTAAGATTGATACCAGATACGGAGAAGACGTGCCAGATTCTGAAACTATCCTCAGTCAAATAGTCAACGATAGAGCCAAGTTGGATGTGAACGCCGACCAATTTCCAGAGGACAATACACCGCCGCCAACTGATATGACCAATGAAGAGATCATTGCCTCTGCCCAGAAGGACGCCGACGATCTTAAGAAAGAACTCGAAGATACGAGAGACAAAAAGGATGCAGCATTCTCTGTCGCAAATGACAATTTCAAAAAAGCCAAAGCGTCTGATGACAAAGCTAAAGAAGCCATCAACAAAGCAAAAAACTCTAATAATGCAGATGATAGAGAGAAGTATCTGGAAGAAGCCAAACAACACATTGCAGATTCAGAAAACTATATGGATAAGGCGCGGTTAGCGCATGGTGTTGGTAAGAAATTGGAGGAAGATGAAAAACTCATTAAGGATGACTATGAAACTGCCAAAGAGTTCGCATCAGGCATTAAAGATGCGCTGGATGGCAATAATTTAGAAGATGCGGTAGACAAACTGAAAGAACAACAAGATTTCATTAAGGGCGTCATGGATCGACAAGCCAGTGACAGCAATGATGAAGAAATAGCCAAATATGAGCAAGACTATAACGATAAAAAGTCTGCTGCAGATAAAACCAGAAAGCAATTAGCTGCCAACAAAGGGCTTGTTCAGGACATAAAAGATGAGATAACTGACCTTAAAGGGCAACTAGACAATGCCAAAAAGAAAGATAAACCCGGAATTGAAGAAGAGATTGCCAGAAAAGAAGACGAACTGTCTGACGCACAAAATAAAGTTAAAGACCTGTCCTCCAAACTTATTGAAGATGAAAAAGCAGCCAATCAAGCTCAAAATGCATGGGATGTCGCAGCTGGTAATTACGACCTGGTTGCTGGAGGACCGGTTGGCGAGCAGGAACTGAAAAGTCTGAACGATAAATTGCAAAATGGTTCGGACATAGACCAGTCTTTCACCAATACCAAAGATCTCCTGGAAGAAGTCAAATCTCAAGATCCTGTGTACGCGGGTGCAATCGATGATCCTAAATACGATCAGTTCAGGGATAAGGATTTTGATGGAATTCAAGACCAGATTAAAAATGATCAGAATTGGGTAGATCAACTGGATAAAGACATTGCAGACCTTCAGGATCAATATGATAGTGAAACAGACCCAGACAAAAAATCTGACATCAAAACACAAATAGATGGCTTAAACGACCTCAAGAAGAGAAAAGAAGATGACATTGCTGCTAACCAGGACCTCTTGAAGAATGGTTCTGATCAAATGGCCAATCCTAACGACATTTTGCCTGGTTACAATGATCAAATCTCAGCATTGGATGACATCACCAATCCTGCCGACAAAGCCAAAGCAGAAAACAAGATCAATGATGATCTCATTAGTAAAATTGAAGATGAAAAACGGGCCATTGATGATCAAGTAAGTGATGGTGATTTGACTCAGGCGCAGGGAGACCAAAAGAAATCTGACCTGGACAAATTAAAGGATGATATTCAAAACCGAATTGATGAGAATAAACAGCTAATAGCTGCTACAGATACTGATCCGCCGGTAGGAAATAACTTAAGTGCAGATGTGTCTGTTGGCGACATAGATCCCGGTTTTAATGATGAGATTAATACCATTGAAACATCAAATGCGTCTCCGGAAGACAAGGCCAAACAGAAAAACGATCTGAATAATAGATTGTTGGATAAAATTGATGATGCCAAATCAGAAACGCAAGCTGCTCTCAATGCAGGAGATATAGATCAGTCGACGGCAGATGCCAGAAATGAAAAGTTAGACGACATGGCAAGAGGGCTTAGGGATGACATTGCCAATAACGATGAAATCATCAACGGAACAACCTCTACAAGCTTTAATTTGGATGACATCAATGTGGCTAATCTCGATCCAAATCATCAGTCTACATTGGACAATATAGACAATGATCCAAACCTTACTGAAGGTCAAAAAGCACAACAAAAAATTGATGAAAACAACACCCTTTTGGGTAAGATTGAAGATGAGAAAACCAGGTTAACTCAGCAGCGGGATCAAGGAAACTTATCGGATGATGATTACCAGGCAGCAGTAGATAAATTAGATGAAATTGCTGCTAATATTCAATCGGATAATGAGGGCTATCAGACCATCGCGGATGCTTCTACAGATTCCACGCCAGGAGGTAAAATCAGTTTTGATGCTTTGGACCCCGGTTTCATGAGTGGTAAGTCAGATATTAACAGCAATCCGGACTTGAGCGAATCAGAAAAGGCAGAACAAATCATTGCGAGCAACAATGACATGATCGACAAACTGAATGTTAAAAAGGGAGAATTGGAGGATGCACACAACAATGGAACCATTGATGATGATACGTATTTCAATGGTTTGAACGACATTGAGCGACTCACAGATGAGCTAACGGCAGAGAACAATGGTCTGCAGGATATAGCATCCACACCTGATAGAGCAGGCAAAATTTCTTTTGATGATCTGTTGAGCGAATTCTCTTCAAGGCAAGCGACTATTGATGGGGGCAACGACTCTGAGGAAGACAAGGCCCGTAAGCGCAATGAATTGAATGAAGACGTTATCAAAAAGATTGATGATGAAATAGAGTCGACCGAAAAGGGCATGAAATCGGGAGATATCGATGAAGAAACAGGACAGAATACAATCGATCAACTCAACGACCTGAAGAACGACCGTCTCAACGATATCACAATGAACCAAAGCATTATCGTGAAGTCTCAGCCTGATTATACCAGTACAGCGGTCAATTATACAGATGATAGCGCTCTGGATAATTATAAGGATACTGAAAAGGGACGCGAAAAGATTCAGAACTATAATTCGGCCATTGATGCTTTGAATGATGAAAAAGACGCTGCCGATTCAGATAAAGAAAAAGCAGCCATCGATAAGAAAATCGATAAACTTCAGGACAAAAAAGACAAAGAAGAAATCAAGGTTGGTCAGAAGTTGGGTGACTCAAATCAAGCTCAATTCACAAATCAAAGCGATCAAACCAATACGGCAAAAGACAATGCCACCAATAATGGTGTAGCGGATTCTTCAAATCCTGACTATGTTAAGGCGAGCGATTTAGATAAAAAGGCGGATGAGTTATTTGATGAAGCAAAAGGTCTCAGATCAAAAGCTGACGATACCAAAGACAACTCTGAGAAAAACAGCTTGATTAAATCTGCCGTCAAAAAAGAGAATGATGCCATAGGAAAGAAAACTGAGGCGTATAACATGTTTACGGAAATGTCTGACGAGTTTTACGAACCGGGCAGCATCTCAGATCCAGCTAAGACCATTGATGTAACAGATATTTCCGCCGATCCAAATGAACGTAAGTCTGGTCAGATCTACAGTAAAGCAGACGACTACAACCAACAGGCAACTCAAAAAGAAAATGAAGCAGCTGCCTTGAGACAAGAAGCTAAGGATGCCAAGAAAAAGGATAAAAAGGCATTGACTGCACAAGCCGACCAATTGGATAGAGAAGCCGATGAGTTGAGAGATAAAGCGGTAAGAACAAAAAAGAAAGCTGATGATATAGCAGATGCTGAGAACAAAGCCATCGAAACACAGAAAATAGCAGATGCACCTAAGGACCTGTCGCCAGGAGAGGAAGACGCATTACGACGAGATGAAGATTACCAAATTTATTTTGGTTTGTTACAGGAAAACAAAACCAAAAAACAAGACTATGAAGATGCCATCCAGAATAAGAACGATATAGAGGAGCAGCTTAAGAAAAAAGAAAGAGAACTGCTTGATCTTCAGTCGGAAGCTGCAACTGCTCCGGATGATGAGCAAGATGGCTATAATCAAAGAATCGTTGGTGTTCAAGGCGAAATAAACGATCTAAACGATCAGTTGGACGTAGCCAAAGCAGATACTGAGGAAAAGGAAAGAGGCTATAAAATCAGTTTTGATGGTTTGATTAAGTATAGATCTGAATTGCCAGATAACAAAGGCGATAGATTTAGAGACTTGACCGGTACTCATGGTGATAATATGCCGTCTCCAATCATGACACCAGTGAATATTTTGGATCCTACAGATGCAGACTTTACTGTTCCGGATAGTTTGAATACAAACATTTTCGCCACTACAAATCAATCTTTGTACAACGAAGACAAGCCAATCCCAATGGATGTGGACAATCCGAAAGGCCTGGTTTATAAAGTCCAGGTTGGTGCCTATGCACGACCAATTCCTCAGGATTTGTTCAATCAATTTACCCCAATCTCAGGGGAAACCATCCGTGGAGACCTTAAACGATATATGGTGGGGTATTTTGGTGATTATAAAACAGCCAATGAAGCGAAAACTACAATCAGAGGCTTTGGAGGGTATGATGATGCCTTTGTTGTGGCATACATTGACGGTGAACGCGTCAACTTGGCTCAGGCCAGAGCTTATGAACAAGAGCATCCACCAATCACGGATGGTATTGATGTGGCAGCGGGTAACCAAACTGGTAATCAAACAGGCAATCAAACTGGAACCCAAACCGGTAATCAAACTGGGAACCAAACTGGCAATCAGGCTGGTAATCAAACAGGCAACCAAACTGGAAATAGTCAGGTATTTGAAGGAGATGACGGCAGCAAAGTGGTCTACAATGAATCTCAAGAAAGCAAGGATTTGATTGATCAGATAAAAAGCACGGCTGGAGCGGCAGACGCGATTCCGGGAGCTGGAATTCCAGGTTTGTACTTCACTGTTCAGGTAGGGGCCTATTCCAAACCAATTCAGGATGGCATCATTCCAGTTGAACCTTTGGTTGTGTTTAAGGTAAATCAGTTGTTTAAGTACTCTACAGGGGTGTTTAAATCCGTTCAGGAAGCTGCTCCTAGAAGAGATGAAATTAGAGGCGGACCTGTTCCTGATGCCTTCGTAACCGCATATTATAATGGTGAAAGGATTACAAATGCACGAGCACAGCAGTTGATCAATGAAAAGGGAGATGCTGTTTTTGAATGGACGGAAGAAAACAGTGCCGCCAATGCCACAGTTGATCCTAAGACTTTTGATGAAGTAGTTATTGAAGGTTTATCGTACTACGTGTGGTTGGGTGAGTTTGAGGGAGAAGCCCCTGCCGATTTTTCAGTTGTTGTGCTATCAAATCAGGATAAAGTGTCTTCAGATGAGACAGAAAACGGAACCTTGTATCAGAGCAATAGCATGGAAAACTATAAGTCTATCCAGGATGAATTGGAATTCTTTAAATCTCAAGGGATTGAAGGAGCAGAGATCCGAGCCAAATACGGATTCAATGAAATTTCTTTGGAAGATGCGCAAAAACTGAGAATGGGAGAGGATGTTGAGATTAATAGAGATGAGGACATTGACGATACAGATATAGATCCGGGACCTGAACCAAGTGACCCAGATTCAGTTGACCCTGCCCCTGTGGATTCGGCCCCCGTGGATTCCGATCCAGTAGATACGGCCCCAACATTCAATGAACCCACACCAGTGGATGGTTTGGAGTACCGTTTAATCCTAGGAGTCTATGAAAATGAAGCGCCGCAATCGTTCTCTCAAGTCTTGTTAACATCAGGCAGAGACTGGACTTCTGAAGAAAATGAAAATTTTGAAACCGTATATTACGTGGGCTTTAGTACATTTGCAGAAGCATTGCAGGCTAAAGACTATTTTGACAATCAAGGTTTGGAAGGCACCGAAATTGTGGCTCTTTTCAAGTATGAAGAAATAGATATTGAAGATGCTAAAACCAGAACAAATGAGAAATAATTTATTTGAGAATAACGTGCTTGCGAGTGCAGATGTTCAAGAGCTTGAAGATGTTGTTGTTTTAGAAGAAATGATAGATGGCAAGCATCTTGTAGTGTTCAATGATGATGTCAACACCTTTGACCATGTGATAGATACCCTGGTGAAGGTTTGTAAGCACGATTTAATTCAGGCAGAACAGTGTACACATATCATTCATTATAAAGGTAAATGTTCCGTCAAGGAAGGAGAATATGAAAAATTAGAACCACTTTGCACTGCAATTTTGGAAAGGGGTATCAACGCAGAAATACAATAGTTATGAGACAGATGAAGAGTTTGGTTTTATTGAGTTTAATTGCTTTAGCCACCTTAGGGTGTAATAGAGTGCCTATCACCAAAAGGAAGCAACTTAACTTAAGACCGGAGAGCGAGATGATTGAGTTGGCCAATGTGGAGTACAGCAAATTTTTGAATGAACATCCACCTCTTCCCGATACTGATCCCAGAGTACAGCAGGTAAGAAGGGTTGGTGAGAAAATAAAAAACAATGTGGAAGCTTTTTTGAAAAAGAACAATGCCAGTAAGCGTGTAGAAGGATTTCAGTGGCAATTTGAAGTGGTGGATGAACCGGTTGTAAACGCCTGGTGCATGCCCGGAGGAAAAGTAGTGGTTTACACAGAATTATTGAAGCTGGCTACCGATGATGATTTATTGGCAACCGTTATGGGACATGAAATTGCACATGCCATTGCACGACATGGAAACGAACGTATGAGTAAAGGCGTTTTGGTAAACGTTGGTGGCGCTGTTTTGGGAGCAGGAAATGAAGAAGGGAATAATGATGTGTTTCTTCAATCGTATGGTATTGTGACTACTTTGGGGATGTTAAAGTATAGCCGAAAGAACGAAAGTGAAGCGGACAAGTTGGGATTAGTTTTTATGGCATTGGCTGGATATAAACCGGAAAAAGCCATTGATTTTTGGGCAAAAATGAGCAAGTTAGGAGGTGAAAAGCCACCAGTTTTGGTGAGCACTCACCCAAGCGATGAACAAAGGATTGCTGATATTAAAGCATTCATCCCTGAGATCCCTAAGTATTTGGAGTAGGCTTCTTGATCATTGAGAACAAGCCAATGACTGACACCACAGACACATTGGCCATCAAACCCAATTTACCACCATACCCCGAAAAAATACTTTGGGAACCCATAAAAAGTGCAGCGAAAATCACAGAAGCTACAATGAACTTGAGCATTGAATTAAAGTGCCGTGTGTTACTCATGCCAATAAAACTGGTGCCTATGAATACCAGAGGTAAATTCATCTGAAGAGATGAAACAAACATGTCCGGATTGAAATGAAACACCAGACCAACTAATAAACTGCTTAGGGCAGACGCTCTCACACTCCCTTGCTTCAAATGATGGTTGAGGTAGTGTGTGCTCCACAAACCTGAAAAGCTGAATACTATGTACCATAGAAATACCTCAAGCGACCACATCTAACAGCGTTTTAAGGATGAATACACCAGCAAAGGCAATGGTACCGTGCTTGCCACCAATGCCGTTAAAAGACCTTGTTGTCCACACGTAAATGATTCCGGCAAATAAAGAAGCCAGGGTGAGGTGCGCGTAATTGTCGAATACCAGGGTTGAGGACATACCAACAAAAGCCCCACAGTAAATTGAAAATGAAGCAAGTTTTAATGTGTCTGTATGCTTTTTATATAACGATGGAAGAAATGATGCCAAGACTCCTACAATTCCAGCCGCAATCACAGGTCCCAATTTCAAATCCTGACTCAGAAAGAATGTCGTTGTACCTCCCAGAATAACCATTAGAATATCGGTGTAGTTTCTTCGAAGGTCTGCTTGTCTGGGGTACAGAGTCTTCATACCAATGAGACATAAAATACCCAAACCAAGCCATAGCCTATTATACGAGAGATAATTGTGTTTCATTGATCCATTCTCCGATTCAATTAATGAAAAGAGAAAAGCAAGATGAAGAACCGGGAAGATCAGACTATTCACATGGTTTAATCGCACGGACATGGTTACGTCAACAGCAGAAATTAGTTACACAGAATAGCCAAGATCAGAAAATCCATTGACAAACAATATACTTTCCATATATTTGCCATCGCTTAATACATTTGGCCCCGTAGCTCAACTGAATAGAGTACTTGATTACGGCTCAAGAGGTTCCAGGTTTGAATCCTGGCGGGGTCACGGATAAGATGAAGTCGTCCCGAATTCGGGACGACTTTTTTGTTTGGCAAGATTGAGCCAAACTAAGTTTGAGCGAAAGAATGTCAAACAAAAAAGTACCACGTTTGTAAAACGTGGAGACTTCATATTTCAAAACGGAGTACAAAGGATCATGGAGTAATCCTGGCGGGGTCACTTTGAAAAAGCCAATCCTGTTGGGGTTGGCTTTTTTTGGTTTTAAATCTACTGATAAATAGTGTGTTACGAGCTTTTTGTCCTGGTTCGAAATTTTCCCTTTTTGGTTCGAACTAGTACTTGGGGTTTGATGTTTTATTGAAATTATGAAAGACGTATATGAACTTGGTAAGTCAGGTCTTACTCCCAAAAAGTTGAAGAGCAAAGAGGGCAAATTTGAAATCACGTCAGACGAAGAATTGTGGAATCATATTGGAGAAATAGAGAAGTTTACCATATTTCTTTTAGAAAACTATATCCGTACACTTGAGCAGGAAAATTCCAAAAATTAGGATTGATCTCCTTGCGCCAACATGCTCATCGAAAAACTGAAGATACTCGAACAAAATCACTTTTTTCAGAGAGGGGAATATTACAGTTAACTTTTAGGTTGCGTAAAGATTGGATGTAACAGTCTGCCCTGGACACAAAAAGTACCCAAGGAAAACATCAGGAATCATAGTAATCCCGAATAGCCGGATTTTCTGCTTCAGTATAAGTTAATCTGTACTTTTTGATAATGGTGACGCATAACAGCAAGTTGGCATTGATTAAAGAGTAAAATGTGTAACCAAAATTTACTAGAGCGTTATGAACACTAAAAATCATGCGTCCATATTTACTTCAAACAATTCTCGCACTTATTTTCTTTTTCGGTTTCACAGAAACAGACGCGCAAGAGCCTTATCTATCTCATAAAAAGGCGGATGAAGACCTAATCGTATTTTCAGATGCCCTTAATCATCATCCTGGACGTTATATTTATCGCAATAAAGTTGAAATTGATTCACTTCTCAAAAGTTTGAACACTGAGATTCCCGACTCAATATCCTTTGATGCCTTCTACCTAAAGCTTCTTGAATCATTAGTCTATTTGAAAGACGGTCATACAGGATTATCACTTGGAGAGAAATACAACGCAACGAAAAGAAGCAGTACAACACTACCTTTTAGATATAAAATAATTGATAATGAAATATACATTGTCGATACCCTTATTTCTGGAACTTCAGATTTCTTGCATACAAAAATTGTCTCCATTAACAGTATTTCTTCAGATTCAATTCTTTCAGTATGTTTTAGGTATACTACCTCAGACAATAACAACGCGATCTATAGAAAACGATATAACGAAAGAATTTTAGGTCAAAATATTGATTTTTTCTTTGGTCCATTTGACACCTATGATATTGTCTCAATCAATGTGTTGGGAGATACTATTCGAAAATCAATTGATGGTATCAAAGATTATGAAACTCGAATTAATTCGAATACCAGACCTCCCTTGTCTAGTACTTTTGATAAGGAGAACAATATCGCAATAATAGAGGTTAATACATTTGGTTACAGACGGATTATGAATTCTAATCAAGACTTTCACAAGTTTATTGATGGATTCTTTAAAAAGGTCAGAAAGTCGAAAATTGAGAATATTATAATTGATGTAAGAGAAAATTGGGGAGGCTCTGGAGCACTCGCCATGTGTTTATTTGCTTACTTATGCCCTAAAGATTTCAAATGGACTGATTATAGCGTGACCGACCTAGATGGAACTGAAGATTTTGCTGTATACACCCAGTATCCAGACGGACATTATAATTTTTTGAATACACATGACACTTTAAGACTGGATAATCAAAGGTTAAAAGTGACAGACGGTATTGAATCAAAGGAGATTCAATCCTGCACTCATATTCCTTCAGGTCCCAAAATGAAGATTAAAAATATCACAAAGAACAAATACTATGGAAATACCTTTGTTCTAACAAGTGGGATTACTTTTTCAGCAGGTGCGATATTTGCTTCTAAATGCACCGAACTTGAAAATGTAACAATAGTGGGAGAAGAAACAGGCAGTGTTAGAGGGGTTTTTTGTGGAGGTGGTTTCCTTCACGTCACTTTGCCTAATTCTCGCTTCAGATTTGAACTACCAACCATGGAAAGACATATAGCACTTTCTAAAACTGAAATTGGCATACCAGTAATCCCTCATTTTTTAGTTAAACAAGATTTGCAAAATTATATTGATAAAGTTGATCCAGAGATAAGCAAGGTATATGAATTGATAAAAAAACTACCGTCGATAAAACCTGAACAGCATTGAAACGCAGCTTAGCCATACTTTCACACTAGGACCATCCTCTCTACCAAACTCAAATCCTCCCAAAAGTTCGAACTCAATCCGCTCTTATATACCTTATGACCTCTATTTCATACTTTTTATAATGTCTCCAATAAAAAAAGGACCTCCGCGTAAATAAAAACCTAGAATAAGCTTGGTGTTGGAGTTTGGCATGATGGTATAAATTCCAAAATTGAACAAGGCTGTATTTAGACCCAATTCCATGCATGGTGAGATAACAGTATGACTTTCTCGAGTGGGCTGTGATATGCCATGATCATCACGAACCCTCAAATAATTGTAGTTGCTTATTCCAATTCCCATATGAAATCCTAGTGTTCTTTCTGAGTTAATAGATGAGCCCGATCCCCAATGATACCCGAGAAAAAATGGGGTGTCTCTTACTCTGAGCATGTCAATCACCAGCGGATTTTCATCCTGAAATCCACTAGCGGAGATATTGAATTTAAGTGTGATCGCGTTATCCTGATTCATCCGTAAATAGAGTCCGGGAGAATACATGAGGCATGTATTGTCATCCCAGTCGGCAACCAAATAATTCATTCCAATTTCATGGCTAAATCCGACTTTGGACTGAGAAATGACAGGTGTTTTTAGGAGCAACAGAATACTCCACAATACATATTTATAATTCATAGTTTTTATGTTGATGTGAAAAAATCATGATAATGGAACTGATCAATACAACTTATATGAAAAAGTAAATTCCCTGGTTTTTTCCTCGCCGTTATTGGTATACCAAACTACTTTTTTCAAAATACCCTGTCTATTGTAGATGCGTTCTTGATAACCTGAACTCTCCTTATTGCTCAGATGGTGCGAAATTCTGGTTATTTGATCATTTTCATTAAACGTCACAGTTTCAATAGAAACCCCGTTTATACTAGAAAAACCTTGATCAGTTACAATCTTACTTAGCAGATTTCTTCTATTGAAATAAAAATGATAGGTGTCTATCTCAGGTGCACTGTCATGAAGGGAATAGGTTGTTCTAGTTTCTCGTTCTACCCGCGAAAAGTAATGGTCATATGCTGGTTCTTTTGGCAATACTTCATATTCAAATTCCCTAAACTGAAATAATTGTCCATTTCTATAGGCTTTGATCCATTGTACAGAATCGTTTTTATAATATGCGTATTCCTTAGTTAAAACATTGTTGTAAAAGACGTTGATCAATCTTGAATTCTCATCATATTCATACTTTTTAATGGAATAAATTGTATCACCTTTATATTCTTTTACAGATTGAATACCTCCCCACTTTTTGTAAGTGAACTCCCTTAAAGTTAAGGTGTCGTGAAGTATTTTTCTCAGACGAGAATTATCGTCGTATTGATATATATACTTACCAACACTGAGCAACATATCTGATTCAGAAAAGGTATAATCATATGTTACCCAACCTACATTGGCAAAGTATCTTTTCTTAACCCTGCCTTTCCTGTCAAAATGAGACTCATTGGTAAACCTTTTCCAGTCAGAGTAAACTCCGGCATCAACAACTTTAACCGATTTTGCTCCAGCTATATATAATTGTTGATCGAATAAAGGAAATTCCGATTTGGATGTGTCAAATTTTGGAATCTGAATTTGACAGTAAGACGTTAAACACAACATGACATGTAAACCAAGCAGCAAGAGCCTATTATCATTCATCATAACACAGTTTACTTGCTTTATGTCAAATAAGTCAAGAAGTAACCACTTCAATAAAGTTTTAGGCAAAAAAATATCATTCATGAGCAAAGAGCCTCAGTTGAAGCGCAAAATCGAAAAATGAGCTTCAACATCTCAAACTAGAAGAAACACACCAGAAAATCAGCGACAGTGTTTAATACACGGAACGCCTTCAAAAAGCCATATTGCCTCTGTTCAAGATTTGAAAACCAATATGGGAGATATGTTTGTGTTGTATAAACCAAAAGACTTGGTAAGCAGTGACTTTCACTGAACAAGAAATTATTTTAGAACCAAATGATGTGATTTACATTTTCTCCGATGGCTATGCGGATCAATTTGGAGGAGAAAGTGGTCGACCGGGCGGTAAAAAGCTAAAAGCAACTAATTTCAAGCGTCTTCTACTATCACTGCAGGATAAAACCATCGAGAAACAAGGGGAATTGATAGATGCCGCCTTCGAAGATTGGAAAGGAAGCATTGAGCAGCTTGATGACGTATGTGTTATTGGAGTGCATGTGTTAGTTAAATCGCACATACGTTATTCAGAGATTCAAATCCACCAACTACTCATTTCGGGAGTTAATGACCATTCTTCCCAATTAAGTTTGACGCTCAAAATAAAAAATCAATCTGTATGAAATCTCTATGTATTATTGCAATCGGTACATTATTGGCTATTGGACAGGGCTATGGACAAACCTGGAAAGATAAAATAGGACTCACTAAAACCCGTGGAAAAGTTAAGGGCTCAGATTTAAATGAAGAAGAAACCTGGGCTTTAATGCGACCAGGGCTGGTGCCAGATGATGGTATTATTAACGATTTTCACAAAGCGAACATCAATCAGGTTGTATTTATGAATAAAAGAATGGAGCCTAAAGACATTACCCAGTCTGACGTGAAAACAAGTTTTGGAATCAATGAATCTATCTATTTCACTTTTTTTATGCCTAAGTCTTTTAGAAATCAACTCTTATATCCACTTGATAATAATGGAAGTATCAATAAAGGATATTACTACGACAACTCCTTTAAAAAATGGTATGAGGGAGAAAGCACAGGGACACCAAAAATTAATAATTATGGGTCCCATAAAGTGAAGGTATTCATTGATGGCGAGTTGATTGATGATATCGTGTTTCAGGTAGAAGTTCCTTTTAAATCTACTCAAACAGCGTATACAGGATACATTTCTCCGGTCACATCAGAAAAACAACCTAGTTTAAAGTGGATCAACCACATGCAGAAATTATCTGAAGGAAATCACAAAATAAGAGTAGAGGTCATAGCCTATGACCAAGGTAGCAGCCCAAAATATTCTACCGAAGAGAATGTGGCTGTTGGTGAGTTTACGTTGACAAAATCTTCCGGAGAAAAATTTGCGCCTGAATTAGGCGTGACATTTTCTGACTATAAAGCAGGTATGACTGATGCAAATTTGGAAAAAGATTTGCTACAAAAAGTGCAATATTTTGGCAGCAGTAATGGTTATAAAGAAAAGTTTTCAGCAGTAAAAATCAGAAGTTCAAAATGGAACATTGTTCATCACAAAGTAACAGGGGCTGTTTTAGAGAAAAATATCGTAGCATATTGCAAATCAACTTTCGAAAATGGTATGTGCTACGTTCAAGAGTATATTTTCAGAGCACAATACAACGGGGCGGGGTATGAAGATGTGTATTGCTCAGGAATTTATAACTTCTCACATCCAAGGGCTATAGATTGCAAATAGTATATAGTATAAGGGCGGGTAGGTTTAAAGCCTGCCTGCCTTTATGTTTTTAGATGATCCATTAGAGCCTGTTTCCTGGATCTTGAAACAGGTATAACCTCTCCGGATTGCATCACTAAGTGACCACCATCTCCTTTTACATATTTTCCAACTCTTTTGAGATTCACTATATGTGAGTTATGAACCCTAAAAAACTGCTTAGTTTTGAGCATGTCCCCAATTTCTTTTAAGGGTTTGGATACAATGATTTTTTTGCCTTGTTCAAGAAATAAAGTGGTATAATTGCTGTCACTTTCACAGCGATTGATTGACGTTATGTCAACAAATTCCAAACCTGTAATTGTAGGCAGATAAATGCGATCCGAAACCGATTGCTTTTTTATCTGTTCCAGTAAATGAGAAATTGAAGTGAGTGATGACAGTTGTTTCTTTTCACTAGCCTTATTTACCGAAAGCCTTAATTCTTCGTCATCAATAGGTTTGATTAAATAATCCAACGCACTGATTTTAATGGCTTTTAAGGCAAATTGTACATGTGCAGTAGTAAAAATAATGTCAAAGTTGGGACTTTCAATTTTTTCCAATAATTCAAAACCAGTCATGCCTGGCATGTCAATGTCAAGAAATAATAAATCAATCGGGTTTTCCCTCAAAAAAGTCAAACCATCTCTTGGAGAATCAAAAGTCACAATCAATTGAATATTCGGACAGTACTTTTCTAGTTGCCATTGCAATGTTTTGATGCAATGCGCCTCATCATCAATAATTATCGCTCTCAACTTATTCATAGAAAGGAATAGAAATTTTTACTAAGGTACCAGATGCTTTTAGATCTTCCTCAAGGTCAACAATTTTAATTATGGGTTTTACTCCTGTAATTTCGTTCAAAGCTTGGATTCGCTTTTGAGTGATATCCATACCCATCGATTGTTTTTGATCTTGACCACTAGTTATCTCTGTCGCCTTTTTTCTTCCAATACCATTGTCTTCGATTTCTATGCAAATGCCATGTTTATCTTCATAGGTGCGAATTGTTATCAGGCCACCTCCGTCTAAATGCATAATGCCATGCCAAATGGCGTTCTCAACATATGGCTGAAGTACCAATGGGGGAAGTTCTATCAAAATATCAGCATTGGTATTAATTTTAAACTGAAATTTATTTTTAAAACGGAGCTGTTCTAATTCCAAGTAAAGCTTGGTTGTTTCTAGTTCATCTTCCAATGAAATTAAGCTCTTATTGGAATTTTCCAGTATCAGTCGTACTAGTTTTGAAAACTTTGTGAGGTAATGAGTAGACAACTCCTTGTCGTTTTCTATAATGGAGAGTTTAATTGAATTAAGACTATTGAATAAGAAGTGCGGATTCATTTGTGTCCTGAGGGCAATTAGTTCCAATTCCTTGCTTTGTCTTTGAATGACGCGCTTTTGTTTGTTGAGATATACCAGAAAACCAATAACGACAAGTAGTAAAATAGATACGGTAACAATTATAAAATAGAGCTTGTTGTTTTCTTCTTTTGAACGCTCAATAGCATATGTATGCTCCTTTTCTTTTAGGAGTGTCTCTTGTTCATGCTCCAGAGCCAGGATTTTTTCCTTCTCCTTGTATTCATACTGAAGCTTCTGATTGATCAGTTCTTTATAGTGTTTTTGAGATGTTGCTGAATCTTTATAGGCATTAAACTCCTGAAAATAATGTAGCGCTAACTTGTAATTGCTCCTTTCTTTATAGATGGTGTAGAGTACTTCAGAGAGGTACATAAGATCTTTCTTTGAGCCTTGTTTAGTTGCCAAATTATAGCCCCTGTGCGCGTTGCTTAGGGCCTGTTCAATCTCATCAATTTCCAAATAACAATTGGCCCGATTCCCATACAGTAAAGCGATTCCATTGAGTGCATTTTCTTCCTCATAAATAGCAATCGCTTTGTCATAATACTCGATGGCTTTTTCAAAGTGCTTTCCAGACCGATGAATATAGGCGATATTGTTGTAGCAGGCTGCTTCACCTATTCTATCTTTTGAAGCAATTCTTATGTACAGAGCTCTTTTATAGTGATCAAGAGCCAGGTTGTTGTCTCCAGATATTCTGTAGATATAGCCCAAGGTATTGAGTGTTCTTCCAATATCGGCAGAATCTCTAAGTTCATTTTGTAGTAAGAGCACCTGTTTTAGATTCCTTTCGGCAGATTCTAGTTCTTCCAAATCTATTTCTACGTTCGCAATATTTGTTTTTACATCCGCAATGGTTTTGAGATCTCTATGGTTTTCGGCAATCGCCAAAGATTTGTAAAAAGCCTCAATAGATTGGTCCAACTTATTGAGGTAATAGTATGTAAATCCAATGTTCATCCAAAGCTTGGATTTACTTATTTGAATAGATGATTCTCTGGAATTACTGCAGGTATTAATAAAATTAATGCCCTTGATGCATATAGTTACAACCGTATCAATGTTCTGTCGAAAGTAAAAAGAGGACAACTCTACGTAGTCCTTCGCCCTCTTCAAATCTGATCGAGATGGATCCTCGACCAGAGCGTGCAAAGAGTCAATCTCTTTTTTATAGTCGTTTTGAGCATAGCACCCGAAACAATAGAGAAATATTAAGGACCAGGTAAATGCAAATTTGAGCTGCGACATACTTCCATTGTGAAGATTGGCAAGTTACAAATTGGATGGGGATTTTGAACTTTTAGTTAGAGATACGTAGACATCTTTTCATATGTCTCAGCAATTTCATGCTTGCAGGTT
The DNA here is from genome assembly GCA_030433115.1 of Bacteroidia bacterium. Classification (GTDB taxonomy): domain Bacteria; phylum Bacteroidota; class Bacteroidia; order Flavobacteriales_D; family JAUILH01; genus JAUILH01. The sequence goes on along the minus strand of JAUILH010000002.1, from coordinate 44,013 downwards.
CCGGTTATTTCAATACAAAACCATTAGGCTTTTACACTTAAAAACAATGATGTCAAAGGAGTCTGTGAGGTATATTGGGCTATTTCACCACAACCTTACCACGACTCGTCTGACCATCCGAAAGAACAGAGTAAACATAAATTCCAGCTGAAAAGTTTGAAATATCAATACTTGAACTTCCTTGATTTAAATAATTGCTATAAACTATTTTACCATTTAAATCTGAAAATTGAACAAGTGCCTTTTCATTTAGCTCTATGGTAAGTCGATCGGTAGCAGGGTTCGGATAAACGAGTACCTTCAGTTCTGACAACACAGTTTCTTCCATTGGTTCATCAACATAGGCTTGGTTTCGAAGAAAAGTATAGCCAGTCATCCATGGGTAGCCCATCGACGAATTAATATAGGTAAAGTTGCTTCCTGTTCCTTGCCAAACATTACTCCTGACATTGCCGCAATTACTACTGTGGTCGTAAAAAGCGGAAATGTCATCCAGTTTTCCGTCTTTGTCAAAATCCCCTGCAATAACTCGTCCGGTTATGTTGTCGGGTGTATATCCATTAGATGACCACCACCCGGGACTTCCTGAGTAGCTGAAACTTCCACCGGTAGACCTCCATGTATGTAGCTGGGTGGAGTGTGTGCCAGTTTTATAAAATGCGGCAATGTCATCTTTATATCCATCCCTGTCAAAGTCCCCGGACACAACTCTTCCAGTGATCTTGTTGGCATCATACCCGGATGTATTCCACCATCCAAAGCTGTTGGAATACGTAAAGGAAGATCCTGTTGATCTCCAGGTATGGATACTCGTATTCCCGCCACCATTATCGTAAAATGCGGCAATGTCATCTTTATACCCGTCCCGATCAAAGTCACCCGAAACAACTCTATCTGTTATTTGACCGGCAGTGTAACCAAAAGTGCTCCACCAGCCTGTTGAATTTTGATAGTTAAAGCTGATGCCCGTGCCCCAAAAGTTAGTATTGGTAGTCCAAACGTGAATTCTTGTCTGTCCCCCGCCATAATCATAAAATGCAGCAATGTCATCTTCATATCCGTCTCTGTCAAAGTCTCCGGATACTAGACGTCCGGAAATCTGTCCGGCCGTATAACCAGAAACAATCCACCATGTTTGAGGTGTGTTAAATGAGCTTCCATTTGATGTCCATACATGTATCCTTGTATGTCCACTGCCATAATCGTAGAAAGCAGCAATGTCATCCTTTTTTCCGTCTCTGTCAAAATCACCTGAGACCACGCGCTTACTCACGTTGGAAGCAGTATACGAGCTGCCATGCCACCATCCGTTTGAAGATGAATACTCAAAGGCATTATCTGCCCCCAGCGATTCCCAAACATGAATTTTCGTTTGTCCGCTCAAATCGTAAAATGCCGCTACATCATCTTCAACTCCATCTCTGTCAAAGTCTCCGGAAACCATACGGGCTGTAATTTTACTGGCGTTATAGCCCAGCCAGTATGGATCATTTGGGTAAAGGTTGTCAAATCGCTTGTTTCCACTCTCGTAATTATTTCCAGCTAAGACTGTCTCAATATCTACCCCATCGTGATTATTTTCATCATCAAAGATGTAGTTATTGACTGCATTATTACCGTGGATAGACCCCGGAGCACCGTTGTCATATGTAACACCAGGTGTAATTAAATCATTCTGAGAACCAAAAATAACGCCCGTTGCGTTTTGATTGTTAACTCTTGGTCTCCTGATAATAAGATTGGTCGATAAATAATTGTCTTGGAAATCTCCGTGATACCCGTGGATGCCAAAAGAGGCTGGTCGATCTATATAGTTATACGCAAACGTATTGTGATGTGCGCCATTAGAGAAGTAGATTCCATGATGATGAAAACTCTCTGTCAAATAATCCAATGAATGGAAGTAATTATTTGTAATCTTGTTGTAAGCAGAGGTCTCCGTGTTCTGACCGGCATAATTATGGTTTACTCCGATCCATATAATTCCTGAATCGGGGGCAGGTACTGCTGTACCATTGCCATGGAAGGAGCAGTAAGAAATGTTAAGGTGGTCGCAATTATCAATTAAAATAGCTCCTGAAGAGACGGCATTAAAATCTACATTAATAATATTGACGTAGTTAGCTTGTTCCATGTAAAGCATTGGACCCGAATCCAAATTTCGAGTCAATGTTGTTCTGCAACTGTAAGAAGTAATGGTTATTGGATATTGAGAAGTACCTGAAACATCCCAGTTCAAAGTATTCCCGGAATCAGTTATTTGAACGTCTCCCCAATTATTAACAAGGTAGATGTTGATGGCCTCTGTCGCATTATTGTTGGCATCCACATAACTTGTCTTAATGATGTTAAGGGCGTCTTCTAGCGAATTGTTAGATGTTCCAAAGTTATAGATGTAGATATCTGCAGCGAACGTATGGAAGCTGATTCCAACACACATGCACAAGGCGGTTAAAAATTTCATATTGACTTTAAATTTTAATTGCTGGTGTAAAATTAAGGTTCCAGGCATCATTGATTGTCAAAGTGTCAAAACCACTTTATCATGATTTTTAAGCAAGACCAAATGTATAGGATTATCTGATTTTTCTTTCACTTTTTTCGGTGTTTTGAAATAAAATCCATGTTTTCCGGGATGAAAAAATCACGGTTTTCAGTGGGAAAATTGATTTGGTTTATGGATAAATTTGACTCGCTACGTAAGCCAATACCCTTTTACATCCATTGTTGAAAGTATGTGCTGATAAGAAACGAGATTGTTTTTTATTAAATTGAATAAGAGGAGGTTAGTTGGTGAAGCAGGTAGTCATTCATAAATTAAAAACAAAACCATGGATATATTCGGAAAAATACTGCCCAAAACCACCTTAATTCTATCTTTTCTTCTTTTTAGCATAGGAGATGGATTTTCACAACTTCCAGTCTGCCCGCCAACTCCTGGAAATTGTATCTGCTATGGTGATTTTGAGTCTTTTACGTCAACTGCCGATTTAGAATCCGGCGTATCGGGATCACCTTTTTTGGGGTGGGGAGGAACAGCAGATTTTCCCCCGAACCTTGGAGCACCATCATCTTTTCATTCAACTCAATATCTTGAGGTGTCAACTTGTGGGACCTTTTCTCCGCCGAGCGGTGGAATAGGAGAGACACCAATAGTCTTGCCTATGTCATGCGATTTCAAACCATGTGATGCAGCAACTCTGAGTTTTTCGGCAACATCTTTCCCCGCCGCTGGTGGATTTCCCGGTGTAGATCTCAAGTTTAGATTTTTGACAGTTGATCCTATTTCGGGTGTGGTCGGAAATGATTTAACCACAATGTCGGCAGTGACCAACCCTGGTTTGTATTATGAAGTCTCGGTTCCCTTAGATGGAACTGGGCCACCCAATTGGGAAGATTATAGTGTAAATATTGTAAATACTACATCCAACACCTACAATTATGTGTTGATTTGGCCTTCACACATGCCTCCAACGAGTTGTATAACAATTGGTATTGATGACATTGTTTTAGATATTACCGATGAATTTGATGTTTCAGATTTACCCACAGTTTTTCCTAACGAGATTTGTGAAGACCAACCTTGTTTCGATATAGTTGATTCTCCACCAGGGCAATACACTGTTACCGGACCAGGCGTTCCGGCATCTCCATTGTTAGATATTTTTGGCAATGAACACTGGAGATTCTGCCCGACAACAGCAGGACCAGGTGTTCACACAATTACGATATGTACTGCTTCAGGATGCTGCCTTGATACTGAAATAGAAGTTTTAGCGGGTCCTTCTCCTGCAATTGCGGACGCATCATTTACCGGGTGCGTTGGAGAACCATTGTTGATATGTCCTATGGTGGCTGCAGGCACTTCTTATTCTTACGAATGGGCAACTGGTCAAACAACAGAATGCATCACAGTAACGCCAAGTTCAACTTTGCCATTCTCCAATATGGTAACAGCAACCAGTGCCAGTGGCTGCACTACCTCAGCGATCATAACGATTGATGCATTTCCACAACCAGATCTCACTGTTGGTCCTGATCAATTTATTTGTCCAGGTGAATCTGTCACACTTACGGCAAGTACAAGTTCTTCAGGAACCATTGTTTGGTTTGACGCAGCTTCAGCAATTGTTGGTTCTGGTCCCTCGATTATGGTTGCTCCTTCTAGTTCAGGCGCAACGGTTCATCCTTATACTGCTCAGGTTACTGACCCATCCACAGGCTGCTCCAACTCCGCTACAGTAATTGTTACTGTTTATCCGGAGCCCAATGTGACCAACGCCCTAAATGAAACAATTTGTATCAACGATGGACCTTTGACTCTTGGGAGTATCTTGAATTGTGAAATCACCAATTCACCAGATAATTTCTTTTTACCAGAAGGTGGTTTTTTAGATCCCTCGCCAGGCTTGTTTGCCCCGTGCGACATGATGCCGGTTAGTTATCTAATGACTTTTGATCCCGTTACAGCAGGTGTAGGTGTTCATGTGCTTACATATACCTACACAGACCCATCAACTGGTTGTACAGCCTCTGCAACAGGAACTATTGAAGTGCTTCCTGCACCTGACATTAGTCCAATTGCCGATTTCACCGCTTGTCAGGGTGAGTCAATATCAGTATCGACCATGTCAACTCCAGGGTTGACTTGTGTATGGGTTGTATCTACTCCGGTGTCGTCCTTTTCTGTTATTGGAACCACTTTGTCCTATACTGCCAATGTGCCGGGTGCCAACAATATCACTGTCACATGTACGGACGCAAACGGGTGCAGTGACACAGAGACATTCACAATTGACGTGATACCAACTATTAATCCTGACATATTGGAGGTTCCATTGGTTTGTGTAACAGATGCACCTTTTAGCCTTGTGACATCTCCTGCAGGAGGGACATGGACTTCTTCAATTCCCGGGTTTAATGGTAATTTCGATCCTTCAATATTTGGTCCGGGCTTTCACGATTTAACTTATTGCGTTAATAACATTGGAGGGTGCCCACCTTCTTGTGAAACCATCACCATTGAGGTGGATGATATTCCGGACGCAACCTTTGCCCCAACAGGTCCCTTTTGCATTTCTGATCCTGATCAAACATTTATTCCCAACACCCCGGGAGGACAGTGGTCGGGTTCAGTTGATTCAGACGGAACATTTGACCCTGGGGCGTATGGCGTGGGAACACATGCTGTTACTTATACCGTCTTCGGTTCGGGAACAACCGGAACAAATTTGGTCACTAACGGAGATATGGAAGATTATTCTTCGTGTATTACAGACTTATCTCAAACCGCCAATCTAAATAATTGGAATGTGGGTATAAATGGTGCCACGCCAGATTATTACAATGCTTGTCAAACAGTATTTCCCAACAAGGACATGAGGGTGCCCAATAACTTTGTGGGCACTCAAGATGATATCGCAGGAGGGCAGGGTTATTGCGGGATTCATACCTATTTAAGTGATTGGGGACAGCCTCCTTATCCGTTGTCTACTCCAACCACACCAAATGTGAACCTTTATCGGGAGTTTATCCAACATCAATTGTCACAACCATTAGTGGCGGGAGAAACCTATCGCTTCAAGTTTTATGTGAGTATGGCTGAACGCGCTCACATTGGTACCTACATAGGAATGTACATTTCGAGCACAGCACCTACAGGTTTTTTCTTCACCTATACACCTCAAATAGAATCGGATTCGCGTGTTGAGGATCAAACCGGCTGGACAGAAGTGTCCGGAGATTATACAGCCGTTGGAGGAGAAGAGTATATTACCATTGGGAATTTCAGAACCAGCGCCAATTTGTTCAATAATATGGCAATTTCGGGATACGACCCTACACCGTGGCCATCTACTCCGGATGCACCACTAATGTGGTCAGGCTATTACTATGTTGATGGGGTTTCTGTTGAAGCTTATGAAGGTTGTGAAAATAGCCACACAGAAAATATAGTTGTTACGCCTGGTCCCTGCCTTGTTGAGATTGCCGAAAATTGCTTTATGCCGGTTACAGGAAATGTTGGAAATGACCACATCAATGAGGTACTTCAATCCAATACTATTTGGACAGGTGAAGAGCATTGGGTAGGCGGTCAATTGACAATCCCAAATGGGGTTACTCTGGAAATAGACAATACCATTATGAATTTTGGTGATAACGCAAAACTTGTGGTAGAGCGGGGTGGTAAGCTTGTCATCAGAAATCAATCCACTTTAAAAGCATGTGCGCCGGATAAATTCTGGCAGGGAATAGAAGTATGGGGGCACAAGCAAATGCCTCACACCGCATCAAATCAAGGTATGTTAATTGCGGAGAATTCTATTATTAGAGATGCCAAAATTGCCGTATATGCGGGAAGGAGAGATCTGGCTTCCGGCAGTAATATGGGAATGTGGTCTGGCGCGATTGTACAAATTCTTAACCAGATGAAATTCGAAAACAACGGGCGTTCACTGTTTTTTGCCAAGTATCTGCAGCCCAACAATCTCAATGAAATATCTAATAGTTCATTTGATTTGTCTAATCCAAGCTTTAATTTTAATGAACCCGCCATACACCTTGAGATCAAGCCTAGTTCAAGATTCTCAATAAGTGGTAACGTGTTTAAGGGCGGAGAAACCGGAATAAAAATGGTGACTCAAAGTGGGGTAAGCTTGGATCAAAACAAATTTGTCTCTATGACCAGAGGTGTATTGTTGAAAGGAACTTCTCAAACTCAAATTACAAATAGTCAATTTACGGATGTAGACCTGGGCATTAAATCTGTTGACTCAGACAATACAATCATCTTTGGGAATACTTTTATAAATGGAGATAGAGGGATTAAATTGATCAGAGAAGAAGTCTTTACTATTGAATCGAACTTTTTTGTTGATCAAGATTATCCAATAACCACGAATGAATCGAGGGGATCTCAGCTAAAGTCAAAAATCACCGGAAACACTTTTGATCAATCTATCCGGGCGATTAGATTTAAAAACGATGACCATACTAATTTGGATATTACCTGTAATAATTTTGTAAACTTCTCGGAATTTGCAATAAGAAGTAATAACTCAGTTCTGAAAAATCAAGGTACGGCATCTGTAGGAGCTGGGAATAATTTCCAATCAAATAGTCAGCTAAATAGTGCTTTCCTAAAACACAACGGCAATGCAATTGTTTATTATTATGATCCTTCGATGGCTCAGTTATTCAATGGACAAAATGTAATGACCGCGACAACAATTCAGTCTCAACAAGATCAAGGTTGTGAACCTGGAGCACAGAAGAAAGAGGAAATAGAGTCAACTATAGCCAATCATGACATCACCATATATCCCAATCCGAATAAAGGTCATTTCACCATTGATCTGAATGATTATGACGGTGAAGACTATAGTTTCACGATTACGGATGCCTCAGGAAAACTGGTTTTTGCCAAATCAGGAAATGATGCTCAAATTCAATTGGATTTGGGTGCCATGGAAAGAGGCGTTTATCTGATACGCTTTGTATTTAGTGATTCTCAGCAGAATTTGAGGTTTGTGGTTCAGTAAATGATTGGAGTCATTAAAACGTGCTTTGCCCTCGTGGATTTGCAAACAAAAAGCCTTCTCGAACCTAAGAAGGCTTTTGTTTGCAGATACCGTTGGGTATATGATAAATCATGGTTTTCTTAACAAAAATCACTGTTTTCAGTGAGGGAATTCTGATGAATTTTCACGAAAATTTGTCGAACATTTTCGGTTTAAACATGGAAAGAATTTTTTTACTGCTGAATGCCATAGTTTTTAGCATTTTTGGGTTTTCGCAAAACTCCTATCCAGGCCAACATATTATAGGTAAGAGTTACAATGTATTTGGTGAATATGCCTGCAATAGCAGTGTAAATCATTACAATATTTTTGATTTTTCAAGGATGCCACAACAGACGAATTCAGTGAGTCATACCTTGCCAAAGTTTGTGTCGTTAAACAATGCGTCAAAGCATATTTTTAATACAATTGAAGGCAGTTCAAAGACACAATATATCCATGCTTTGTCTGAAAAGTCAGGGCTGGGCGTAAATGCTTTTTTCTTTCAAGCGTCTGTGGAAAATCAATTTAAACAGACTCAATTGTCATCATCCAATCTATATTACCTCACACATATGGATGTTAATACAAAATGGAGAATAAACCTGGATATTCGAAATATAGATTCATTAGTTAAATATTTGGATTTACAGTTTAAGTCTGATCTGGAAAACTTGTCTCCTGAAGACTTCTTTGATACTTACGGTAGTCATTTTATTGTGAGTGCTTATCTAGGAGGAAGAGTTGACTATGCCACAGTATCTGTTTTAAGAGAAGGAATGTCTTCAAGTGATTTAAATACTGCCGTTGGTGCGAAATACAAATTCTTATCGAGCGGTGCTGAAAATGGGAAATTGTACGAGACTACCTACTCAAGAGCAGCTACAGTGGAGAGAATGACATTGACCGGAGGCAATTCTGAATTGGTCAATTCAATACATAGTCCCAGTCAATACGAGGAATGGGCCAGTGGCATCAAGGAGCACCCGGTTTTATCTGGTTTTACGAAAAAGAGCCTGATGCCAATATGGATATTAGCAAGCGATGAAGACAGGCGCGAAGAGTTAGAAAAATATTTTCTTGAAGTGATCATTCCACAGCATCCCGTTCCGAATAATTATAATCATGATGAGGTGCTTGATCAATCCAATCTTACTCAGGACTTCATTGTTAATATTGATGGTTTTTATATAGAACAAGATTGTGATTGGTATGCATTAACAGGAGATGAATCGGGAGATTTCGTCTATTGGGTTGGGGTATACGTCAATGATGAACTGCAAAATAGTTTCAAAACAAGACAGGGCTACGTTAATAAAGTATGGAGTGGACAGTCACTTGAGATCGATAAAAGAGTGAACATAAGAGTTCCACTTAAATCAGACGCTAAAATTTCAGTCAGAGCGAAATTGGTGGAGGAAGACGACCTACGATCGGAAACATTGGGAAATAAGACAATCACCCATTATTTCCCATTTACTAAAGAACAACTCAGTAATTTTGAAGATGGAGGTCATCTCTTTTGGACAGAGCGTTTTTACAATGATGATGATTGTTCGGCGATCTTTATTTATAGAATAATTGAAAATCATGACAAAACTGCAATTGAATACGGCAATAAAGGGTGGACAGAATTTGAAGCAGGCGATTACGATCAGTGCTTGTTTTATTCTAAAGAAGCGTTGAAAGTAGATAATTCAATGTGGTATGTCCACTTCAATGTTGGCTTGGTGTATCTGATACAAGGAAATCCCAGAGCATTGGAAAAATATCAATTCACAACCGAATATTGTAAGGATAAAGAATCGATATCCGCAGCTTTAAAAGATATTACGGATTACGAATCTAAAAATGGACAGTTGTCCAATTCAGAACCGATTAAGGTGCTCCTAAAATCAATGTTGTGATGAACGAATTCCAGAGGTATATTATATCTGGATAGTCCACTCAGCCCTAGCTAAAACCGTACATCAACTTTGCAAGAATTCTTCAGTCGCAATCCCCGCCATTCCTACAACTTACCAGCCGTTTACATACAATTTACTCTAATTAACATGGTTTAACTTTTTACCCCATATGGTCTCTCTATTTTTGTCACGTCAATTAACTGGCAAAAACAAAAAAACCAATCCATATGAGATGTATTCTTGCCTTTTTTACCTTACTTGTGATATCAAATACACAGGCTCAGACTTTACACAATATCTCAGGTTCTGTTCTGGACAAGCATAAAAAAGGAGTCGATCTGGCCATTATTTCATTGTATCGTTTAGCGGATTCTAGCGCAGTAAAAACTGAATTTTCGGATCAAGATGGAAGCTTTTTGCTGTCTTCAATTGAAGCCGGTAAGTATTTTATGAAAATCGAACACCAGGAATTTAAGGATTACAGTACCGAGTTTGATTTAAGTGGAGCACTTAATTTGAATCCAATTGTTCTGGAAAACGACGAAGAAACATTGGGTCAAATGACCGTTAGTGGTAAAGTACCTTTTGTAGAAAGGAAAATAGATCGTGTGGTGATTACGCCTGAAGCATTAATTGCCAGTGCTGGAACCAATGCGCTTGAGATTTTAGAACTGGCTCCGGGTGTTACTGTTGACCAAAATGGTCAAATTGTCTTCAAAGGGCGCACGGGAATTGCAGTCTATATCAACGACAAACCATCATATTTGTCGGGGTCAGAATTAGAAAACTACCTGAGATCATTGCCATCCGGATCCATTCAAAATATAGAACTGATCGAAAACCCACCAGCTAAATATGAAGCAGCCGGAAATGGCGGTATCATCAATATTAATATCAAACGTAACACCCTCAGAGGACTTTACGGTAATACATCTTTGAGTTACAGAAGAAGTCGATACAACAGCAGTCACAACAACTTAAATTTGAATTTTGCACGAAAGAAAATCAATTTGTCAGCAAATGTCAATGCCGGCTTATGGGAGAACTTTCAAGACCTGAATATCAACCGATATTATCTCGATAATTCTGGAAATACGACCTCAGCCTTCAGACAAAATTCATTCAATAACAGAAGTGGAGAGTATCTGAACGGTCGAATTGGAATGGACCTATACCTTACCGACAAAGCTACTTTCGGGGTGTCTTATAAAAAGTCTCAATCGCCAGGAGAGCGTGATACCGACAACACATCTCTGATCTCTGATGCGAATGGAGATTTATTGCAAAGAGTGGTTGCTGATAATTTGAGTCAAACCACATTCGGCAATGATTTAGTCAGTTTATATTTCACCAGAACCTTAGATACCTTGGGTAGCGAAATTTCCATAGATGCGGATTATGTGAGGTATGTATCAACGAATGATCAGGTATTTAAAAATTTTCAATACGATTCTAATGGCAATCTTACCTACAATGATCGAATTGATGGCGCCATTCCTTCAGAGATCGACATTTATGCTGTTAAAACGGATTATTCAAAACCGCTGAAGAATGGTGCTAATTTCTCCGCCGGATTAAAGTCAGCATACACACAAACTGACAATGAAGCCATCTACACCAACACGGTAGCCGGTGTAACGGAGCCAGATTATAATTTAAGCAATCGATTTTTGTATGACGAATGGATCAATGCGGCATACGTGAACTACAATGGCATGATGGGAAAAATGCAGTTTCAATTGGGATTGAGAGGTGAAGCAACACAATTGAAGGGGCATCAACTGGGGAATATCCAGTCTCCTGATAGCAGCTTCACCAGAGATTATATGTCTCTATTTCCTACTTTGTTTTTAGCGAGATCATTGGATTCTGCCGGAATTCATCAAATGAATTTTTCTTATGGTCGCAGAATTGAACGGCCTTATTTTCAAGATTTAAATCCTTTTATCAGTCCACTTGATCAATTCACATTTTATACCGGTAACCCTAATTTACTGCCCACCTTTTCACATAATTTTTCTTTAACGCATACCTACAAGAACATGATTAGCACTTCAGTGTCTTACGCTTTGATTCAAGATGGTATTAATGAAACTCTGGAAATTCAAGACGAGATTTATTACAGCAGGCCAGGGAACATTTCATCCAGTCAATTTCTGACTTTTTCCGTAAATGGGACTTTTGAATTGGCTAAATGGTATACCATCAATGCCTATGCTCAGGCTTCTTACGTGACATTCGAAAGTCAATTGTATACAGAACAATTGAATGCAAACGGAATCAACTTATTCGCCAATATTAACAACAACTTCAAACTGTCAAATGGCTGGAAATTAAGCTTAAGTGCAAGAGGGTCTAACGACAACGTATACTCCCAATTATTGATCAAATCATACTGGGTGATGGATGTGGGTGTGCAAAAAAGTGTGTTCAAAGGTTTGGGGAATCTGAGATTAAATGTGAGTGATCCCTTTTATACCAGAAGAGGAGATGGTGTGATCAATAATCTTTCCCAAACCAATGCCGATTGGAACAGCAAGTACGATTCCAGAAGTGTGTCTATTGCTTTTTCAATGCGCTTTGGGAAATCAAATTCCAATAAAAAGAAACACGATGGTTCCGGATCGGACAGTGAGCAGAATAGGGTGAAGTCTTAACAATCCTTAATAAGCTATGATGTTAATCTGCACAAATATTACTGAATAACCAGAATCTGAGTACTCCGAAAGAACGGTTCTGAACTGATTTCAATCAAATATGTACCCGTATTAAGTCTTTGTACATCAAGAGATTCATTCGTTTTTAGAGTGGATTTTTGGATCAACTGTCCCTGTAAATTATAGATAGAAAGATTCAATTGAGTACCGAGCTCTTGATTTGATTTAAATCGAAGATGTCCCGTGCACGGATTAGGATACAACTCGATATCGGATGATGTCTGATTGGTAACATCTAAAAACTCACTTTCCAGACTAAATAGACCGGAATTTCCTGAGAAGTTGTCCTCCGCTGTGAGGTAGTAATAGTCACTTTTAAAGCAAATAACGCTTTCTATTTGATAGCTGTACCCTGAGGGAGGAGACATGGGAACTCTCACAATATGACCGGACGCAAAATTGTCACCGGTAAAGTGACTTATCTGGACTAAAAATGGATTTAAACCAGCATAGCCGGTCAATAGAATGCTGTTGTTGTATGGGTTAAATGTTGCTGCGGTTACTTGCCCCTGAGTGTCAATACTGTCTCGTTTGACCAGAGAATAGGTGCCCGGATTTTTGGGTAAAGCATAAATGTAAGACTTTCCATTTCCCCAGTTCTTCGAGAATATGTACAAACTGTCTCCGAATGAAATCAGTGCTTCTGCGTCATAATTGGTCTGAAAAGATGTGGGCGTGAAATCCGTTTGATCTGCATAGCTAAAGAAAGTTGTATCTGCGTAAACTGTGTCGTTAGGTGTGGTGAGAAAATCGGGTATGGCTACTCTGAATATCTTGAGATCTGTCCGCGATCCTGAGTTGTTGCCGAAATCTCCCAGGTAGATATAATCACTGTCTGTGGTGATGTCTTCCCAATCTGTGTTAAAGGCATTGGCAACCACCACTGTTCGGGATATATTGCCTGTTAGAGAATCGATTTCATACAGAAAAGGATCGCCTCCGGAATCGTTATGGGTAATCAATTTGCCATTTACTACGTCCAATCCGGAAGTTTCATGAACAGTTGAAGACAAGGGACTCACTAGGGATAAACTTTGCCCATCCAATTGGAGAGACATAGTTAGGAACAATAGAGTCAATATACTTTGTAGAATCTGATTCATGCTAGTTTCAAGAGTTGAAGGTATTGAATTTGCGTAAATCTTAGCTCACTTTTTCGACGGATGCAAAACAAAAAATGTTGATATTTGTCTCCATGAGGCATTAGCTCAGTTGGTTCAGAGCACTACCTTGACAGGGTAGGGGTCACTGGTTCGAATCCAGTATGCCTCACGGATAAGATGAAGTCGCGCCGAGAGGTGCGACTTTTTTGTTTGGCATAACCGAGCCAAACTCTGTTTGAGTGAGGGAATGGTAAACAAAAAAGTATCACGTTTGTAAAACGTGAAGACTTCATATTTCAAAACAGAGACAAATGGATCATAGGATAATCTAGCGTGCCTTATTAATTGCACCTATGCCATACTCTGATGCTCGGTAAAATACTTTTCAAACAATTCTATGAACTTTGTGACATCTCCTTTCACAAGCTGACCGCTGATCTTTTTAGGCTGCTTTTCAATCCCATATTCCCGCATTAATGACTGCCTGAACTTATCCTGATTAGGTTTGTTGATTGCTTTTGTGTACGATACAAACTCAAAGTGTAGTTCCAGTCCAAATTTTGGATGATCAAAACGTTCAATTGATGCAATTTCATCCCATTTAAAAAAACAGGCATACCAACCTCTTTCGTTGAGAATGAATCCATCTTTGTTTATGCCGTATGCCGGGGTCTTTCTGTCCTGTTGGAAATAAGAGACAATTGGTAGCAGAGGAGCTATAATCATCACAAAAACAAACCCCTGGATTACATACCTCAGAGTGTTAATATGAGTAAAGTAATATAATACAAACATGATTATTGTGATGAGAGCAAGAAGGAGCCATCCTTTAATAAAACCCTTGACAAGTCTTGTCAAGGTGTGTTTTCCAAATCGGTTTGGCCAATGTTCTATTTCAAATTGCATGTTGTATCGTTTAGAGTTGCTCAAAGTATAATTAATAAAATATGACTGGAAGAAATACAGATCAATTTTGCCAATCGTTTTTTCGGTTGGTCGCACTCTGTTATCAATTAGCAGGAGAGATACAGTTTAGACTTTTTGATGATCCTTAATTTATCGTTTCCGGTCTATATTGTCGAAGAACGGAATAATGACTAAAGCCTAGTTAAAAAGATTGTATTCTCTGGTATAGTCATTTCCTGGACCACCATACAACTTTCCTGTTTCGTTCACATGAAGTGTGCAGCGTATAGAGTAATCATCATAGCTTTTGGGTAAAATAACGTACCAAAACCCTGCTACGTAATCCATACCACTGCCACCTATCTGTACTCTTAGCTTAAAATCGAATAAAATCTCTTTATTGGAGTCATTTACCCAAATTTTGTCTTTTGACACGTTTGGAAATTCCTGTTGTTCTGTAATTGTATAGATTACGTAAACAGAATGAGTGGAAAAATCAACACCATTAATCATGTCTGACATACTTAATTTGCGTTTTGATCGATTACTCATGCTATGAGCATAATGCACAACTGAGTCTAAAGAATCTTTATTATCGAATCTGACAATTTTTTGATTTTGAAAAAGGGCCATTTCAACAGATCCTGCGGCATAATTTGGGGATTCCCGTGAAGTATAACTCCGATACCATTAAAGTAGTAGTTCTCATTATCCTTCAGTTTTGTCTTGAAACCTTCCGGTTTATTACAAGAATAAACAATGATTGAAAGCAGGCATAAGATCAAAACACGCATACCAAGGTGATGAGATTAATGCCTCAATAGTTGCTTCCCCTCAATACCTCCCCAACCGCTAAATCGTATTCCTCAAAGCTTTTCGCCTTATTAATACGTTTCAATTCACGTTTTTGATCAGGAAATAAGTCGGCAAAATACTCCCAATAAGATTGCATCTTCATGACCACATGTTTTTCTCCTTTCAAGTGTTGTTCAAACTCAGCAAACAAGGTGTCGTGAAATTTACTAAACACCTCCGGTTTATTGTCGGGATAGACAACTGTATCCGCTTTAATCATACCTGGTAAAAAAGGATCTGCAATCAATCCACGGCCGATCATCCAATGGTCTATTTGTGGGAATTTAGTTTTTAATTGCCGAAAACCTTCTACTGTAGTGATGTCTCCATTGTAATAGACTTTATGTGAGGTGTGATCTAAACATCTTGCAAACGATTCCAGATCAACTCCACCCTTGTAGAGTTGCTTTCCAATTCTGGCATGAATGGCAATGCTTTTCAAAGGATATTTATTCAGGACAGGAAAGGCTTGAAGAATTTCTTTACTATGCTCGTAACCCATGCGCATTTTCATTGAGACAGTCACATCAGTCTCTTCATGAACTCTTTTCAAAATATGGTCTATTCGCTGCGGATCATTGATGAGTCCTGATCCCATGCACTTATTGACCACCATAGGGTAAGGGCAACCCAGGTTCCAGTTGAGCTCTGTATAACCGAGCGACCGAATGTATTTAACCACAAACAAGAATTCATCTGCATCATTGGTCATAATTTGAGGAATCACCTCTAGATTTGTGTTGTTCTTCAGAGCGATATCTCTTTCATAATTCGACTTGATCTTTAATTTGCCGTTAAGTCGAATATAGGGGGCATAGAATGTGTCAATTCCTCCAAAATATCTGTGGAAGGCATTCCTGAATCGATAGTCTGTGAAACCTTGAAGCGGGGAGGATAGCAGGGTAGTTGACATTTCGCGCAAAGGTAATCATTGATCGGATTGTTTCTCTTTTTGTTTCCAATAGTTCTTCCGCCTTAGGTACACCTTACGTTTAACTTTGCCGTTCTCTTTTTTTACATATTTTGTGACCATTCCGCTTTTAAAGAAGGTTGTTCGTTCTGTTTTTTTTCCTTCAGGATTGAAGTATGTAAGTGAATTTTTGCGTCTATTACCTTCAACTACGGCGGTTTTTTCGAGTTCGCCATTATCCAGGTAATAAAAGCTTTGTATGTGTTGGTATTCTTTCGAGTAATCTTCAATTGTTTTTGAGGATAGTGTCCCATCCGATTGAAAATTCTCTTCAGTTTTGATCTTGTTAAGGGTATCGTTCAAATTGATTGTTCGGGTATTGCCTAAATGGTCGTGCCAGATGGTTTTTTTGACATGTTTTGAGTCATAAAAAAATGTCCAATCAATTATGCCGCTGGGGAAATAAAATTTAGAGCTGATTGTTATACCCATATCATAGTGTATCTTTGATTTGAGCGTTCCGTCCTCATAAAAAGATGTGTGTATCCCGTTGCGCAAATTGTTTTGATAGTTCCCTTTGGATTCTAGTTGACCGTTGAAATAATAGGATTCGACATCACCATGTCCCATGATTTTATAGGGACTTCTTTTATAAGTGAGTATGGAAGAATCTCCTTCCGGACTGTAAAAATGCCATCGCCCAGTCCTAACTACTGTGTAAGCTGTTCTTCCTGGTTGTGGTTTCAGAATTAGGAGTTTGCCCCGTTCTTTAATTTGTCCTTTGTCAAAATACTGGATGTGAGCAACAATGGAGTCGCATAACTTGCTATTCGATTCTTTCAGTTGCCTATTTTCATGCCAGCTGTCATAGATCAAACGAAAGAAGAGAGAGTCTTTTGATACCAGTTTTAGGTCTCCGTTTTCATAATATTCTGTGTAAATCCCGGTAAGCGAATCACGCTCAGCTTTGATTTGTCCATTGGGGTATTTGCTCTGAGAAAGACTTTCTGTTATCGGACAGATCAGACATGTGAAGGTGATGATGACTTGCTGTAGCATCTGGTTGGGTTTTGGTGGCTGAAATACCACAACAATAATGCCACTCAATTGCACAAAAAAAGCCCTCCCAATATCGGGAAGGCCCTTTCCAATATGCGGAATTAATTACTTATTCACCACCAAAGTAGAGTTGGCTTTTCGATTGCCAATTTGAATATTTACATGGTACATACCTGCTTCCATATCGCTTGTAGTCATGTTGATAGTTTGCTTACCACTCAATGATCCATAATT
The DNA here is from genome assembly GCA_030433115.1 of Bacteroidia bacterium. GTDB lineage: Bacteria > Bacteroidota > Bacteroidia > Flavobacteriales_D > JAUILH01 > JAUILH01. Next base: position 26,763 of record JAUILH010000002.1, on the reverse strand, counting down.
TTGAGATGATACCAATTTGCCTACATTGTCATAAACAGTCACAATCACATCATCACTGCCATTGCCTTCAAATACCAAATTAGTTTGCTCATTGGCAGGGTTAGGGTATAATAAAATTCCAAAGTCATCAGAATCCCCATCTGCAATGCCCAAAGCACCTTCAGTGGCAACCGCTGCATTTAAAACGTCACTTGAACCACCAGTTTTCTTTTGGACAAATACCACGACTTCAAAATCCGCATTCCAGAAGTTGTTGTCGTTTTGAGTTGGCGTACCAACAGTAAATGTATAAGATTCGCTTTTAGTCACAGTCACACCAGAATCAAGTGATGCCAACCAGCCACCAGCAGCATTAGGGAGCATTTTTCTGAAAACGTGTTTGAAAGAAGTCTCCCCGTTAGTACCTCCAGTATAGGTGTACGATTTGTTTGCCAGGGCGATGAAATAGTAATGACCATTTCCTAAATCTGCCAAAGGTGTGAATTCCAGTTCCACATCAATGGTTGTTCCGGTTAAAGTGTAAGCTGCATCAATCTCCAGGTAAGAATCTACCATATTGGCCGCATCAATCTCAGCTTGTGTTCCACCATTAGGCTCACCATCAATTTTCCAGTCCGGAATACCAGTTACTCCATAAAAACTTCTTCTGGAGTCTGCGTCATTGTTGTTACTAGGGTCATTTCCAGGAGATGGCCAGTCCATTTGATATTTCAGAACTGCAACGCCAGCTGTGTTTCCTTCATTTGGGTTATTGGCCTCCAGAATTGGGGAGTAGGAGTTGTTCCATCCCGCACAAGGTCCGCAGGTGTTACTAGTAAATCCTTCTACCAATGTGAGGCGCTGGGTTTGAGCGCTAACGGACCCTGCAATGGCCAATGCGAAAAATGTTGTGTAGATGTGTTTCATATAGTTAGTTTTAATTTTAACGATCTATAGTAAAAGTACACATTTTTGAGCAGTCTTAGCTATTTATGTCCTCGATTTATTGGAATCTTATTCCTTGCTGAAAACTTCAAAATGACGGACATAGCTCTGCCCCAACTCGTCTACCAAAGTGAGTGTATGTTTGCCTTCTTCCGGGATGACGGATAATTCATGATTGCCTTCGGTAGTGCCAATGAATTGATCGTTTAGATGCCAGTATACCTTGAGAGTGTCCTGTCTGTGGGATACTTCAAACACAGTTTTGCTGTGCTGTCCATCTAAGTTTTTTGGAATATAAATCCGGCTATTTTCTTTCGGATAAATGACTGCTATGGCTTCTTCAGAGGTGTTGGAACAGAGGTCTTTGTATGGGGGTAACGGTTCGTAGCTTGGATTTTTAAGCTTGTAGTATTTTTCCATGATGGGAGGCAAAACGAATCGATTCTCTGTGACCAGTTCGAAACTGGACAAACAGCTGCTATTTACCTGATAGGATTTTGATGGGTCAAGATGAACCTTCCTGCAAAAAGGACAAGCTGTGGTTTCCAAACAAGACTTGGGCAAAAGTAATGTGTCTACATCAGAAGAGAATCTAGATGCGCGATAACCACTCTTTCTGCAAATCGCAATGGGCACCATGTCTTCTAATGGCTTTTTGAACCACTTTGATTGAGGCAATAACTCAAAAACATCAAATAGAACGGGAGCGGCAGCCTGAATGCCAATTAGTCCCGGTCGCCCTTCGCCATCTGCATTGCCAACCCATACACCAACGGTATAATCTGCAGTAACACCAATGGCCCAGGCATCTCTAAAACCAAAGCTGGTGCCGGTTTTCCATGCAATTTTCTGGGAAGAATTGAATTGTTCCCATAATCCTTCAGATTCTGGTCGGGCAAGTCCGTTCATCGCTTCAAATGTTGACCAAATAGCCGCTTTGTTTGGTGTGAATTTGCCCGTTTCTGTTGCTGCTTCACCGCTATTTAATTTAAGCTGATTCAGGCTGTTTTGATCATTTAACGTGCGTGCCATATTGGAATACATGAGACATAAATCCCATAAACTGGCTTCTGCACCGCCGAGCACCAATGACAATCCGTAATGTGAGGACGGCTGATGAAGTGTTGTCATGCCCATCCGCTTCAATTGGTGATGGAACTTCTGGACGCCATATTGTTTGAGTAATTTGACAATTGGCACATTCAGTGATTTGGCGAGTGCCTTGTTCGCCGGGACCGCACCGTCATATTTGCCGTTGTAATTCTTAGGAGAATAACCGGACAGAATAATGGGCACGTCTTCAACCAGCTGCGTAGGAGTGATCTCTCCATAATGAATCATGCCTGCAAATAAGAAAGGTTTGAGAATGCTGCCAGTGCTTCTTGGTGCCGGGATGACGTCCACTGCATTGCCATTTTCGGGATTATCTCCAGCCGTATTGCCTACATAGGATATGACTTCTCCAGTTCTATTATTCACAATCAAGACTGCCGCATTGTGGATCTCATTTTTCGATAAACGTTTGTGGTGATTGTCAACCACCCGATTGACTTTGTTCTGCAATTGAATGTCAACAGTGGCAAGCACAATTTGACCTGTCTGCCCATTCTTAATTATGCGATCCATGAGATGCGGAGCAATATTCGGTAGAAGAGGGGGCTTGTCAGGAATGGGCTCTGCAATGGCAAGTTCATAGTCATATTTGTCCAATATTTTAACTTCATACAGACGTTTTAACAATCGATTCCTTTTCTTCAACAAGGCATCCCGATTTCTTCCCGGATGAATCAACCCAGGTGAATTTGGGAGAATAGCTAAAACGCAGGTCTCTGCCCAACTCAATTTTTCCGGAGTGGTTCCAAAATATCGCCAGGCAGCGGCATCCAATCCTACTACATTACCACCCATCGGGGCGTTAGAAGCATACATGGCCAAAATCTCTTCTTTTGAATAACTCATTTCCATTCTGGTCGACTGAAATACTTCTACCACCTTTTCAAATACACTTCTAGTTTGACCCTTTCTTGAAATTCTGATGGTTTGCATGCTGATCGTACTACCACCGCTGACAACTTCCCCGGCCTGAATGTTCTGCTTGATGGCACGTCCGAATGCTTTGAAACTAAACCCCATGTGATCGTAAAAGTCACGGTCTTCAAACTGAATAATGGCTTGTTCAAATTTGTATGGTACTTGATCTCTTGCTGGAAAGCGCCATTGTCCATCACTTGCTATTCTAGCCCCCAGAATATTGCCATGTCTATCTTTTAAAACAGTGCTTGTTGGATCATTGAAAAGTTCGTTTGGCAGACAAAACCACCAAATTCCCGCAAGGATAAGAAAGGCCGCTATCAAATAATAGCGCACCTTCTTTATCCAACACCAAAGCCTGCGGAAAGGAAAAGATATTTTACGAAAAAGCCGCATGCTAAGGTTGACTACTCACAAGTTTATTGGATTTAACCACTTCTGTCCAGAAACCAGGTGTTCTCGCATTAATTGTGTTGTCGTACATGGCTTCTGTTTCAACAGTTGGTAAGTAAAAACGTCCCAAATAGGTTGCATTCAATCGCACGGTATAGGTGTGAGAATGATTGGATGCCAAATCAAAATAGGTGTACACCCGATCGTCTCGAACATCTTGATAATCATATGTGCTGTTGTTGCTTAAATGCCCGGTGTTATCCATTCTGGAATTGTGAATTTCCCATCCTGAAGGAAAGAGTTGATTCAAAGTCATCTCCGGAATGTTGCCGCGGGTGCCGTCATTTTTGATGGTGACCTTAGCCATGAAATCGGTTCCTTGCTCAATGCGTCTGGGGTCGATTTCTTCTCCCTTCATAGAGAGGTATTTGATATTGAGCGCCACGTGATTAGAGCTTTCGGTTTGGTCTCCAATAACTGGCACACTCTCAACTATGACCTTGGCGTACAAGATGCCTTTTCCGGTGTTTTCAATACTCAGTTTACCTTCTTTGTCCAGTTTCTTGGAAAAAATGATTTCCTGAGTGGCTTTGGTGTCGAGTAATTTACCATCCAGACTGTAATTGAAACGCATGGTCTTGTCTGAACCATTTGTGCCGGCGAATTTACTCATTGCCAGTAAACTGTAGGCCGTTGTCTGAGTGCTCATCCACTCATCCTGATTCAGCTTTTTGGCAATTTTCTTTGCAAGCACAGCCGCATCAGTTTTTTTGCCCATGAGAACCATTGTTTCCAAAATCATGGCTTCATCTCTAATGCTGGAACCAAAAGTGTTGGACAGTTCTTTGTAAGGATCAACATTTGAACTGGCATTTCTCACAAGGAGTTGTGCAGCTTCTGGCTGACCAATCAAGGAATAGGCAGCAGCCAATCGCCATTTCGTTTGGTCGTCTAAACCAGGTGTTTCACGCAATCTATTCATGGCGCCTAGTTCAGGGGACTGTGCCAATGCCAATGTATACAATCGGTACGCCTGATCTAAATTATTGTTTCGGTAGATCCCTGTATTTAATCTTATGGGTTTATAATCTCTGGCAGCATTCTTCTGGTACTTAATCCATGCTTTTTTCATGCTTTTCGGCACTTTATGTCCATGTAAGGACGCCTCTATCATGAAATGTCCCGCATAGCTTGTCCCCCAGGAGTTGCTGCTACCGTCTCCCGGCCAGTATCCAAATCCACCATCACTGGTTTGGAATAAACGCAGTCGACTAATGGCAGCCGCAATGTTTTCATCTATACGCGTTCTAAAATCCTGATCTAGTTTAGTGATCTTGTGTAATGCCAATTGTGGGAATACTGAGGAAGTGGTTTGCTCAATACAACCATGTGGATATTGAATGAGGTACCTCAATCGTTTCTGCAAGTTGATAGAAGGGATTGCTGACAATTCAATATACGCTTCATTGGTTCCTTTGATGCCGGTATGCGCCACATTTACTTCCCAATTGGCTCCTGCTTCTATGACAGTTTCGTGCACGTCTGCCACAACGGGGTTAGGAGACCTTACGTCCAACTCGATATTGTGATGTGCAATGTGTCGACCGCTTTTGGCAGTAATTTCTACTTTGGCAATGCCGATCTCTTTGGCCACTTCCAGGGCAAAATTCACGACTTCATCGCCAGTTTTGTTGAAGCGTATTTGCTTTTGGCCTTGACCCAAAATTTGAAGCTTGTCATTTACCTTGATGCTTACATCAACTGTCTTAACTTCATCTTCCATGGCAAATACATTCACAGGAAGGTATACCGCTTCAGTTGGACTCAAGACTCTTGGTAAAGTGCCGAGCACCATCAATGGACTCTTCACTGGAACAGTTTTCTCCGCATTACCATATCTGCCTTTTTCGCCTGCAACTACCATTACACGCACTGAGCCTACGTAGTTTGGAATGTCTATTTTGTGAGTTTTGCTTGATCCGGCTGGTAAATGAAATGGACCAATGTACCTTACCATGGGTTTGAATCTATTGGCTTTGTTAGGTTTTTTTAATCTGCCAGAACCATCTCCTCCAACAGCAAGAATACGATTCATATCGAAAGCAAACGCTCCCATTACATCATCGTACATATCCCATGACCGTACACCAAGTGCTTCTCTGGCATAAAAATGATCCCAGGGTTGAGGTGTTCTGAAACTGGTCAAATCCAGAAGTCCATCATCAACAACAGCCAATGTATAAGTCATAGGTTTTCCATTTTCTTCTTTGATTTTAATGCTGGTTGTGCTTTCTGGTTTGAATTCGTCGCTGCAGGAAATCACAGGCTTGAGGTGTGATCCAGGATTCTCAACAATGATTGGTGCGACACCATACATTCGGATGGGTAGATCGTTCTCAGTGATGTTATGTGGTTGTAACAAAGTCACATGAACGTAGACATTAGGTGCCATTGAGGCTTCCGTGGTAAATTCAAATCGGGTTTCGCCTTTTTCGGTGGCCGTTTCATATTTTTTGACCACTTTGGTGCCAGATTCAAGTGTGATAATGGCTCGACCTTTTGAACTGGATGGGAAGGATACCTTCACTTTTTCTCCCACCTGATACACTTCTTTGTCTGTGCTAAAACTTAGCATGGTTGCATTCTCGATAGTGGTTCTCTCTGAGCGTGCCCAATAAGGCCAGTCTATGTATACAATTTTCCCGGTAGAGTGCCCTGATTTTTTGTCGATTACCTGGACAAAAAAGCGGCCCCATTCCGGTCTGTTAACTCTCAGTTTAAACTGACCTTTGCCTTGATTAATGCTCACCATTTTGTTCTCAATAGGAGTGGTAGTATATTTTGAGATATAGCTAGCCAGATCGTTGTCGTAGCTGTCCCACCACCATCTCCATTCGAGTTTGTAAACTTTAACTTCTACTTCAGAAGACTTTATCGGATCACCTGTTTCTGAGACATGGGCTATGTCTATCATGATGTCCTTGTCTGTTTCAAGTGTACCGTATTCCATGGAGCCTTCCGGCACCTTTAAACCTACATAGTTTTTGTAAGGAGAGTAAGGCATAGAATGTCTGTCGATAGAAAAACCACCGCCTTTTTCAAATACCTTGGTGATAAAGTGCGCTTTCAACATACCTGGCGCTGAGTTTTTAACTTTCATGTTCAGCTTAAATTCGGCATGCCCTTCGTTGTCCACGGCATCATCAAAAACAGTGTGTTCTTCACCGTTAAAGCTTTTCAAAGGATCGTCAAAAATATAGCCTTTGAATTGGTCGAAACGTGTGGCACCAGCACTTAAACTCATGTTAACTCTGGATTTTAGGTTTTTGGCAATGGCACCATGCAGCCACTTCACACTCAACATGCCAATGGCGTCTCTATTCCCGTTTGACAGTAGATCACTTTCAAAATCGAGATAAACTTTTAGTCTGTTGGGCTTCACTGTTTCCACCTTAAGCGTTTTAGTGAATTCCCTATTTCCAACTTTAACAGTTGCCAGATAGTTTCCGGTAGGTGCTTCCACATCTGTGCTGGTTCTGAAGTCGTATAAACCGTTCAAATTCCTGGATGTCGCTGTTTTGTAGACTGTATTGCCTTTAGGGTCTTCGAGAGTGAAACTCACCGGATGTCCTTTGGGCAATACTTTGTTCTTGTCTTCCATCATAAAAGCGATGAATAAGGAGTCACCGGGTCTCCATACACCTCTTTCGGCATACATAAAACCTTTGATTTCTTCCTGGATGGTGGCACCTGAGACATCAAACTTACTTAGGGACAATGATTCGCCATCTCTTAATTTGATGTAGCTCCTTTCGTTTCCTTTTTTAGCAATGACTACAAAGGGTTTTTCTTCCAGTTTAAGCGCCGCCATTCCTTTTGAGTTGGTGTAGGTTTTTCCGAGTAATTGCTGTTGGTAACTGTAAAACTCCACCGTAGCACCAGATACTGGATTGGTGGTTCTCAAATCGTTGACGAATAAGTGTAATTCTTTGTCGCTACCGGCTTTTGCGATCATTCCAATATTGGACGCCAACACATTGCTCTTGATGGCTCTGTCGTAGTAATAAGCGCTATTGCAAGGGTTGTCTCTTTCTCTATGACTGTAATCTTCTCCGTACCAATAATCATTGTCATACCAGTAATCCCAGGAAACCCATTCTTTTTCGCTCCACGATTTTTCTTCAGTTTTGGAGAAAGTTTCTAGTTCAACAGCTTCTTCACCGCATCCGTAGGTGCTGAATTCTTTTTTACAACGAATTTCTACCTGGTAAATGGCTCCCGGATCGATGGCAATGAGCTTACTCAAATCCAATGTGTATCTATTCCATTCGTGCAGATTGGTGCCAGGTTTGTCTATACGGATGGTTTGTCTAAGTACTTCCTTGGAGACGCGCTTCATTTCATCATTTTCATAAATCTGGTTGATTTGAAGGAATTGAAGAATATTGCTCTCGTAAATTTTGGTGATAAAAACGTCAACAGCCCGGAGGTTAACTGCTTCAAATGGGAACATGATGCCCTCTTTACTGCTAGGAACAATCACACCGTTCTCCACTAAACGAAGATCTGGTTTGATGCCTTCAAACACCAAATCTACTTCATCACTATTAATCATTTTGTATCCATTAATATTTTTGATTCCAGGATTAATTGTAACGGCTCTGGTTCCGGATAATCTATGAGGCAGATACACATGAATTTCCTGATCTTCGATATTGTAGTTGAGGTTCGTCATGTCCTCAATCTTGATGATTCCATTCAAATTTTGGAGGTCTTGAAGTGGGTCTGAGAACTCAATTTTGACATATTGCTCTGGTTCCTGAATGACTTCTATGTCCAGGATTTTGAAGTCTCCAAGTGCCGGAACCTCCACAACCTCACTGCCCATACTGCTGGTTTTTATAGCGGCACCATTCCACTTAACGGTTACTTGTGATGGGTCTTCTGACCGCACAATGTTTTTTACAAGGTAGGTGTGTTTGGTGTCTGATACATGTGTCCATTCAATGTCTAATGATTTTCCGTTTTGAACCGCTTCAAGTGTACTTTCAAGATCTTCTTCATCGGCCACATCATTGGTATAAACCGTACCACTTAAACTCTGTTTTTCCAATTGTGTCTTCTTTTCGGCTTTCAGACTCTGAGTTTTGACATTCAGAAACTGAGATTTGGTTGAGAAGTTGTAAGAAAAGGTGTTGTATTCCGGCTCCACATCCAATAGAGTACCTAAATGAAAGTCTAATTTGTATTCTTGCCCAGACTTCAGTTCGCCGTTGGGAATGAATTCCACTGTGTTTTCATCTACCCAAACAGCTTTTCCCGGAGTGGATGGCGTCAGTTTAAAAATATCCGAACTCAATGGCATGTCCTCATAGTTCTCGAAATCTTCAATCAACTCAATCCGTATGCTCGATTTCTTTGAAATGATTCCGGAGGTATAGGCCCTAATGTAGGTGGCAAACTCTGGATTGACAGTCACCTTTTCGACTGTTTCTTCTATTTGATCTTTGGAACATTTTTTTGGGATTAAGATGAGCAGAGGTAGACTCATGAGTGCTATTAAGAGGGTCTTTTTCATGGCGTTTTGTGCGGTTTAAATTATTTGGATACTCAATTTTACCGCTTCCTATTTATAAAAGGTATTGCTGATTATTATGTGCGATTGTCCAATAATTATTCGAGTCGGGATAAAAATGTAACTTGCCATTCAATGAGTTTTCACTTTTTGGTAATCGGAGATATTGTCAACATGTTGGCTTATGGAGCCCTCTTGTTTTCGGTGGTGGAGATTTATCTCATGTTGAACAAACTATGGTCTAGAAAGCACATCAAGGAAGTGTCAGAAAGTATCTCTGTGTCCAGTAGGATTATAGGTTTGATTCCATTGTCAATTTTTACATTGCATTATGCGCTGAATGGTCAGTACCAGGGAGTGATCGACGGTGTTTTGTGGCTGTTTGCGGGCATTGTTCAATTGTTGATTGGTGTGGGGATTTGGGTGTCTGGCAATAAGAAGATGCGTTTTTCAAAACTGATTTCCCGATCCATTCGAAAGGAGCGTTCTGAGATGGGGTACTTGGCCAAAGCTATTTTTAAGCCACATTCTCAAGAGAAGGTAATAGATATTTTGGGAGCCATAGCCATGATTGATGGTAAGTTGGACAAAACTGAAAAGGATTTTATTGACAAATTAGCTGCAAAATGGCACACAAAGGTCATCTGGGGCGCTATCAAAGCCCGACATAAAAAGGCGAGTATCAGTCCGTTTTTTGTCTTGTGGGAAGATTTGGATGATTATTTAAAAACCAATCCGGAGTCCGGTGAGCTGAAGTACCTGGCAAATACGGTTCGCGAGTTGATTACCGTTGATGGAGAGATGAGTGCTCAAGAAGAGATCATCATCCATGAGTTTGATTATTTGATTGATAGAAATGGGCCACAAAGGAGTGGATATCAGGAATACAGAGTGGTTATAGTGCCTCAAAGGGTTGAACAAGATCATTACTTGAGCACAACTTTTAATAGTTTAACCCGACAAAAGGTGGAAGGAGGCGAAGGGTATGTGACTGCACCTTTTTTGTCAAAAAAATATGCCAATAAAGTGAAACAAGAATTTCAGGAGAATGGCTATTTTACGACTATTTTGATGGACTAAATTTAGAGTCGACAATCTCTGATGGTAGGAAAGCTTGATACCAGTTTTAATGTGTATGACCTGGGGGCTATTTTGCTGTAATAAGTGTAAATTGAATCGATGAGCGTAAAACCTCCGGGTCTGTTTCTTAATATCAGAACCTCATCTTTCAATTCAAATGTACCGCCCCTGAATTGTGAGTTGATAGATATCTGATGATTTTTAACCGTAATTTTTGAGATGCCGCTAGCACATGGCTCGACACTTGCGGAATCTAGCGACATGATTTTTGTTCTAGATTCAATTGAATAGCGACCAATGGAATCTCTATTGTAGAACATTATGACTTCATGTGCATATTGCATTTCAGTTGAACGGAATTCAGCAAATGATGTATCCAGAGGGAAGGTGAAAAAGTGATTTTCTTCCTCAAATGGGCTTGTAGTCCTTGATGAGTCAGCTTTCCACAGACCTAAGATTCGTTGGTCAAGATAATTTGGGAAGTCATATTGCTGTTGTTCCAAAATGTTTTGTGAAGTTGACGTTTTAGAATTGGGTTCCGGTCCAATGCTTGTCCCCATTAAAAGAACTAAGGCAAGTACTAAGCTCCCAAATGTTAGAATCAGTTTTGAAGAATTCATGAGTGTATACCCAGGAAATCGATTAAAGTAACACTTAACTGATCTGCATCAAGCTGTTCAATCATATGCGGTTCACTTTCAAACTTGAAGAGTTTTCCGTTGGGCAATGAATTTGCTGCTATTTTAGATTCTTCAATACTTACCATGTGATCTTTGGTTCCGATTGAGATCAGTACATTTTGTTGAATTCGAGAAAAATCATCTATTTCAAGTCTTGCTCCATTACCCAATTCAAGCATCATTTGAGCTGTTTTGTTCATCACATCTTTCCAATCATTGGCGGTGTGTGTCGATTGAAGTTTGTGTGCAAAAGCGGGTACCTTTTCTTCAATTTTTTCCGGATTCAGCATTTTAACCTCTTTTTCTGCCGACTCGGGTGTCCAATCGAATTTGGTACCATAAGTCATGATTTTGCCCACCAGTTCTGGTTTTTTAATGGCAAGATTTAATGCGACATACCCTCCCATGCTGTATCCAAAAATATGGGTGTTTTCGATCTGATTCTCTTGCAAGAAGTTAATCACATTCTGCGTGAACAGATCAATGGAAAACGCTTTTTCACTGGCATGGTCGCCATGTCCTTCAAAGTTGAGTGTGACACAATTGAAGTTTGAATTCAAGATCGATTCGAGTCCGAAAAGTTGCTTTTTTGAACCTAATGCACCATGAAGAAGTAAGATGTTTTTCATGGAAACTAAACTAGGCAATTATATCTTTTATGTGCAGTGAAAAAGCATTTGTTCGCGAAGATAAGGGCAGGAAAACTTGATATTTCCATCATTTTTTTGTATATCTATATTTAGTTCAATTATCATGAATCTGATCGATTCTTCAGGACCTTTTAGCAGTGAGAGAGACTCACTCAAATCAAATTATATTAAATCAAATAAGCAGTATGAGACAAATAGTCCTTGTTTCCATTTTATTCCTAATTCAACCGTTTAATGCTTGGTCTGACCATGATCCTGAGTTCACAGAATTGGTGATCCTTTATGCAGATGAGGATTATGAGAAGTGCCTCAAGAAGTCTTTGAAATATATAGATAAGCCGGAGACCAAAAAAGAACCTTTGCCATACATATATGCATCTATGGCTTATTTTGAGATGTCGAGAGATGGTCGTTACAAGGAAACTTATCCAAGAGCTTATAAACGAGCCTTGACTTATGCTGTGAAGTACCGCAAGAAAGATAAAACCGGCGTTCATTTTGAGGATTATGCGACATACTGGAGCGAATTAAAGGCTGTAGCGATAGAGGAAGCGGAGAACTATATCGCAGAAGCCAGTCATCTTGGTCGAGAAGGTGAAAAATACTACCGAAAAGCGCTCTATGGAATGAAGAAAATCACAGGATTTGATCCTGATGATGCTGGTGCCTGGTTGTTGCGGGGAACACTGGAAATCCAGACCAGAAACAGAAAAATGGGACAGGAATACACCAAAAAAGCACAAGAGTTAATGACAGATATGACCGTTAAGCAATTGGCTGAAGAATCCAGCAAGTCCCAATACTTGTTGAGATATGCGGTCATTCATACCTCTAAGTTTTACATATCTCAAAACAGGCTGGAAGAAGCCAGGGAGATTATGGAAGCAGGCAAGCCATTGTTTTACAAGAAACAGGATGTTCTTCAGATTACCTACAACAAAGAATTCAAGGAATTGTGGGATGATTTATCGGAAGGATGATGCCCTTAACTATCCACTGAAAACAAAGCTTCATCCAATATGTTATTATGTTTCTTGAGGTCTTCCAGATAATCTTCTAAGCGGAAATTTTCAGCACTAAACGTGACATCACGTTTTCTGGCCTGCTCTTGATGACGAATACTTCTGGCAAAATGTCGGGCACTGTCCATTGAGTCAAGGATCAAACCAGGAACAGAGGCATTGTTGCCATTTTCATCTTTGGCTACCATCGTGAAATAAGACGAGTTGCAATGCTTTGTTTCTCCGGTTTTGATTTTTTCGGCTTCCACACGCACACCTATCACCATGGATGTTTTTCCAGTATAATTTACTGATGCCTTTAAGGTAACAAGCTCTCCAACTTCAATCGGATTCAAAAAGTTAACTCTGTTTACAGAAGCTGTTACGCAGTAGTGTCCGGAGTGTTTTGAAGCGCAGGCAAAAGCAACTTGATCCATTAGGTTGAGGATGTAACCACCGTGTATTTTACCACTGAAATTTGAGTGGGAGGGGAGCATGAGTTCTGTGAGTTTGATTTGCGAGTCTTCCTTGTGTTTGTAGGTCATGTCTTTTAAGCTTCTGTACAGAACTAAGTTACTTAAAACAATGACTTAACGTAGATGAATTGCTCTTTACTCTTTGTTCGCTATTTTTTCAGCCTCCTTTTTCAAATCTTCTGCGAACCTGTCGAATGACTCATCAAAGTCTGGTATTTTGTTGGCGAAGAGAGGAAACATCAACCCGCCGATCTTTTCGGTCATGTCAAAATGGGTTTTACCATCAGAAGTTTTGGTAATGGTATACACTCTTTTTCCCATGGCATCCCCCCAAATCATGGTCTCATCACCAATTTCCTTGATTTTGATCTTGAAAGTACGGTTTGGATCCAGATAGCTTTTCAGTTTTATTTTTTCACCCACTTTGATATCTCCTTCAATAGATAATACGGTGGAATTCCATCTTGGGAAATCATTAGCAGTGGTGAGAAGTTTCCAAATAACCGATGGTTCCACATCAATGTCGATACTCACTGAGGTAGTTCGGTTAAATGTCTTTTTTACTGTACTTGCTTTGGAGTTTTGTCCAAATGTGTTGGTTCCGGCCATGATCAAAAGTGTTAGAATTAAGCATTTCATTTCAAATGATTTTGGCCAAAAGTAGGACCTCCGGATTTATTTCAATTTAACAAATGTTAAAAAATCACTGTTTGAGTTGAGTGCCTGATCTGATCCTTGAAAGCGTCACCTGACTCATTTGAAGCATGGAGGCAATGTCTTTTAATGGGGCTACCTGAATAAATCTGGGGAAAGCATATTCAATGTATCTGTAGTTCTGTGTGGCGTCATTGGCGAGCAAATTCACAAATACATCAATTAAAATGACGTGTAGTTTTTCTGTGAGAAGTACTCCAAAGAGGGCCCAATCTTTAGATTCCTGGTACAGTTTCAATAAGTCCTGTCTGGAAATGCAATAGGCTTGGGTGTCCTCATAAAATTGCAAGCTAAAACCGGAAGGTGTTTGTTCCGTAAAGCTTTTATAATCTGTGATGAAAGTCTGCTCCGGTTTCATCCAAAGGGTTTGTTCTGTACTGTCTTTGTCTAAGTAGAAACACCTGGAAATAGATGCCTGTGCAAAGAATAGGTGATTACAAATGTCACCGCTCCTGGAAATAATCTCTTTGGCTTTGAAGTTTTTCAGCTCGAAAAGTGTAAGTCCCTTGTTCATGTCTTCTTCCGGAAAGTCTGGATGAAAACTGAGAATTGCTGCTTTTAATAGATCTTTCATATGTAATCTTTTGTAGCCTAATGTAGTTATTTAGAGTGGAACACTCAGTCACACAATGTATTATTGGTAGTAATAAAAAACAAGAGATGGGCAGTCTCTGCTAAAAAAGCACTGGTTAGAGCCTCAGGTCCTAAATGAAAAATGCCCGAACCTAGGTTCGGGCATTTTATTAGATAAGCACAGTTAACTCTCCATGACTTATTCTTATCTGACAATCACTTGTTGTATGTGGTATTCTTTTGTATCCAAATCTTGAATTCGAATGGTGTAAGAAGCACTTGGCCAGGTACTCACATCCAATCTTATCAGATTACTCGTTGTTGTTTCGCTATGAACAAGTTTACCACTGGTACCAAACACTTCTATCTTAACATGTCTATTTGTTTTGAAACTGACATTCATAAAGTCGTGACTTGGGTTAGGGAATATTGATGCATCCTGAAAAATCATACCTTCAACCCCAGCACAGATCTCAAAAACAATGGTAGCCACATCTTCTTCCGAACAATTGTTGCCATCTGTGTAAGTGTAGGTCACATCATGACTTCCAGCTCCAGCAATCGAAGGGTCCATTTGGTTTCCATTGACACCAGTTCCAGAATAACTACCTCCGGAAGGAGAACCATTCGGAAGGAGAATCATTCCTGATTCCACGCATAGTGTGTCGTCATCAAATGCGGTAAGTGTGACCGTTGGCAGTGGATTTACTGTCACCACCACAGAATCTGTATTGACACAACCATTCGCATCTTGCCCGGTCACCATGTATGTGCCAGAAGAAGTAGGGGTGAAGTAAACATTATTGCTAACCCCATTATCCCAGGTGTAATTTTGTCCTCCACTCGCACTCAATACAATTGAATCGCCTGCGCAAACATTGACATTGTTGCCACCTTCAATGTTTGGTAAGTTATACACGGTTAGCGTTACCTGTGAAGTCGAATCACAACCCAAAACTGAAGGATAAGTTTGTGCGTACATTCCTGAAGTTGTCTCGTTGTTTCCATGGATCAAAGCAGACTGTCCCTGACAGATGTCAATGCTTGAGCTACTGGTGATGGAAGTTACTTCAGTTATCGTGATTTGATCGGTTCCATTGCATCCATTCGCGTCAGTTACAGATATACTTATTGGGTTGTCGGCAATTGTAGCATTGATGGTTTGAGAGCTTCCTCCTGTGGACCAGTTGTAGTTGCTGTATCCTGCACCAGCATCTAAAACCGCCTGTTGTCCCTGACAGTATTGAATATTTCCACCAATAGTAACTGTTGGATTGGTATTTACGGTTACGTTAACCTGATCTGTATTGACACATCCGTTTGCGTCTGTACCAGTCACCGTGTATGAGTTTGATGATGTTGGTGTAAAAGCAACACCATTGTTCACACCTTGATCCCAAGAATAGCTTGTTGCACCGCTGCCACTCAAGGTGACTGTATTGCCATCGCAAACTGCCACATCTGCTCCAGCAGACACATTTGGAAGTAGGTTAACGGTTACAGCTACCAAATCAGTGTTGCTGCAGCCATTTCCATCGGTTCCAGTCACAGTATAGTTTTGACTTGATCCAGGTACAAATGATGCTCCATTGGTAACACCATTGTTCCATGAATATGTACTTGCACCACTTCCCGTCAATGTGATAGAGGTTCCTGCACAAACAGTCTGGTCAATTCCTCCTGATACATTGGGCAAAGCGTGTACTGTAATGTCTACTTGATCCGTGTTGGAGCATCCATTGGCATCTGTGCCTGTGACAGTGTAAGATTGGCTTGAGTTAATAGTGAAAGCAATGCCATTGTTAACACCATTATTCCATGAATAGGTTGAAGCACCGCTACCGTTCAAAGTAACTGAAGTTCCCTCACAAATTGTTTGGTCTGATCCGGCACTTACGTTTGGCAATGCATTAACGTTTACATTCACTTGATCCGTGTTTGAGCAACCATTAGCATCTGTTCCTGTAACAGTGTAAGTTTGATTTGAAGTTGGAGTGAATGCTACCCCATCAGTAATACCGTTATTCCAAGAGTAGTTGGTAGCGCCAGAACCACTCAATGTCACGGATGTTCCTGAACACACAGTTTGATCGTTGCCGGCTGACACGTTTGGTAGTGGATTTACCGATACGGTCAGTTGGTCTGTATTCACGCAACCGTTTGCGTCAGTTCCGGTGACCGTGTAGGTCTGAGTAGTTGCAGGTGCAAATGCCGCACCATCAATTACCCCATTATCCCAGCTATATGAGGAAGCACCAGAACCACTCAAAGTAATACTTGAACCGTCACATATTGATTGGTTGGTGCCAGCAGATACATTAGGTAAGGGATTCACAGTTACGTAATTAATTTGAGAAAATACATTCTGTCCGCCGGAGTTGGCTGCGGTTAGTTGAATTGAGTAAGTACCCGCCGCAGTCAAATTAAATGAAGGATTTTGTTGATTACTAGATAAAGTGGCAGGTCCGGTGACTTGCCAGTCCCATGAGCTTGGATTGTTTGTGGATTGATCGTTTAGATTGAGCGTTTGTCCTGCGCAAAATTCAGTTGGTGTGCCCGAAAAATTAGCAACGGGTGCGGGAGGCGCAATCCAGTCAATTATAAGTTCTGCAGGAAATCCACCTTCATAGGAATCTGCGACTCTTTCACTAGATTCCCCTAGGTCGCTCCATAAGAAGTAGGCCATGTCATTGTTGTTTGTCCAGCCTGATCGATCAACAATTTCTTGAACAACTGCAGAAATATCCGGTGTATTGTACATGCTTCCGGAGTTCCATTGTGGAACTGAGCCATCTGGCCATGTCACCTGATTAGTCGTAAAGTTTCTGGAAGAGATATTGTTCTGTGCATTGGTAAAAGTTGAAGCATCATCAATGTCCTCTCCAGCAATATATATGTTTAATTGACTTGTGGCAAAATCTGTTTCGTCGGCTCTGAAGCGCAAATAGGCGTTGGTGATAATTGCACCTTGTGGAATATTGATGTTTCTAAATCTCAGACCAACATACTGCTCGGTGCCACCATCATTTCCAATTTCCAAATCTGAACTGTTGAGGTACATGTCTCCGGCACCACCACCTGTTCTTTCTTCCTCGGCATCATCATTTCCAGAGGAAATAACCACTGAAACAGTCCCACCAGTTGTAATGTTGATATATCCAGTTTTGGTTTCTGTATCATTTCCATAAATGTTGGTTGCAGTTAAGATTACGTCATATGAGCCTGCACTGTTATAGGTAATCGATGGATTCTGTGAGGTAGAAGAGTTTGGTGTGCCACCTGGAAATGACCAACTCCATGAAGCTGGCGCTCCTGTACTTAAATCAGTAAAGTTGATGGTTGTGCCGGCTGCTGCAACTGTTTGATTCGCTACAAAATCTGCTGTTGGGGCTGTTGGCGCATAAATCGTGATATATCCTGTTTTTGTTTCTACACCAGTTCCATCAGCATTGCTAGCTGATAGTGTCACAGTATAAGTACCCGGTGTAGCGTATGTGTTAGATGGGTTTTGCTGTGTTGAGGTATTCCCATCACCAAAATCCCAGGACCATGAGGTAGGTGTGTTGGTCGATAAATCGGTAAAGTTGATGCTTTGTCCTGTAAATGCAGAAGTCACACTTGCGGCAAAATCTGCATCTGGTGGGTAGCAACGTCTGATAGCTCTAACACCTGTTGGTAAACCTGATGGTTTCCATATTTGGGCATCCAATCCTGAAGAAATTGAAAATTGGTCATTAATGGTATGTTCTGGAACCGTTCCAGGACTTTGCGTGTCAATGGTTCTCAATTCAATAGCGCAATTATCAACTGTGATCCAAACGAACTGGTACATAGAGGTCATGCCTGTTGTCATAGGATGTGAATCATCGGGTGTTCTAATGGTCCCCCAGGCACCTTCTCCAATGAAGGTAATTCCCTGGTTCGGATCTAATCCTGAAGTTGTGAACCAGTTGCTTGAATTGCCAGAAGCAGAAGACATGGCAGGTTTTACTTCTTCTGTCAATTTTGTCACATGCGCATCAGATTCCATGACCAATCTTACACCATGGTCATAGAACAAATTTGCCCAATCGTTAAATTCATCAGCTCCTTCTCCTTTACCAGAATAGTGTGGAACAATTGGTCTGTGGTATTGCGCCGACTTCCAGACAGCGGGATCAGAAGGTAGGGTAGACGCCAACCAGGCTGTTTGGTTTGCTCTTTTGGTAGAATTTGGGATGGTATGTCCCGGCAATAACTCTCCATTTAGAGTATATACAGAGAATAAGTCTCCGCCAAAAGTAACTTTATAGTAAACGTCATAAGGCGTGTCAAACAATTCACTGATGAACTCTGGACCACCAAACCCATAGTCTTCATGGTTTCCAAATGAATGTACCAAAGGTATAATTTGCCCATCTGAGGTATAAGATAATTTCCAATCATCAAACCACGTTTGAACTGACGAGTTGGTTGGGGTATTTACCAAATCTCCACCAAATAGGACAGCATGAGGTCTGATTTTTGCCACCATTCTATTGGAGTTTTGTCTTTGCGTCTGACCGGATCTTGAATCACCTCCAGAAATGAAAGATAATTTATGGGTATTCACATTCGGGCAGGTTTTGAACCAATACCTTTGACCTGTGCCGTCAGAATCTTTAATAACGAAATAATAAATGGTGTTTGATGATAATCCCGTAAGTACGGCAAACTTGTTGGTCATACCCATATAATTGGTTGTTTTATAGGGTGTCATACTGTTGGGGTAGGCAGACCAGTTTGTGCCCTCATCTGCAGTGCCGTAGAAGACTTCCGAGTTAGAACCGGAAACTTGTTCCCAGGCCACTGTGATGGTTGAGGAAGGGTCGTTGTTGAACATAAGTCTATACCGATCTGTAGTAGCAAATGCCTGTTGACAGACCAGAAAAGTGAAGAGTAAAGTAAAGGTTTTCATGATAGAGATGATGGGTTAAATTACTGTACAATTCTAGAGCTTAAATTTTCCAATTTCATTAAAAGAGCGTTACCGATTATTGACGCTTTCTTGATCTTAATATTAGGAATCTTATCAAAGTATTAAGTCTGATTTTGTACTTCTAAAACCGCATTAAATTGTCGTAAAATTGAGCTTTTGGAGATTATGAAAAGACTTATTTTACTAATCATTACAGTAATTGCTGCGAATTCAATTAATGCTCAAACTCCACATGAGCATCCGGATCATTTAAGAGGAAATAATAGCAATGATCAATATCTGGCATTGCCGTTTTACAATGAGGCTTGTGAACTTTATTCGAATGGAGAAATAGAGAGGGCTAAGCAATCATTGTATGAAGCTATTAATACAAGTTTCGCTTTAACAGAAGCCCAATTGTTTTTGGCTAAAATATTCTATGATCAAAATATCATGGATTCAGCATTTCTATATTTCAACAGTGGAATTGATTTTGCCACTCATCAAGAACCCCATCATTACTTTTTTATGGCCGAAACTGGCCTGATGATGGAACAATACCATACCGTTAAGCACAACTTAAAGCACTTTAAAAAATACTACGGTAAGGTTGCGGAAGGAAAATATGAAGCGGAATTTCCTTTTACGGTTGATGATTACGAGAGATTGTCAGAATCCATGGAAATCATTTTCAATTATGATTATTGGGTGCCAAAAGCCAACCTGATTGATACTTTGAAAAGAACTTCAGGCAAACTCTGCGTGGATGGAAAGAACATCATAGATTATGGAAAATCAAAACGATTGTTGAGCAGAAAGGCGTTCAAAAAAAGAAAGACCTATCAATTATTTAAATCAGAAATTCAGGATTTACACTTGTCTAAAAGTGGAAAACTTGCCTTCTATTCGCGTAAGAAGGACGGTGAGTATGACCTTTTCTGGAGAAAGCTTGAGGGTAAGAAGTGGGGACCCGAAATGAGCTTGTCTGATCAGATCAACACGAACTCATGGGAGGGACAGCCATTTTTTGATGAGACCAGATCCTTACTATATTTTTCATCAAACAGAACAGGAAATAAGGACTTGTTTGTGGCTAAAATAAATCTGAATAACAATACTCTTGATACATTAGAAGCTTTGTGGAAGATCAATACTCCAAAAGACGATGAATATCCTTTTTGGAACAACGGTACATTTTACTTCTCATCCAAAGGTCATCCGGGTTTCGGGGGATCGGACTTGATGTACACGCCCAATTATTCCATTGTGAATGATGTAGTTCAGCCGAGCAACGCCTACAACATGGGCAAACCTTACAATACTGGTCGGGATGATGGTAGATTAATCATGACACAGGAGGGCATTCAATGCATAAAGAGAAAGAATTTTAAGGGTGAGGAAGTAGATGTCCTTCTAGTTCCAACACCACAAAAAAACACCTTTGATTTTGACATTAAAATCAAATCAATGGCTAAAACTGAAGCACCATGAAACGATCTTTACCAATCATTATATTCTTACTTTGTTTGATCTATGCCTTCATTCGGTATAACGTCTTTAAAGGGGTAGATTACGATTTGATACCCACTTATATTCTGAATAAATCCTTGTCTTTTGCATCACTCATTTTGTTCGCGCTCACTTTCTTACCGAACGTCATTTTTGAATCATTCAAAAGGTTTGATGCGGTAGCGAGTAAAAAGAACTTTTCTCTGGCAGCCTATGGAATGTCTGTATTACATCTAGTGATCACACTTTTCATCTTAAGTCCTCAACTATATCCTAAGTTTTACTCAGGGGGAAGTTTCAATGTTGTGGGGATTTTGACCCTGTTTTTCGGTATCATTTCCATCGTTGTTTTTACACTTCCTTTTTTGGCGTCTTTTCAAAAAATGAGGAAGTTGTTGTTCAAAAAGGAAGTGGGTAAGATATTTCGATTGGCAAAATTGGCCTATCTATTAAGTCTGGGACACGTCATTACAATGGGGCTCTCTGGTTGGTTTAACGTATCTGATTGGCCAGCTAGTTTACCTCCAATTACCTTATTGGCATTTTTAGTTAGTATGGTCTGTATTTGTATGTCAATTTCTGTCACAATCATGCATGCATACCAAAGTAGAGCGGAACGCGCAGCTTAGGAATATTCAAGGTTAACTTAAGATTACTTCAAGCGGTTAATTAATTAATAAAACACCCTCAATTTCTTAAGGTCACAGTGAGCATCAGGTAAACTAAGTGCAAGACTTTTGTACCATGAATAGAATCGTATACTCAGTTGTTTTTTTATTGATGATTGGAGGAGGGCTTCATGCTCAAATTCATGTGGCGAGTCAGATTAGCTCATCTGATGATGATGCTGAAGAGGACTTATCCGACGGCAGCATTGATTTGACCAGTTCGGATTTAGAAATGTGTCTGGAAGATAATATTTGGCCCATTCCAAATGATGACCAAACACTTGGAATTCGCTTTCAAAACATTGCAGTTCCTAAGGGAGCAATTATTGACAGTGCCCATATTCAATTCACGTCTGATGAAACCACCAACGACCCTACAGTGGTTATCATATATGGAGAAGATATTAATAATTCAGTTAAATTCTATAGCCTTGATTATAACGTGAGTGCCCGGACAAAGACACTTCAAAATGTAACCTGGACTATTCAAGATTGGGACAACGCTGATGAATCTGGAAGCATACAAAAAACACCTGATTTAACCTCAATTGTTCAACAAATTGTTGACCGATCTGGCTGGCAGTCTGGAAACGCCATGTCATTTATCATCACTGGATCAGGAAGCAGAGTGGCGCATGCTTATGATGGAGATGCAAGCATGTCTCCCGTGCTTCACATATACTACAGTGCTGTTGCTTCAGTGGATAATTTTGGAAGTGATCAAGTGAGCATCTATCCCAATCCGTCAAGTGGAGAATTCATCATTAATGCTCCACAATTTCAGTCTTATGAAATGATAGACACACAAGGTAGAATCGTCAAAAACGGCAATATATCTTCCGACCAGCTTCAAATCTCATATCAACATGCTGGACTTTATTTTTTAAGGCTAACCCATAGACATTCTGGGCAAATTGTAACGAACCAAATTTATATCACACCATGAGATTGCTATATACACTTCTATTGATTGTCATAATTTGTATATCATCTCAAGCACAAAGAGATGACTTGCCTTTGGAGTTAAAACCTTTTTACCATGGAGTTGCTTCAGGGGATCCACTATCTGATAAAGTCATTATTTGGACCCGAGTGACACCGGATAGTTTTATTCCTGGAGACAGTATTCAGGTCAAGTGGAGAATGGCCACAGATACAGGGCTTCAATCTATCGTGTCTTATGGAGAAACGTATACATCCGACTTAAGAGACTTTACCGTGAAAGTGGACGTCCAGGGACTTCAGGCGAATACTTGCTACTATTACGACTTTTTCGCAGAAGGAAAATACTCCGTAAGAGGGAGAACAAAAACCGCCCCATCTGGTCAGACGGATAGTGTCAGATTTGCTGTGGTTTCTTGTTCCAACTACGAGCATGGTTATTTCAACGCCTATCGAATACTAAGAAATAGAAATGACATTGATGTCATTCTTCATTTGGGTGATTACATATACGAGTACGAAACAGGTGGATATTCTGCCGGAATTTCGGGACGTGAAAACGATCCAGCCCATGAAATCATTGCATTAGACGACTACAGAACCCGTTATTCTCATTATCGGTTAGATGATGATCTCAGAGATCTGCATCAACAGCATCCATTTATTACCGTTTGGGACGACCATGAATCGGCTAATGACTCTTATAAAGATGGTGCAGAGAATCATACAGACGGAACAGAAGGTAATTGGAGTACTAGAAAGTCTAATGCAAAACAAGCTTATTTTGAATGGCTGCCTGTGAGAGAAAATACTCAGGAACCCAATCGTCTATACAGACAATTCAAATACGGCAACTTGATCAATTTATTGATGTTAGACACAAGACTTGAAGGACGATCAGAGCAGGTGGGTGCCACGAGCAGTGCCGTCAATGATCCCAATAGATCGATTTTAGGAACGGATCAATATGATTGGATGAAAAACGAGCTCATCAATTCATCTGCCAAGTGGAACATCTTGGGTCAACAGGTGATGATGGCTCCATTAGAGATTGCAGGATTGCCTGTGAATGGTGATCAATGGGATGGCTATAACTACGAGAGAAATAGATTATTCAATGATATTTTGATTAATGGTATCGACAATCTGGTGGTCTTAACTGGAGACATTCATACCTCCTGGGCAAATGACCTGCCATTGCCAAATTACGATGGGTCAACTGGCGAAAACTCCATTGGAGTGGAGTTTGTGGTGACCTCTGTTACCTCACCGGGGTTTCCATTCAATGTTGGAACAAGTGTAATTCAGGCAGCTAATGACCATATGCAATGGATAGATTTGACGGAGCATGGTTATTTGATATTAGATGTTAACCAACAAAGGGTGCAGGGAGAATGGTACTTTGTGAATGACATCACACAAGCCGGAACAGGAGAATCTCTGGGAAATGCATTTTACGTAAATGATGGTACTGGTCACTTGCAAAACGCGGTCCAGACCTCTCAAAGGATTGGTATGCCTTGTAATTTCGCACCAGAAGATCCCTTGCCAGCTATTTTGTCCGTTCAGGATAAAAGTCGAAAAGATCTGGTGCTTCTTGGATTATATCCAAACCCAGCACAAGATCAGATCCTTTTGCAATTGAACGCTCTTGAAAGATCTATTACAACGGTAAGAATTCTGAGCATTGATGGCAGTCTTATGAAGCACATGGATATTGATTTCAAAAACGGGTTGAATTACCTGGAAGTCGATATTTCGGATTTATCAACTGGGACTTACCTGATGAGTTTTGAAACTGAAAAGGGCGTGCAGACTCATCGGTTTGTTAAGAATTAGAGCCTGTTTCAAATCACGAATAGTTCAAAATACCAAATTCAACAAACTGGAGTTCAAACTCAACAGGACTGAATATTGCTTGCGGTTGATCCATTAGATTCGACTTAAAATTGAATCAACGCGCAATTATCATGAAAAAAATACTGCTCTTAAGTATAGTGTTCTTTTGGTCTTTATCTTATTCCCAATCAGAAATATATGTCATAGTGAACTCGGGAAGTTCTTCCTCTTCCTGTGATGATGGTTTTTTAAATCCCGGTGAGTTTAACTGGTCTGTTGAAGTTGAGAATGTCGGTCCTATTTACTATGGGTATTGCCCACCTACCATGCCAGATACTATTTATAGCTATAATCAGGGACTCTTTTGTTTATCTTCATTGCCAAGCACTGTTCAAGTGAGGTTTGATGCTTTTGAGGGAGACGGGGCGTGTAATCAGAGCAGAGATTGTAACGAGTTCGTTGTGCAAAATATCCCTGTACCGTCAAACGGGACCAGTGTCAACCATACCATTTCTATTGCTAATGACGGATCCAATGATAGCTGGGGAAGCGTAAATATTACCATCGTTCATGTTGGGACAGAGTTACTTGGGGCAGATGACTTTAGTACTTGTGCACCGTTAAATATTGGTTCAATTGGACCTGGAGATTTTTTTGGTGATGCGACTCAACCCACATATACCAATCAATGTGGTGCCCTTGGATTTCAGTTTACTACAGGAAGTATTGTTCCATCTAGTATTAGCCTATCATATTTATCTATAAGTGGTATCTCAGGTAACATAGATTTGTATGAGTATGATGGTCTAGCGGCTTTTTGTGTGGGTAGTATAAATGCTAATGGTACGGGAAATCTTGAGTTGACTTGTCTTGATCCTTCTACTACTTATTATATTAGGGCTTCAGGAACCAGTTCTAGTGCCTTTGCTTTTCAATTGGAGGCCAGTAATACACCATCTGTTAATGTGGTTGATCAAACAGTTGCGTCATCTGTTCTAAACTTGTGTAACGGCGATAGTGCAACAATTACAGTAGGAAATTCTCAACAAGATGTGATTTATTTCTTGAGAAATGATGGCAACAATGCGGTTATTGAAGGTCCTGTTATAGGAAATGGTAATCCAATTACATTGAACGTTCATCCTGCCACAACAACCACGTACAATGTCATGGGAGAAGGCTTGGCTGGATCAGGTGTAAGATTCAATGCTGCAAATCAGGAAAGAATAGAGTTTTTGAATCCACCTACCTCATATGGTTCAGATCTTTCTGTTGAAGCGTGGGTTTATTTTGAGAGTCCAGCAGGCTCTTTTCCATGGATGGGGCAATCTCTGTCGGGCACTGATAACATGGGAAGCAACGTTTGGATTTGGCATGGTTCTGGTCCTGGGTCAAACGAGATTACTTGGTTTGTGAATGATGGCGGAACATGGAGAAGTGTTGCTTCAACTGGACTGACTGGATTAACAGGTTGGCATCATATAGCAACAACAGCTGGCTCTTCAGGACTATCCATTTATGTGGATGGCGTATTGGATGTATCAAGTTCAACCGGAATAGGAAATGGCGTTCAGTTGTCGCCCTCATCATCATTGCATATTGGTAATGATCCAAGGTATCCCAATAGTAGTGCCTATCATGGCGATTTTAGGGTCAGTGAATTCCGTTTATGGGATACAGAACGAACTGCAACAGAGATTGAAAACAATGTGTATTCATGTCTAAATGGATCGGAAACAGGCTTACTTATTTACAATCTTTTTTCAGAAAATTCGGGTACTTCAGTAGCCTCTGAAGTTGGCCCAAATGCTGTTTTTTCGACCTCTCTTAACCCAGCCTCCGCCTGGGTGACCGGTATTGACTTTTGTTCAAATTCTTGTGAAGTGGAGATGAGTCAAAAAACTACAATTGTTGTTGATAATACAGTGTCTCCTCCTGTTTATCCAGCTCCCCCAGTAACAACTTGTGCGGATAGTGCAGTATTTGGAGTTTCATCATCAACTAATCTGCCCGGAGATTATGTTTTTTATAATAGTTCGATGGTAGAAATAGATAGAATCACTTTTACAGGTGTTAATTTCATTCAATGGACTGTCAATGGATTAACTCCTGGAACACATACATTTTACGTTACCAGAACAACAGGAGCTTGTGAATCGGGAATATCAAATGCAATGACAGTTACAGTTTTGTCACCGCCCAATTCACCCGCTGCAGTCTCTCCGATCTCCGTTTGTTTGGGAGATGATGTCATTCTCTCCGCAACGGGATCTGGAAGCGGAGATATCGCTTTTTTTGATGATACTAATTCTGAAATTGGTCGTGGCACAATGGCTGGAAATCCGACAATTTCTCTCAATAATGGAGTGATGGCAACTGGCAGTTATGTGTTTACTGTGGTTGAAGATGATGGGACTTGTCAATCTGCCCGCGACACTATCCATGTCAATGTGAATTCAATTCCGACAGGAATAGATATACAAACAGTCTGTGGTTCATATACCTGGATAGATGGGAATACATACACTACCTCTAATAATACTGCCACACATATCATTAACGGAGGGGCTTCCAATGGCTGTGATTCGCTGGTTACATTAAATTTAACCATTCAGGAATTAGACTTTTTGAGCATCAATATTCAAGATCCATACTGTAATGGTGGCACTGATGGCTCAATTCAGGTGAATACTATTGGCAATATTGGTTCCCTTTCTTACAGTATTGATAATGGGGTAAATGATCAGACTTCAAATCTTTTCCTAAGCTTAG
>JAUILH010000126.1 GCA_030433115.1 Bacteroidia bacterium | reverse complement strand
GCAGAGTACAAAGAACAGGGCATTTCAACGGTAGCCATTAGTTCAAATGATGTGGTGGATTATCCGCAAGATGCACCAGATAAAATGAGGGAATTGGCCATGCTCAAAGAGTTTTCGTTTCCATATTTATATGATGAAGACCAATCTGTAGCTAAAGCGTATGATGCTGCCTGTACTCCGGATTTCTTTTTATTTGATGAAAATTTGAAATGTGTTTACAGAGGTCAAATGGACGATTCAAGACCCGGTAATGATCAACCAAATGATGGAAAAGACTTAAGAGAGGCCATGGATTTATTAATTCAAGGAAAACCTATTCCGGAAGATCAAAAACCAAGCATTGGGTGCAATATTAAGTGGAAGTAGTCTGGAAACGAAAAGGTATGGATTCTCAGTTTATCAGAGATAGAGTGTGGTTATGACCTATCCTGAAAAGTTAGTTTGTCTACCAAATCATTGAAATATTTAGGACTCCATATGTCAAGTGCGGTGTCGTCTTTAATAAACCTTACCACATCTTCTTTAATGCTATTGAATGAGACGGTTTCAATTTTTTCTTTTAATAGAGCGGTGATCTGTTCTGCAGTAATGTGGTCTTCTGACCAATCCCCTGTATCCTTGGCCCGATTAAGAAAGTGACTTACATCCAAGGGAATACTTTTTTTGATGTACCATTCCAAATCATACCAATCTCTTCCTTTTACCCGATTCTTCCATTTGCGGAACAGGAGCGCATGTAACTTTCCTGCGAACAAGCTAGACCCCTTGAAACACTTCACATAAAATGAGAAAGGTTTTAATAAAAGTTTCTCTTCCGTTTCAAATGCCGTTGGAGGTTGGCAGTCTACTTCAATCTTGATTTTTACTGTTTTGTTGGATTTAACTCCCGTTTGTTTAATAATGTCTTCTAATACAATTTCTTGCCATATGGTTTCGGCTTTTAGAAAAGCTGAGTCAATGGTTGTTTTCTTTGTTTTCTTCTTTTCCTTGATTATCACAGATATGCCTGAAGCTTCAAACTCTGCCAGAATACTAGGAAAGTATGGCTCTATTGAAAAATTAGGAGTGGGTTTCAGTAAAGAAAAATCCAGATCTTCAGAGAATCGGTCCAAATCATAAAAAATACGCAATGCCGTTCCTCCGTAAAATGCCGCTTTTTCAAAAAAATCCGTCCGAGATAAGCCCGCCAGGGTAATTTCTTGCATGATCTCTCTTAACGCCGATAGAATCTCTTCCTCATTTTTCGGCTCATATTCCGCCATCCATTCTTTAATCATAAATCATTCAATGTTTTAACCAGTGTTTGAAGGCTTTTGCTTTTTGGAGCATCTTCCAACCAAGTCTGTATGATTGTGGTGTTAAGTGTCTGTAACTTTTCTTCATCCATGCGCAGATCCTCTGTTAAGAAAGCGATTGTTTGTTTTTGACTTCTCAGGTTAATACCTGAAGTAAGGATGATTTTGTCGCACAAAGCCTTTTCGGGAGAAGCAATCATGGCATTTTGTTTAGCGGAGAGTTCAATACAATTAATTCCAAAAGCGTAGTAGGGAACTGGTAATTTCCAATATGTGTATCTACCTACTGAAGTCTTATATTTTTTTGATGTCCTGGTAGTAACGGAACTTATTTCATGAACCCTCTCTGGGATTAACCCCCAGTAGGATAGGGCAGACTCCAAGGATACGTAACTAGGACCTTTCAAGTGATTTGCTATAAGAAATGGTTCTGGAGCAGGGAGGTCAGTTTCCGGACCAGTAATATAAAGCCCTCTTTTTATGGAGATAAGATGCCTGCTTTTAATCAGCTCACTGATCTTATCATTGGGGCTTGCATAGTCCTTAAGCAATTCCAACATCAAATGCCTGGAAATAGGAACACCTGCAAAGTCCTTGATCATCTTTCTGAATTCCATTTTTGTTGAAATTTGATCCGATAATCGGGTTTTTTCCGATTATATGCAAATATTTTGTCATATTTACAAAGGTTGATGACTGCTTCCGGAAGATCAAAAACCAAGCATTGGGTGTAATATTAAGTGGAAGTAGATTTATAAATTATCCTTTGAGCCCAAATCCAGATCTATCTTTTTATACAGGGCCAGTAAAATGTTATAATCGGTTTCTACCCATCCATCGCCATGAGCACCATGATAATTAAGACTTCTTAAATAATTTCTAAATATATCATGTGCTAAAACAGCTTGTTTGGAATTGTAAAAAGTTTCTCTCCAATATCTGGGGATATAGTCAATGGGAATGGCACCAATTCCGCCATTATATATTTTAATGATTCCGTTCGAATAGGTGAAATCAACAGTTCTTGCATTTCTTATTGACGCCGTCTTTAAGATGTATAAATTGTGTTTCACCAGATTTAGAAGGCGTGATTTAATTTCGGGAACGGACTCCGCATGATGGGCAGGAATTCTCCATAAATTGTTTTTTGGGTAATAGGGATGTTCGGTGTCATTGACCAGTGGGGCACCACTTTCTGCAAGTTCATAAGTGGCTTCATCATTATAGTTGATAGTTAATATTTTACCGTGTCTACCCTCCCGCATGTCTTTGACGATCAGATGTTTTTCCGATTTTCCATTCAACTCACGTAAATAAAAAGTGACCTTTTTTTGATCAATTGTATACCTGTAGTGTTTGAGAACGGCACCTTCAAGTATGCTCAACAAGGTATCGTTAATCACGAATAATTTAAATCCTTGTTCTAAGATACTTTGATCTTCGGCTTCAGCCAGAAGAGGATCATTATGTTTACTGTTTCCGTGAACTTCAAGTACATTAGAAATATTCCAATCCCGAACCATGAATAGCAAGATTTCAGTGGTTCTGTCAGGTGCTTTTTCAGACGGGGAGGATTCACCACAAGAATTAAGAACACTCAATCCAATGACCAGGTAAATGATAAAAAATCTTGCCGACATGCGTGTTTACTTGCTCTCAACCATAGCCTTCAACTTGTTCAGACCATGTTCATAATCACCACCAACAGCTTTGTCCATTGTTAAACCAAAATAACGCCCAATAGGACCTGCGCCCATGTCTGTATCCATAGTCCAGATGAGTTTTGTAGCATCTTCTTTTTCCTCAATGATCCATGAAGCTTGTGCCACACCCATTTTACCAAAGTCAAGAGAGGTATTGACTCGCTTGTTCTCCTGAGATTCGGTAATAGTCATCACGCCCGTACGCACTTTCTTATTTCCACTCCAAGAGTATACTGCACCAACACCTGAATCAGATCCTGAAAACCTTTGTTCCATATTGGGGTCTCTTTCTGACCAGGGAGACCAAACCACAAAGTTTTTGAGATCATTAATGTGCGGAAAAATGTCTTCTGGCTTGGCTTTTATAGTTACTGACCTTGCTACGTGAACTTTCCTTGGCAAGAACATTCCTACAATTAAAACAAGGGCAATGATTCCCCCAATAATATATATAGCAAGCATAAAGTTTGGTTTTAAAAGGATAAATATAATTATTCCTTAACAAAAGATGCACATACCCATTTTTCCGCGTCTTCAATTGAAGAGAAAACCTTCACTGGATTCCTGGGTCTGCTTACAGTAATGTATAGCTGGGCAAGGAGTCTATGATAAAATGTCCGGCAAATGAGTGCTTCACAGGTTCTAAACTTCCTGAATTTGTCTGCCATGTATTGTCTGCCAGAAGAACTGATCTTGCTGTTTAGTCCAGTATCTACTATAAAGGGGTATTTATTTGAGCCACAAATCTTCTCAACGTAAGAGAGCATATTCTCCAAATCTTTGAGTTCAACCACAATATTATCTTTACAAATCACGTACACGATACCATCTACCAAACCAACGTTGGCTATATTTGCAGAATTAACATCCGGTTTATGTACTTTTTGGGGCTTCAAGCTTTTGCCAAGATACGATAAACGACTTGTATTGACAATTAAACAAGGGTTTTTTATAGACGAATGAGACACAATTTAAGCGAAATTTTAGAGGTAATTAAAGACCGCAGGTCAATCAAACCAGAGCAGTTTTCAAATCGGAAGGTGCATCAGGAGATTATTGAAGACATGTTGAATGCCGCAAAATGGGCGCCTACACATGCTAAAACACAACCATGGCGATTTACTGTTTTTATGGAAGAAGGTCTTAAGCGTTTGAGTGATTTTCAATCAACACTCTATAAAGACACTGCGAAAGAGTTTTCAGAAAAGAAGTACCTCAAATTGAAAGAAAGGCCACTTTTGTGTTCTGCAGTTATTGCTCTGGGAATGAAAAGACAAGACATAGAAAAGATTCCTGAAATTGAGGAAGTAGCGGCAGTTGCTTGTGCCGTGCAGAATATGTGTCTGGTTTCTACGGCTTATGGAATAGGATCGTATTGGGGAAGTGGAGGTGTTACCTATATGGATGAAACCAAAACATTTCTTAATTTAAGTGAAAAGGATAAAGTGATGGGATTTCTTTATGTGGGGTATCCGGATATTGAATGGCCAAAAGGACAAAGAAGACCCCTTGAATATTACACAGAATGGATAAACCACTAATTCAGCTCACCAACTATTTGCCGCATCCCGATAATCCGGAGTATGCCGTATTCATGTTCTACCAAAAGGAAATGGCCGACTTTTTTGAAACCAAATTGATTGAAGGAAATATCAAATTTGAAAAGGACCAGGATGAATTGAATAAACGTCCAAGAACACTGTATGCTGTGAGAAGATCACGATTAGATGAGGCCATTAGGTATAATTTTGAAGCACACGGACGCTTTAGAAAACCTCTGATGCAGAGCAAGGCAGGCGCCTGGTTTATCGTTATTTTGTTTTTGGCTTTGATGACTTTTTTACTTTACGCACACTTCACTAATTAATTGGTCCCAATGAATGCCTGGCAGATTCACTTTACAACATGTTTAATGGATTTCAACAAATAATGCGCATATTTAGAACATTCAACGCGTTAAAGGGTATGAAACAGTGTCTGGTGCTAATGTCAATTCTAAGCTTTATGCAGTTGACTTCTTTTGCTCAAAGGGAGTCGAGCAACAATGTGGTGTTTGGACTTCAATACCGACCAATTATTCCCAATGAGATTTTTAACACAGAAATTATCGAGATGTCGAGTGATATTCTTACGGCCTCACTCGAGAATAACCTGGGACACTCTTTTGGCTTTTTGATCAGAAGAAATTTTACTGAACATTGGTCTTTGGAAACGGGCATTAGCAGCATCAAAAGAAACTTCACTATTGATGCAGAGCACAACACAACCGGGGAACGTTCCAATTTCACCATGGGTATGCAAACCTATGAAGTGCCAATAGAAGCCCTCTACTATGTGAAGTTAGGAGAAGGTTTTTACATGAATAGTCTTGCAGGATTTTCCACAAGTTTTTACCCAACGCAATTGGCTAAGGTGGCGGAAAACACCTATTTCTCTGCGAAATCTGCAAGAAAGAGCTGGATAGGGCTGTCCTTACTCGTTAACATTGGATTTGAATACAGAACCAGAGATGCTGGCTACTTTTATTTGGGCGCGTCTTTGCACAGACCGATCAATGATATTTCTCAGTTTCAAATAGACTACAGACCAGACAATGTGAATCTGGACAGAGCAACTGCCTGGTACTCAGGTAATTTTTTCTCCGTGGATTTACGTTATTTCTTCAAGCCTGATGCGCCATCAAAGAAGACAAAGAAGAAAGCAAAAGATTAGATGGGGTTATATAAGTAAACTTTACTAATCAGAGACTCCCCGGGTACGTCTTCAATTGAAAATTCTTTACCAGGATATACGTCAGGGATTCCAAGCACTTCAAAGCCAATATTGGGAACTTCTTCTGAGTACATATATACGTTTCCATACTCATTACCAATAACCATGGCAGGTGTGTAGTACTTTTTAAAGTCGTTAACTGTACTTCCTACACCAATTCCACTTGACGTTTTAAAATTAGGATCACTTACAAAAATCTGATCTGTAACACAATTCTCTCCTTCTGAACAATCTTGAGTAAAGGATAAAAGCAATTTCCCACCATCTTTGGTCTTCAGCAATTTAATGATGCCGGTTTCACCTTCACCAAGATCAGTTTCCTGACTTTCTAATATGTAGTATTCCGGGATGTCAGATGCCTCCAAAAGCTCACCTACTTTAACGGGACCAACACCTAGGTCATCTATAAGGTAATCTATGTCTGTAGAGCTAGTCTGTGCTTCAATCAATGGCTCTGTATCCGCTGCCAAAGTATCCTTGAATTTTTCTTCATTGTTTTCAACTTTGGAAGAGTCATCATTTTCTTTTGAGTCTTTATCGTCTTCAGAACATGCACTGAATAGCAGACTAAAGCTGACTAAGTAGATCAAATATTTCATTTTGTAAAGTTTTAGATTCATCTTGGTTATACCATTTTTGTGTTTCTATCGACAAGTCGTCATAACTCAGTGCTCCACTGGCTTTATTGTCCATAACCATTTTTTGTACTGGTGCAGGTCGCGGTCCCCAAGTAGCATGTAAGCTCTCGTGTTCATTAAAAAATATTGCAATTGGAATAGATTGCCCACCGTTAGTTAAATACTGCTCTATTAAATCGGATTGGTCTCTCAAAACCACTTTTAGTTCAATATTGGCCGCTTCACATATTTTATGAATGGTGGGCAAGTTTTGGGCAGAATCACCACACCAGGCTTCAGTAATGACAAGCGCGCTTAAATTAAGTGAAGAAAAATTCTCGAATGGCTTAATTAAGACAGATTTCTTCGTTAATCTTTTGTGTCTGGACCAATTTAACTTAACGTATTTATGATTTGGATAGCCTTCAGGAGGATTGTCAAGAACCTCCTCAAAATGGTCTACGTAGGCCGAATAGGAGAGGGCTTTCTCAAAATAAGGTTTTAACATTTCAAGGTATTTATTTTACTGGAATTTGAATTCTGATAACTGCATTGAATTCGCTCTCATCTTCAGGAGTTTCTCCATATACTTCAAAAGTACCGGTATGAATTTTCATTCTGCCAATGACTTTATTGTCCTTGTATATAAACGGAAGTTTTACGGCTTTGGTAATGTCTTTAATGGTTAGGTTACCATAAGCCATATAACCAGATTCGGTTTGAATGATTTTTGTGGATTCAAATGACAATTGTGGATGGTTTTTTCCATCAAAATGCCCTTCATCATTTCTAATGCTTTCATCTCTTTGCTCGTTTTGAGTGGTAAGAGTAGACACATCAACGCTCGCCTTAATTCTTGAATTAGCCAGATCGTCCAGATTCAATACGATATCGGTTTCAAGACCGCCAATGGTGCCTTCATCCACCTCATCTCCAAGGTCGTAAGTGATCACCGCATTGTCTGTGTCCAAATTGAGGTTTTGTCCCCAAATGGTGGTCGGGATCAGAAAAAATAAACAAATCAATAGTCTCATAGTCGTTCAGTTTAGCACAAATATAATTCTAATCTTGTCAAGAAAAGTCGTTGAATGGACTTTTTGGCATGGTATTCGTTTATTATATTTGTAGTAATAATTTTTCTTGCTTATTGGTTTTGGTAGTGACGTAAGTCCCCCCCTGCTAGCAAGACAGGGGGTTTTTTCTTTTCCGCTCCAAAACAGTCAGAATTTTTCCAACTTTACAAGTGTCTTACAATATAGTAAGATTGTTTGAATTTAAGATTTGATTCACAGGTCGTGCTTTACAAAAGCAGGCGTTATAGATGTACGCGATTTATTGGTAAGAATCATATACCAATTTTTACTAGATCTGTCTGCCAATTTAGGAGAAATCAGTGCTGTCTCTGTATTGGTTGATGGTATGTTAAGTGTGATAACCGACACGTCTCCCTTTTTATTGATATCAACAATAGCGCTCTTATTGAATGGGGTTACGGCTGTTCTTGTTTTACTTGAAGAAGAAATTTCATTCACCATGAACGATGACTTGGTTATGACATCTGGTTTGTAATCAAATGCTCTGAATGATGCAAAAAAGTGCTCTTTATTCCACGTGTTTTGTTTTTCAGAGATGTCTATATCGTTGACAAAATCACCTTTAGCGTCTATTTGAACCACATGAATAGGACCGTCTATGAAATTTTCGTTTAGTTTGTCTGATCCTTTGGGCTTAGAAGTTTCACGCATTTGGTTTTCATAGACTACCAGGAAATTGTCGTCATGCGAGAGTACAGCTGATATTTCTACGTGTGACAAACTTGCTCCCTTTTTGTGTGCTTTTTTTCCAATAAACTTTTCCATGAATTCAGGCTTAAAGGCTCTTTGAATTTTAGTTTTAACTGCACCATCTCCACCATAAATTCTATGAAAATACCCTGAAGACTCGTCATATGTTGCAGTGGTATAAAAACCGCTCACCAGGAGATTTCCGTTGTAATCACATGCCATATTGAGTTCAGTTATTCTCGGACCTCTTAAATCCAAGGTGTGCTGTATGGCAGGTTTATCTTCCATAAATTGGTAAACAAAATATTTGAACGAGCTGCCTTCCCTATGTCGTTTAACAACATGTACAGTTCCATTGTCGCCAACTACAATTCGGTTCGTAGGATTATTAGTTTGCTTAATTTTTGTTCGGTAGCTAGCAGTCCATTGAATGCCAAAATCATGATCAAGCATATGAACAACCAACTCTTCAGTGCCTCCAAGCTTATTAGGAATCTCATGTAAAACTGCGATTTGCCCCTGATACATTGAGCGCCCGATTTTGAAGTTCCCAGGATGAATATCAGATTCTATTCTGTGACTTAGTATGTCTTTCGTCGACTGTAGTTTTAATTGCTCATTTAAAATCTGTAACCTCAGTATTTTTTGGTCATCCTCGACCACTGCGGTTAATACAATTACTTGGCAACATGAAACGTAAAAAAAGATGTCCTCCGGAAAAACTTTCTCAAGATCGAACATCAACAACTCATTTCCTTTCAGATCAACAGAAATGAGTTTTGCCACATGATTTTCTTGATCCATAGCAGAGGCAATTAGTCGCCCCTTAAGTTCTCCGAGGAGTTCGTTCAACTGGTGTTCACCATCCAGCGTCTGAGTTTTTCCAGCAGTGATAGTTTTCTGAGAAAATGCGGAACTGGTCAACAGGAGACAAATGAGTACTAATGCTTTCATAATAGGTGAGTAAAAATACAATTTTCTAGTTTTATCAAAAAGAATGCCGTTATTCTGGCGTAAGGCTTATGTTGTCAATTGCACTTTGCTTTTACATTTGAATAATGTAATTTTAGAACATGAAAATGTTGCTGTCCAATTTAATTTTAACAGGAGCCATCCTGGCTTTCTCGTTTACAGGTTTTTCTCAGGAAGTATTGCCAAAAGGTTTAACAGATCTTGAAAAGGCCAACTTAAGAACTTATTTTGCCAACCAGGCTCAGAATAGAGCGGGTATCACAACGCCACCAACCGGAAACTTGAGAACCATGGCAGAGTGGGAGGAGATTCAAGCCTTGCTGATTACCTGGACTGGTCAGTTCGATGACATCCAATCGCAAATTGTGGATGCCGCACAAGAAGAATGTGAAGTATTGATTTGTTGCACTGATTCCAATGATGTGAAAAATACACTTAGCGGCAATGGTGTACCATTAAGTAATGTGGCTTTTATTGAGGAAGATTTCAATAGTATTTGGATGCGAGATTATGCGGCCAACACCGTTTACAAGAATGATGTCGACTCGATCTTATTGGTAGACTGGATTTATAACCGACCAAGACCGGATGATGATGCCATGCCTGAGTTTCATGCTCAATTCTACAACATTCCGTTTTATGAGACAACCGCTGCACCAACAGACTTGGTCAATACCGGAGGAAACTTTATGGTAGATGGTCATGGGACTGCCTTTGCCTCTGAGCTCATCGAAGAGGAGAATGAACCAGGTAATCCTTACAGTGTGACACCGAAAACTGAAGCGCAAATTGATGCGATCATGCAGGATTTTATGGGACTCGACCGATATATTAAGATGCCGGTTTTACCTTATGATAACATCCATCATATCGACATGCATATGAAATTATTGGATGAACAAACACTCTTGGTGAGCGAATATCCTACAGGCGTGGCAGATGGTCCTCAAATAGAAGCAAACCTACAATACGTCTTAAGCAATTTCAATTCTATGTTTGGCACACCATATAAAGTGGTTAGAATTACTGTGCCGCCAAGCACGAGTGGTTTATATCCGGATAATAATGGGTATTATAGAACATATTCCAATCAGGTATTCGTTAATAAAACGGTTTTATTGCCTACTTACAGACAGGAGTACGATACTACGGCCATCAGAACCCTGGAAGAAGCCATGCCAGGATACACCATTGTACCTATTGATGTGGATAATCAGGGAGAGAATTTAATCTCTCTAAGTGGCGCCATTCATTGTATCACACATTCCATTGGTGTCAACGACCCCATGCTGATCACACATCAGGAATTGGAAGATACTTATGATGATGCCAACCCTTACACGGTCACCGCCGAAATCAAGCACAGAAGTGGCATCAGTTCTGCCACCTTATATTACAAAACGAGCTTAACCGGGCCTTACACCTCAGTGCCTATGACACTGGCGGGTATGGACAATTATTCCGCAAACATTCCTGCACAGTCGGTTGGTACAAAAATCTACTACTATGTTGAAGGCAATGCCGTGAGTGGAAAAACTCAAGTGAGACCAATTGTAGCTCCGGATGGTTACTGGGAATTTGAAGTATTGGCAACTGTAGGGGTAGAGGAATTTGCGAATCATGGTATTTCTTTGGATGAGGTATTTCCTAATCCTGCGAACGCAATCACCTGCATCCCTTTAAGCGCAGAAGTAGCAACGACAGCAAGAATTACTTTAAGAGACATTACAGGCAAGGTGGTTGAAGTAATTCACAACGGAGAAGTTCCTGTTGGAGAGTCGAAATACTTTTTCATGGCTAACAACTATTCTGCGGGGTCATACATGGTAGTTATTGAGACAGGGAATAGTGTGATGAGTAAGAAAGTCATGATTAAATAAATCTGGTGAACCTGATATCTTGTTTGTTGTTCCTAGGTGCGCTCGGGAGCATGACCTCAAGGGCCCAGTATCAAACATTCGAGCTAGAATTTAGGTCCCTCAAAGATTCTCAAAGCTATGTCATTGACTTACCCGATTCTCTGTCATCTTATTGCTATAATTTAGATTATTCAAGTAATTATAGTGTCTTCAATAAATATCCACTTGTCAAAGGATACGATCATCTTTGCGCATACTATTTGGGCTATCAGTTTGTTCATAGTTACCAGTTTGTGGATGATAAGGTACTATATCCTCCAAGATTAAGAGATGCTTTATCTCATTTTGGCTTTTCGTTTGAATTGCTCAAAGACATGAAGGAAACTGAGGTCAATGAACATCTAGTCTCCATTCCTTTGTACACTTTGCCTGGAGAAGAACTTACATATGACCCTTCAGAGGTTTGGAACCTTAAACACGATTTTTTATTGCTTATCGATCTTGAAAAAGCCTCCTATCAAATTCTTGATGGGAGATCAGATAAATGAGTACTTGTGCCTATTTATTTTAATAGGGTCTTTTTACTTTAGTAGTGTAAATCAAAAAAATGAAAAGCATGGCTCTTTCAAAATTACTATTCACCTTTGCACTGTGTTGCGTATTGCTCATGTCCACCAGAGCGGCGGAAAATTCGGAATTATCCGATCATGTTACTTCATATGAGCTTATCAATCAGAATCAAGGTCCGGACACCTATGTGGCCGAAGATGGATCTGGATGGAAAATAAGATTCACCATTAAGGTTGTAGATCCAAACGACCCTTGGTCGGGCTACACCTGCACAAGAATAGAATGGTACCATCCAACTAAAAAAATGTGGTATGATGCAGAGATTATTGAGGAGTATATGGAAGGACCTACTGCGATGAGGGCCATTGTGAAGTCTAAAGATTCAGGGAAGTATTATTCGTATGAATTTAATGCCGAAGGCGCAGGCGGAGTGACTGAATATAATGGGAAGTTCCTGACCTACGAAGATGAACCGGATTCGCAGGTTCGACAAAAGGATGATGCCTCAAAATTAGCACGGCACTACAAATCTGAATAAGGAAAAACTTGAATTAAGAAACGCCCGATTTTCGGGCATTTTTTTTGATTGAAAGTTCTTAGGCGCTGCAAATTTGTTTCAAAAAGAAAATCGCATTTGGACCGAACAAAATCGAAATGATTTCGTTATAATAGTGACGCTATCAATAAAGTATTTAAAACTATTGTATTAAATTTTACTCAAGGAAACTCATCAAACCAACGGATCTCAATGCAAATAATTCTTTATTTGGGGGGAAATTGCTTCCATGGATTGATGAAGAGGCTGGTATTTATGCTATGACGAAATTGGGGCATCACCGTGTGGTGACCAAATATATGTCTGAAATCAACTTTGTCAACTCCGCATATCAGGCAGAAGTGGTAGAAATTGGCATAAAGTTTAAAAAAGTGGGCACTACATCCATCAGTTTCAGCTGTGAGGTTAGGACCCTTC
>JAUILH010000125.1 GCA_030433115.1 Bacteroidia bacterium | reverse complement strand
ATAAAAGGAAGAGTAGGACAGGGGACCCTAATCCAAGCCAAAATTTGCCCGATCCGGCCAGGAAATTGTCTTTGTCCTCTAGATTGGTCTCTGTTTTGATGAATCGGAGTTCCTTCACAGTTGGATCTAAATCCAATTTCTTATCTCCAGCAATCCGCTCTGCTTTAATTTTTGGGTTATCTACTTTAACCTTAATGGGGTCTGTTGATGCTCTTTTGTATTGCCCCACTTCAGGATCAAAATATGAAAAAGAAAAAGGACCCAACTCAAATTCTCCATTTTGTAGGGGCACGGTAAAATAGTTGTAGGACTTTGTGATGGAAATGCCAGATGAAGAAATGCGCTTATTTTCATCAGATTCGGGCGGGTAAGCGTCAAATTCTTTGATGAGTTCAATCTTTGGGTCGTCAAAATCAACGTTTCCTTTTCCGGAAATGGTGACCTTCAGATCAAAGCCATCGTCATCTTCAGTAAGTAAGTTGCTGCTTGATTCAGCCGTAATATCGAATTGACCAACAGCTCCCGTAAAGTCTTCCGGTTGACCTGTTTGAGGAAGTGACTTGACGTTTACAGTAATGGGGTTACTTTTTACTTTACTTTTTGCGGTATTGAAACCCCAGCCATCTGTAAGCAGCACTTCAATTTCAAAAGGATCGAGTTTAATTTCACCAGAGTTTGTTGCTACAAGTAGCTCTCTTTCCAGGGTAATTACCTGGTATTGTCTGCCGTGAATCGTTTCCGTTTTGACATCATATTGCTTGATTTTATCACTTAACAAGCTGTGTTTGCTAAAACCTTTATACGATTCGATTTTAAGGTTAATCAATTGTCTGAATCGAAAAGGCGTGTAAGCTTTATATGTTACGGTAATGGCCTCTCCTTTATAAATGTCCCGCTTGGAGGCAAACATCTTGGCAATCAGTTGGGCATTTGGATCAAACTCGCCAGCACCGTATTGGGGCTTCACGCCTTTTTTTACATCAATGGTGATTGGTGCAGTAAGATAAGTTTTGCCATCAACTGTAAGTTTGGCAGCCTCTATCACCAATTTCCCTTTCTTTTTTGGTTGAAGGATGTACTTTCTAATAAATTGTCTATCGTCTCGAACCACTTTCCCATTCACAATCATGTGGCTGCCACTCCATGACTCACGGCCACCGTTCGCATGGAAATCATTAAAGGCCGGGGGAGAAAATTGCCCTTTTTTGTTATACGATATGGTGAGTTGAATTTGATCATCTGTGGTGACCTCTCCATTAGTTTGAATAGACGCGGAGAAATCCACCTGAGACCATCCGGTGATACCAGCAATGAGAAGGGGCAATATGATGAGTACTTGTCTTACCATTTTTTCTGAGAATTAGAATTCACTTCATTTCCCATTTCTTTATTTACTTTCTTGAGGGTCTTTTTTTGTTTGTCCAGTGCAGATTGAAAACTTCTTTCAGCTTCAATTTGTTCCGGGCTTAGAATCACTTTTTCTTTTTTAGCCTTTTCTCTGGCTTGTTTTTCCAGTTCAGCATTCTCTTTGAGC
Organism: Bacteroidia bacterium; assembly: GCA_030433115.1. GTDB lineage: Bacteria > Bacteroidota > Bacteroidia > Flavobacteriales_D > JAUILH01 > JAUILH01. Next base: position 11,046 of record JAUILH010000125.1, on the reverse strand, counting down.
AATTGATCTATGGCCGCCTGTTTTTGTTGTTGTTTGCGTTTCAAATTGGCTTTTTCCTGTTCCAACTGCTCTTGCTGCTTTTTGTAGTCTGCATCCGACATCTGATCTTTTTGACGATCCAGGTTCTTTTGTTTTTGTTCAAGATCTTTCTTTTGATCCTGAAGGTCCTTATGCTCGTCTTTCAGTTTGTCCAATTCTTTGTTATTCTTCTGAGTTTTAGGATCTTTTTTTGAAGATTGTTCACCTGGTTTGGCCTTCGACTTTTGTTGCTGAAGCTGGTCTTGTTGCTGTTTCAACTGTTCAATTTTATCAGACAAATCTTCTTGTTCTTTGTCGAACTCCTGATTTTTTTGATTTTGTTGCTTCTGAAGATCATCTAATTCCTTGTTAAGTTGTTTTTGTTTGGCAGCATTGTTTTGCCGTTGAGCATCCTTTCTGGCTTTTTCGAGCCCCTTCTCGGTTTTTTCAGTCTCTTGGTTGAACTGATCTTGTTTTTGTTGAGAAGCTTGTTTTTGTTGGTGAAGTTTCTCCTGCTGTTGTTGAAGATCTTCCTGCTTATTTTGAAGTTTTTCTTGCTCGGGGTTGCCTTTACCTTGCTTCTTCTGATTGTCTAGTTTTTGTTTGTCTTGCTTGAGTTGTTCCTTTTGATCTTGAAGCGCTTTTGCCTCCTGATCCATTTTCTGTTTGTCGATCTGATCTTTTTGTTGTTGAAGTTGGTCTTCTTTGTTTCTCAATTGATCTTTCTGAGCTTGTTTTTCCTCTGAGGACATGTTATCCTTGCTGTTCTCAAAATCTTCTTTTTCCTGATCCAGTTTGTCTTTTTGGTCATTTAAACGGTCTTCCTTGCGCTCCGTGCTTTTGCCTTGCGCCTTGTCCATTTTGTCTTGAAGCTCCTGTTGCTTTTGGTCCAACTTAGACTGTTTGTTTTGTAAGGATTTCTGCTTTTTGTCAAAGGCTTTGTTTTGCTGATTTTGTTGTTGATTTATCTTGTCTATTTCCTTCTGAATGTCCTCGGCTTTTTTCTCATCACCGTTCTGTCTGGCTTGTTGTTGTTCCTGTCTCAATTGATCCTTTTTCTCATTGGCTTCCTGGTTCGCTCGAGATTGCTGTCTTTGGATGTCTTTTTGCTGCTGCAGATTGTCCTCTTGCTGCTGTTGCGTATTTTGCCTCTCCTGATTGATTTGCTCTTGTTTGTCTAATGACGGATCATTAGGCTGTTCTTGTTTGTCCTGGTTGATTTGTTCCTGGTCTTTTTCAATGGCTTCCTTCTGCTCGTTTAATTTTTCCTCTTGTTGCTCAATTCTTTTCTGATTGAGGGCCTCTTGTTTTTTCTGAAGGTCTTGTTTTTCTTTTTCGATCTCTTCCTTTTTTTGCTGCTTTTCTTGCTCAGGGGCATTGGATTGATCTACTTTCTCCTCTTCCTGCTCTAGTTGCTTTTTTTGTTCATCCAGTTCTTGTTGTTCCTGATCAAGCGGGTCCTCTGGCGTGTCCTTTTCCGTCTCATCATCCATGGAATCCGGATTCAGCAAAGATTGCGCATATACCAGGTTGTAACGACTGTCATCTGCTTTAGGATTGTTTCTCAAAGCTTGCTTAAAATGTGAAATGGCATTGTTGAGCAGGCTGTCTAACTTAGAATCTGCATTGAAGTAGCCCTGATCAATTTGCTCCACTGCCTGAACCAACAAGCAGTTGCCCATATTGTGTTGCACTTTGAATTGCTCCTTTTTTGAGCCTTTGGAATTCAGGTGTGCATAGAGTTGGTATGCCTCAGTGTATTTTTTCTGACGGTACAAGGCATTGGCTCGGTTGTATTTTGCTTTGAAAACCCATTCGTCATCTTCTTCAGCCGTTTGGTAATTTTCTCTTGCTTCATTGTATTCACCTTCAAGGTAGGCTTCATTGCCTTCATGAAGCCATTTTCTTCCTTGAGCATGTCCATTGATGCTGAGAACGATCAACGCTATGTAGATCATAATTTTCATTCTGCAAACAAGGATTTTTTAGTTTTTCTGGTAGAAAAATCTGTGGTAAACAATAATGATATTAGAAATAAGACGATTCCAGGACCTAAAAACCATTGGTATTGATCCAAGAAGTCTTCATACTTGGTTTCTCCAAACTTAGTCTTCTTGATTTTGTCAATGTCTTCAATAATGTAATCAAGCCCCAAATCTGTGCTGGTAGCCTTTACATATGCGCCATTTCCTTTTTTTGCCAGTTCCTTTAACATGTCTTCATTAAGTTTACTTAAGACTGTGTTGCCTTTTTCATCTTTAATATAGCCACGTAGTTGTCCGTTTTCATCCACATTGGGAATGCGCGCTCCCTTTGGTGTGCCCATTCCGATGGTATATATTTTTACCTGATGTTTTTCATACGCCTTTCTAGCAGCTGCCACCGCATCTGCTTCATGGTTCTCACCATCTGATACGACAATAATAGCCTTATTTGTTTTACTAGCGCTGTTAAAAGATGTTAAAGCCAGATCAATGGCGTTGGCGATATTGGTGCCCTGATATTTGAGCATATTGGTGTTTACAGTACTCAAATCAAACCTAAAAGCATCATAGTCGTGAGTTAAAGAGACTTGTTTATAGGCGTTCCCGGCAAATACGAGTAGCCCAACACGACCGGTCATGTTGTCCTTAACCAATTTATTGATGGCTCTTTTGGCAATGTCTAGTCGACTGTAGTTACCGCTCAAATCTTTGGCCTCCATGCTTTTGGAAATATCCAATGCAAACACCACATCAATTCCCTGGGCAATTCCCGCCTTTTTAGAAATGCCAAATTGTGGATTAAGTAAAGAGATGATTATGAAACCTAAACCCAGCCTTTGAAATACATATCTCAGTACATATTTAGAGGCGGATATTTTGGGAGTAACATGCGTCAATAATCGGTGGTCTGCGTACTTTTTGATTGCTTTTCTCTTCCAAACGTAATACATCAGGTAGACAAAAGAGTAGAGGGGAAGAATGGCACTTGCCCAGATGTAATCTTTGTTTTCGAGCAAGAATTCCGGATTTCCTTCTGATACCATATAATAGAGCCAAACGAAAACAGACCAGAATGTTAACTCCAAAAGAACAATGGTAACCACTAAGGGGGCTAAGCGATATGTATTGGCTCTGCTCATTATGGAATCTGCCTGAAGACTAAATGGTTCAACAATAGAGGTATCAGTAAAAGAAGTAGTCCGGGAATAACAAACCATCTGAATTCTTCAGGCGGCTCAATGGTGACGGACAAAGACCTTTGCTTACTTTTTTCGAGTAAATCAATGTCGGCATAGATGCTCAGGAGCTCTTCTTCATCCTCTGCCCGGTAATATTTGCCTTGCGTCCTTTCAGAAATATCAGACAACAAATCTTCATCAATTTCAACTGTAAACGATTTTCTTACTTTGACGCCACCATAATCAACAGGAATGGTAGCTTCTCCATTTTTGCCAATTCCAATGGTGTACACTTTGATTCCATATGCATTTGCGTATTCAGCGGCTTCTAATGGATCTTTTTCTCCTGCATTGTTAACACCATCCGTCAGCAATATGATGACTTTGCTTTTCGCCTCACTTTTATAAATGCTTGCTGCAGCCAGGTTTAATCCATCTCCAATGGCAGTTCTCGGTACTACCAAATCAGTGGTCAGTTCGTCTAGCTTTTCTTTGAGGTTATTGTGGTCGGTACTTAGAGGGCTCATCATAAAAGCTTCACCACCATATACTACCAAACCAATGTTGTCGTTTTCACGCTTGCTAACAAATTCTTTGGCAGCATGAATGGAGGCGTCCAGTCGGTTTTCAATGCCCTTGTCTTCATCTTTGAAATCTTCAGCTTCCATACTACCGGAAATGTCCATGGCAATAATGATGTCGATTCCTTGCACAAAACTGTCTTCTTTTTCTTTTCTTTTTTTCGGATCCTGAGGTCTTGCCATACCGGTTATGAGCAGTCCCAAGCCAATCAACGATAGAGAGAACATGACCCACTGAATGATGGGAAAGGTGTGATTTGGCTTATGTCGTTTGCCAATGGTGGTGAGTGAAATTGGCGCATTTTTTTTAAACAGAATCTTAAAAGCAATTAATAATGGAATGATCAATAGCCCCCACAAATATTCAGGTTCTGCGAACTCAAAATCCCAAATGGCCGATATGTGAAGTGGTCCTATCATTTTTTTTCGAGCTCATGATTTTGACTTCCTTCAACAAAATCTTTGGCATAATACCACATGGTTTCATTGGTTTTAGGATCGGGTTTTGATTTCGCAAATTTCACCATGTCCGCAGTCTTAAGCAGTTCTCTCAGTTTTTGTTTAAGAGAAGGCTCAAGTTTAACAGAGCTCAGGTTGTCCATAATTTGATCAGATGTCTGGTCCAGGGTAGACACATTCAAATGTTCTTCAAGGTAGAGCCAGATGGTTTCAGTGAGCTCCGAATAGTAGCGTTTATGTTCTCCCTTTTTCCAAACTTCAGCCGTTTTGATTTCTTCAAGACGCTGATTAACGAAAGGAATGGTTGGCAAGCGTTCTGATTTGATAGTTTTTCCTGCCGAAGACCTGAGCCAGTCCGGGAGTTTTAAAGCCAATAGAATGATGAGACCGACAATCAATAACCAATACCAATAGTGGTTGAACCAGTAGTTGAATTGATCCCAAAGTGACCAATCGGCGTCATAAATTTTGTAAATATCTTTGGGTTTATCGTCTGTGTTGACATCAATACCTGCCACTTGAACACTGAGGCTGTTCGTATAAATGGAATCACCATCGTAGAAGGCTGAAAAACCTGGAACCACAAAGCTTCCGGAATCCCAGAAAGTGATGTAAGCCACCTGTTTGATTTCAGTAATGGCCGCGTCTTGTTTAATGTCCGGCTGACTAATACTTACCAACTCGATTTCTTGACTAATTGCTTGTCCGTTTTTTAGTTCAGGGAATTCTGGTAAACCAGCTTCTACAGGTGATCTGAACAGGATTTCGACCGAAATTTGTTCTCCAATCTCAATGTGAGAGCTGCCAATGATTTTGGCTGAAAATTCCTGAGCGGAACCACTCAAAGACAAGCATAAACACGCTATGTACAAGAGTTGTTTCATCGTCTTTTGAATAGCTTCATTAATGGCAACATATAGTCTTCATTGGTTTCAACTACACAATGGCTGATTCCGGCAGCCCTGAAGTAGTTTCTGGTGTCTTCCATAAAAGTTTCGGCCTGCTTCTGGTATTCTTTTCTCACTTTCGAACTGGCTGTATTTACCCATTCCTTTTCTCCGGTTTCAGGGTTCACGAAATGTGCCCAGCCCATTTTGGGTAATTCGTTTTCTCGTTTGTCTGTAATTTGAATGCCAACTACATCATGCCGTTTGCTTGCCAATTTTAGAGCATCCTGATAACCATTGTCAATGAAGTCGGACATCACAAAGGCAATGCTTCTTTTCTTAATGGTTCTGGAAAAATACTTCAGCGCTTCTGCTACGTTGGTCTCTCCACGCTCCTCATCAAAATCCAGGAGTTCTCTGATCATTCTGAGAATGTGTTTTTTTCCTTTTTTGGGAGGAATGAATGTGTGAACTTTGTCTGTAAACAAAATGAGGCCGCATTTATCATTATTTTGAATCGCTGAAAAAGCCAGTACTGCTGCAATTTCCGTGATGGTTTCTAACTTCAGTTGTGCATTGGTTCCAAAGTTCATGCTGGCGCTCATGTCAACCATAATCATCACCGTGAGCTCTCTTTCTTCCTCAAATACTTTAACATAAGGATCGCCAAAACGCGCCGTCACATTCCAGTCGATGGCACGAATTTCATCTCCGGAGTAGTATTCCCTTACCTCACTAAATGCCATACCTCTTCCTTTAAAGGCAGAATGGTATTCGCCCGAGAATAGCTGGGTAGTGAGACCTTTGGTCTTGATCTCAATCCGGCGTACTTTTTTGATGAGTTCCTTAGCGTCCAATGTCTACGGTACGTCTACTTTGTTAATGATTTCCTTGATGATGGTTTCTACAGTAATGTTTTCTGCCTCCGCTTCATAGGTAATGCCCACTCTGTGGCGAAGAATGTCCATAGCAACAGCACGCACATCTTCAGGGACCACATAACCTCTTTTTTGCATAAAAGCGTAGGCTTTAGAAGCCATTCCAAGACTAATACTGGCTCTTGGAGAACCACCAAACCCAATCAGGGGCTCAAGATTCTCCAACTTACACTCTGCAGGATTTCTGGTTGCATGCACTATATCTACAATGTAGCGCTCAATTTTTTCGTCCATATAGATTTGCTTCACAATCCCTCGCGCTTTGTTGATCTGAGCAGTTTTAAGAATTTTATTGGGCTTTGGAAAACCTACCGAAGAAACATTGTTTCTGATAATCAGTTTTTCATCTTCTCGGGTAGGGTAGTCTAAAACGACTTTTAGCATAAATCGATCGACTTGAGCTTCCGGAAGTGGATAGGTTCCTTCCTGGTCAATAGGGTTTTGAGTGGCCATCACCAAGAAGGGTTCCTCTAATTTGAATGTGGAATCTCCAATGGTAACCTGGCGTTCCTGCATGGCTTCAAGTAAAGCCGATTGAACTTTCGCTGGTGCCCGGTTAATTTCATCTGCCAAAATGAAGTTGTTGAAAACGGGACCTTTTTTAACGGAAAATGACTCTTGTTTTTGATTGTAGATCATGGTTCCAATTACGTCTGCCGGAAGCAAGTCTGGGGTAAACTGGATTCTGCTAAAGCTTCCGTCTATGGTAGTCGCAAGAGAGTTAATCGCCAATGTTTTTGCCAATCCGGGAACCCCTTCAAGCAAGATATGTCCGTTTGCGAGTAAAGCAATCATCAGTCTTTCTAACATGTAGTGCTGACCAATGATGACTTTGCCCATTTCCATATTAATGGCATCAATAAACGCACTTTCTTGTTGAATGAGTTCGTTGAGTGCCTGAATGTCAACTGCACCGCCACCAGAAGTTGAAGGACTGCTTTGAGGTGTATTTAAGTCTTCCATATTGTTCTCCATTGTCTTAAAATATCTTGTAAAAGTGCAATTCCTGCGTTAATTATGGAACGTAAAGTTGATAAATTGCTACTTGTTTTTTTGTTAAAAGTTGTTAAGACCTGTAATTTGGCAGTGTATGAAAAAAGAGATGACCATTCAGGAGACAATTAATGCAGTGAGAACATTTCATGATGCTTTTGGAATTTCCAATGCGGAAGAGCCAACAGGTAAATTATCGGAAAAGGATTACTTGCTCCGCTATAAGTTGATGCGCGAAGAGAATGAAGAGTACCTTGAAGCATGTCAGGAAGGAGATTTGGTAGAAATTGCTGATGCACTGGGTGATCAGTTATATATTTTGTGTGGAACGATCTTGAAGCACGGTTTGCAGCATAAAATTGAAGAAGTATTCCAGGAAATTCAACGGTCCAATATGAGTAAATTGGATAAAGACGGCAAACCGATTTATCGCGAAGATGGCAAGGTGATGAAGAGTGATCTGTATTTTAAGCCGGATATTGCGGAGATTTTGGGGTGAAAAAATACGCCAATATAATAGATTTACAATCTGATGGCGATGAAGCCGAAAAAAGGTCTCCATTTTATCTAAAGAATGAACAGATTTGTTTTGAATTGGCAGATTATATTGCTCAGAAAGAAGGAAAGCTCAAAGGAGTATATGGTGCGTGGTCTTATCATGTAATATCTAAGATTGAATCGCCGGTTGAGGCGGTTATTGAAATTAAGAAGGCGAGTTATAGCTCAGGAAATTTGCTTTTGTCAACAGAGTATCAAAGTCTGTATGTAAGCAGTACCTGGAAAATTAGATTTAACAGCAACACAATCCCAATATTTACGATATACAAAGTCAGTTTTTGGAATTCTATTGGGGCAATATTCTCTACAAATGTTAGACGTTTACAAGGAGGTGAGAAGCTTTTCGTCAGAAGTAAAGATCACGATCGACTTAAGCGTTTTTTGAATAGTTTTTCTACAATTATGGACTCAAATGAACTTTACAGGATGTCATTTGATAGAAGAAAACTGGAGTTGGAACTGAGGTCGAAGAACTTGCATTTGGATTTTTTCGATCAGCTTATGCAACAACTCCATACCAATTCAGTTAATACTTCATGAAAAACTGCCTGCTTCTTTGCTTGTCATTACTTTGCTTTCTAGTAAGGGCTCAAAGAAAATACACCAACAAACATGGGGTAGGAATGGAGTTGTTCATAGGTCATTCGTATCCAAATTTTCAATCAAATCAGACCTTTTGGAAGGCTGGGTTGTATGGTGCCGGAGGGATGCATATTTCCTGGGAGGAAAGAATGACTCAAAAGTTTCTGCTGAATGCTGGTCTAGGTCTATCTGCATACGCCCTTAAAAATAAAGGACCAGTTGATGATTACATATTAGACTATGCCTCTCCACATATGATGTTGGGAGGGAAGTATCTTATAGATTCCAAGCGAAATGGAGAAGGTGTTTTCGGTGTTAGCCTTGGTGGTCAGCTGAGTTATAAAGGCACAATTAATGACAATTTTGATCTGTATTCGGTGTCCATTCAGGGTAGTCGATCGCTTACTTATTTTGTGAGAGCCGACCTGGGTATCAGAAAGTATTTTGACAGAAGTTTTAACCGAGCCAAGCCGGCTTATGAATTTGGAACGTTTTTCCGGTACAACTTAACATCTTTAGGAACCGCAAGATTTGCATCCAATAGCTATGACGTTATTCTTGAGCCCAAAGGGCATGTGATGGGACTCTATGCAAGAGTGTATGTGTCCTCAGGTAGAGCACGTTTCAGGTTAGAAGAGATAATACTGCCAGGTAGACCGTCGATTTAATCAAGCCAATACCGTTGTGATCACTTTTCCAGTCAATTCTTTGCCTAAAAAGGGTGTGTTTTTCGACAAGCTTTCCGTTTTATGATAGGTCCATTTAATCTCAGGATCAAACAAGGTCAAATTGGCTTTAGCCCCAACAGATAATTCCGGGAGTGTCATTCCAAGAACTTGTCTTGGTCCTTCAACCAAAGCTTTGTGAAGTAAGTCTGTTGACCAATTTTCAGTTTTATTGAGACTGGCATAAAGCGTTTCAAGACTGGTCACACCAAAAGCAGCATGGTCAAATTCTACGACCTTGCTTTCGGGGTCCTCGGGAGTGTGGTCGGACACGATGGCATCAATGGTGCCGTCTTTTAGGCCATCCCAAAGCAATTTTTGGTCTTCTAACGTTCTCAATGGAGGCATTAATTTGAAATGACTGTCGAAGGTTTCCGTATCGGTCTCATTGAATAAGAGATGCATCACGCTTACCGCACAGGTGATACGTTGTCCTTTGGCTTTTGCTTGTCGAATAAGTTCAACAGATCTGCCTGAAGACACCAATGTGAAATGAACCCCTGTTTCATTGTAATTGGCTAAGGCCAGGTCACGTTCAATTTGAATTTCTTCCGCTAGGGCTGGGACTGATTTGAGTCCAGTTTTAGTGCTGGATATACCTTCGTTCACAAAGCCATCACCGAAAGAACTGTCATGTGGAAAACTGAATATGGTACCGTCAAAGTTTTTGGCATAGAGGAGAGCTCTTGTCAGAACACCTGCACTCACTGATTGTTTGTCGTCTCCAAAAGCCACTGCACCTGCTTGCTGCATGTCATACATCTCACTGATGTTTTCTCCTTTCATACCAACAGATAAAGTGCCAATCGGATGCAGTCGAACGCCCTGATTGAGCGCTTGTCCCTTTAAATAGTTAACTCCGGATTTGGAATCAACTACTGGTTGGGTTACCGGTGCAACACATACTTCTGTAAAACCTCCCGCCCTGGCAGCCTTCAAACCCGACTGAACCGTTTCTTTGTGCTCCATGCCCGGGTCACAAAACCGACTCATTAAATCCATCCAGCCAATTGATACGTGAAGATTTGGAGAGCTGATGACCGTGTGATCTGACTCCAGGTTTTCACCAACTTGCTTAATCACACCATTTTCGATAATGATGTCTTGCTTTGTGCCGTGCAGTTTGGATTGAAGATTTATCACGACAGCTGATTTAATGTGACAGTTTATTGCTTCCATAAACGGATAATTAATATTTCAAGCCCCAGAAATAGGAGGGCAGCTATTAAACAATGTTTCCAGTATTCTTTGTTTTTCTCGTTTTCAATGGACGAGATTAAATCGTTAATTTCCTTAGCTTCCTGAATATGTAAGTTCTTCAGATTTAAGTTAATCAGCTTGCCTTCAAGTGCTTCAATAGACTCTGTGAAAGTCATGATGCTTTCTTTTCTGTCAAAATTGTAAGCCAGTTGATCAATAGATTCACCATCGTATTTTAAATCGTAAACCCCGGCACTTTTAATGATGCTGTTGCCATCTCCACCCAAAGCGTCAATTAATGAGATACTTCCTGCTTTGCTTCTGTCGCTAATAGGGATGATACTTGATTGACCATTTGAAATCTCAAAATTGACTTCTTTATTGAAACCTTTGTCGATAAGACTTGGGTATTCTGTGCCACCAATGGTGAAGAAAAGAGGTTTTTTAGGGTAACTCATTTCCGCCATGCGCAAGGCAGAAGTGACCAAAATCCAATTTCGTTTAAAGTTGCTCACGTTGGCAGCGAGTGGGATGGCTGATAAGTAAACTTTTCCTGCTCCAACAGGATATAAACTCAAGGCAGGGGAGCCGTTGTAAAAATCCAAGAGTACCACTTGTTTACTGGAGTAAGTGCCTCCAATTTGGTAGTAGAAACTGGTCTTAGGAAGGTTCACACCAGGGTTCTCCTTCTCAAATAGATTTTGAAAGAATACATGGTCTCTGTTATAACTCTTAACCTGCATATTAGAGCTTTTGTTTTGAGATACGTAGCTGTTGACTCCATTGGCAGACAAGAATTGACCGTAGGAATTGATGTCCATGTTCGCTTCCGGAGGAAATATGGTCAGGTTTCCGCCATTGTTGATGTATTCTGATAGCTGTGAACTCAGTCCGCCAGAAAGCGTTTGAAGGCCGTTTAAAATAATCAGTTGGTTTTTATTG
>JAUILH010000124.1 GCA_030433115.1 Bacteroidia bacterium | reverse complement strand
AGGTGCTACAGGCATGGCACACATAGGTGTTTTAAAGGCCTTGGAAGAAAAAAACATCCAAATAAATTACATAACGGGAACTTCTGCAGGTGCCCTTATAGGAAGTCTATATGCCTCTGGTTTCACACCCGATGAAATCCAGCAGATTGCTGAAAGTGAGGAATTCCAGTTGATGGTAGACGGGCTTATTGAAGAATCTTACGCCTACTACTTTAAAGACCCTGAACTGAATGCGGCCTGGATGAGACTCCATTTTAGCAAAGATTCCATTTTCAACAAGGGTTTGCCAACCAACTTTATTACACCCACTCTGATCGATTTCCAGATGTTGAGTATGTATTCGGGACCATCTGCCTCTGCCGGGAATGATTTTGACAAGCTTTACTTGCCATTTAGATGTGTAGCGTCTGATATCAACACCAAAACAAGTGTGATTTTTAAAGATGGTCCGCTGAGCACAGCGGTAAGGGCTTCAATGAGTTATCCGTTTTACCTGAAACCGATTGAGGTGAACGGTGTGGTAATGTTTGATGGAGGTCTTTATAATAACTTCCCGATAGATGTGATGATTGATAATTTTAATCCTGATTTTATTATTGGAAGTAATGTTTCTGGCAACAATGCTCCGGCTACCGCGGATGACTTATTGTCTCAAGTAAAAAACATGATTGTGTCTTCATCTAACTTTGATGTTCCTGAAGGAAAAGGAGTAATGATTGAGCCCAAAGTAGATCAAATAGGGACATTTGATTTTGAAAAGATCAAAAAGGCTATTGCTGGTGGATATACAGAAGCGGCAGCCCTATGTGATTCAATTATTGCAATGGGAGTCCCTACTCAGGACAGTGCGAGCAGATCAGCCAGGAGAGATCGATTTAAATCTCAGATTCCACCACTTAAATTCAAAAAAACACAAATTAATGGTCTGAATAAGAAGCAAAGTATCTATGTTTCAAAGTTGCTCAACAGAAAAAATAAGACCTTATCACTTGCCGAACTTAAAAAGAATTACTTCAAACTGGCTTTGGATGATAATGTAGCATTTACCTATCCTACCGCTACATATAACCCTCTGGACAGCACCTATGATCTTTCAATAAACGTTACTAAACAAAAAGAAATCGTTTTTGAACTTGGAGGAAATTTCTCCTCGCGCCCCATCAACACAGCTTACCTTGGTTTAGAGTATAATTACTTTGGAAAATATGGCATTAAGTTGATTGGACACAGCTATTTCGGCAAGTACTATGGAGCAGCATATGGAGCCATTCGTTTCAATTTCCCGACCAAAATTCCAATCAACGTTGAGCCATTTTATAGTTTGAATCGATGGGATTATTTCAGGAGTTTTGCCACATTCTTTGAAGAAAGTAGACCCTCTTTTATTGTAAACAGGGAGCAATATGGTGGTCTTAAGTTAAGCTTACCAACCGGAAATAGAAGTAAGCTCACTTTTGAAGGCTTGTATGCAGATATGGATTTCAGGTATTATCAAGTGGAAGAGTTCAGCTCTAGCGATACAGCAGACGTCACCAACTTCTATCCCATTGCGGGTAAGTTGCATTTTGAAAGAAGCACACTCAACAGAAAGCAATATGCCAATTATGGCACCTATTTGTCTCTAAAATTCACAGGTGTTCAGGGGAATGAGGTGAGTTATCCTGGCACTACTAATGTCAACAGAGATTCTATTGTAGACAACCATGCCTGGGTTTATGGTCAGTTAAAGTATCGCAATTACTTCAAGCGCAAAGGGCGGTTCAAATTTGGTCTGTATCTGGAAGGTGTTTTTTCAACACAAAAATTCTTTGAGAACTATACCGCCTCTTTGCTGGCAGCACCTTCATTTGAACCTATACCTGAGATGAAGACCTTCTTTTTACCTCAATTTAAGGCCTATCAATATGCTGGTGGAGGACTGAATACCGTCATTAACATCACCAAGAATATTGAGGCGCGTTTTGGCGGATATTTGTTCCAACCTATCTGGTTGATTGAAAGAACGGCAGATGATGAGGCTCAAATAGGCGATTATTTTGACGGAAGAGCCTGGTTGGCGTCCGGTAGTTTTGTGTACCATAGTCCATTGGGGCCGGTTAGTTTCAATGCCAACTATTACGATCAAAAAGAGATGCCCTGGAGTTTGTCACTGAACTTTGGGTATATTATTCACAATGGCAAAGCGATTCAGTAGAATTAAGGATGGGAATATCGGGCTAGTTTGAAGTCATTTAGTAAAAGTCTCCTTCGTTGTGGCTCCTCTGAGAAACCGTTCATTGTGTGGTCTAGGTTCCAGTAATTCTATTTCACTAAAGTATCCTGAACAACTTCCTCCCCAAGAATATACTTAGCCGAATCTGCTGGAGTCAACGGTCGGCTGCCAATGACCTTATTGTCTTTCCAAATACTAATGGATTTGATATTCCTTGAAGGACTTTCAAAATAATATTCTCCTCTCATAGAGTCATTGACCCAAATACCTTTATAGAAGTCTCCATTGGCAATTTGAAGTTTTCCTTCACCGCTTCTAACATTGTTTTTCCAGTCTCCTGAAAAAACATTACCGTTAGGCCAGGTATACACGCCATAACCTTCACGAACGTTATTCTTGAAGGTTCCCTCATAAACAGTTTTATCGAAATATATCAACTTACCTTCTCCTTCCTTTTTATCACCGTTAAACTCACCGGTGTAACCAGATTCCGGATTGAACTTAAATAGATAATTCACTGGATTCATAGGGTCTCTTTTCTTGATGTTTCCTACCACTTTGGCATTTTCAAACTTCCAGCGATATTTATTGATAGCAGGTTGCAGATAGAGTCCGGTCGATGAATATCCCAGTCCGTCTAAAACCACATAGTCCACTCCTACCTCAATAAAATTTTCCAGGATCAACTCTCGGTTTTCTTTTTTGCGATACATGTGACACTGCCTATTTGAAAAGAAGCTGAACATAGCAGGTTTTCTACAACAAATGATGGCATCCTCAGGGGTATTCAATTTTGCCCACTCCGCAAGTGCAAAGTAATTGGTATATTTTGGATGGTATTTATGTCCCGCTGCCTCTTCCAGCTTATCTACACCAGGTGTCATTTTAGATCCGAGATAAAGTAGAACCGGTAAAATAATTATGGCTTGAAGCACTAATGGATTCACTTTTTTGAGATTCTCTCCAGCAGCCTTTTGAATCACAAACTCAACCAACTTATACAAGCCAAACACGAACAGAAAGGTTATTATTGGTATTAAAGGAATAATAAAACGTGGACCAAACCATACCTCTGGCCAGAGCATTACAATGGACATGGTTCCCAGCACAATTCCCAGAATAAGCCATCGGTGTTTGGGCAATTTAAATACCCCGAATAGTGCCAAACCAATGACAAACAAACCAAGCATCATTTCAGAATTCTGAATAGGTGTAGGATCTCCAGTTTTTGGATCCATATATTTGGTGAATTTCTCACCATATACAGCATAGGGAATCTCTCTTCCCACATAACGCTCTAAATTCTCAATGAAACGACCTCCCCAATCACTCAAACCACTCATGTTCCCTTCTTCCATTCGGTAAGGGTTTTTGGCCTTTAATTGTTTGATATAAAAACTGCCTCCATTGGATGATACATAGTTTTGCCATGGCATGATGCCTAAAACAAATCCCGCTGTAATCCCCACGACATACCACCATTTCTTTTGAAGCAGGAAAGAGAGGAATATGCCCCCAAAAACTGCCAATCCTAATGCTCTGGTGTAATAAGTGGCCAAAAGAGCAACCAATGTCGCCCAGAAATAAGCAGATTTATAAGGGACTCTTTTAAAGTCGATTTTCGTACAAAAATACAGGCACAATGCTGTGAAGAACATAAATGGAATTTCACTCATTGCAATGAACGAATACTCCAGCAGCATAGCATTAAACAGACACAATACCGACACGGCAAAGGCTATATGCACGTTCCCTCCCACCCGTGCGAATGTGAGGAAAAGCAACACCATAGACAAGAAGAACAGCAGTCCATTGAATTTTTTAACTGTTTCAATATTACTCAGCGGTTCATCTTCCGGATCAATGATTTTACTGATCATATAGGGATACATGGGTGGATAGCCTGTCATAACAGGTTCTCCGGCTAGATGCGCGTTGACGTAGCCCTTTCCTTCAGCCAATGCTTTGCCTAAAGAATAGTAAACGATATTATCTCCACCCATGGAAATTTTATCGTCATATACTTTGTCATAATTGGTTTGGAATACTATTCCAAGAATTAGGATGTATGCTATTTTAAAAATGATTAGGACTCGTTTGGCAGATAAGCCGGTAGATTGTTCTTCTTGTTCATTTGAAGCTACCTCTTCTACCTTAGGAGTTTCTTCTTTGTTAGAATTTCCCTTGTTAATCTTGAACTTTTTCCTAGCCATAATCGTGTCTTTGAAATGGCCAATCAACTGTCTGCCATTTCTCAAATATAAATTAAATGAGTTAAGCCTGCGTAGTAGGTCCTCCAAAATTAAGTGGAATTCCACCTGATGGATCGGAATCCTGAATTGGTCCGTGAAGACTCTCAAACTTATTCAAATTCTCATTTAAGGCTCTGGCTAACCTTTTGGCGTGTTGAGGTGTCAAAAAGATTCTTGACTTCACCTTTGCTTTAGGCACACCCGGCATCACCTTGATGAAATCCACCACAAATTCTGAGTTAGAATGTGTGATAACTGCTAAGTTGCTATAAATCCCTTCAGCTACTTCTTCGTTTAATTCAATATTGAGCTGATTGTTGTTTTCGTTTTGATCTGACATATCGTTTTCGTTTAGTACAACGCTTGTATTTTTGCTCAAGCGTGGGCAAAAAAAACCCTGACGATTCTAGGAATGTCAGGGTTTTTGGTTTTACATTAATTTATTCTTCAACTGAAGCTTCTTCTTTACTTGCTACCAGTTCATCGTATTCTTCTTGTGATCCAACCACCATCTTCTGGAACCTTCTGGTTCCTGTTCCGGCAGGGATTAAGTGTCCTACGATTACGTTCTCTTTCAATCCAAGAAGTCCGTCTGTCTTTCCACCAACGGCAGCTTCATTTAATACCTTAGTTGTTTCCTGGAAGGAAGCAGCTGAGATAAAGCTATCCGTTTGAAGAGAGGCCTTAGTGATACCTTGAAGCAATGGTTTAGACGTGGCAGGAATGGCTTCACGCGCTGTTACCTGATTCTTATCCATTCTTCTTAGTTGTGAGTTCTCATCTCTTAATTTTCTGGCAGAAATGATCTGTCCAGCTTTTAAGTTTTCAGACTCACCAGCATCTTCAACAACTTTCATTCCCCAGATAGCATCATTGGCTTCCATGAAATCAAATTTGTTAACGGCTTTCTTCTCGAGCATCATAGTGTCTCCCGGATCAAGGATTTCAACCTTTCTCATCATTTGACGCACAATTACCTCAAAGTGCTTATCGTTAATCTTCACACCCTGTAAACGGTAAACTTCCTGTACTTCATTTACTAAGTATTCCTGAACGGCTGTAGGTCCTTTGATATTCAAGATATCTTTAGGTGTAATTGCCCCATCTGATAATGGTGCACCCGCTTTAACGAAATCGTTTTCCTGAACAAGGATATGTTTCGCCAAAGAACATAGGTACTTCTTCACCTCACCAGTTCTAGACTCAATTATTACCTCTCGGTTACCACGTTTGATCTTACCAAATGATGCAATACCATCAATCTCAGATACAACAGCAGGGTTAGATGGGTTACGTGCTTCAAAGAGCTCAGTTACTCTTGGAAGACCACCTGTAATATCCCCGGTCTTACCAGCTACACGTGGAATCTTAGCCAGAATATCACCAGCTTCAATTTTATCTCCTTTGTTCACAATGATGTGTGCACTTACAGGTAAGTTGTAGTTTTTCAACTCTTCTTTACCTTTTGCATCCATCACGTGAATGGTAGGAATTTTCTTCTTATCTCTGGTTTCCGTAATTACTTTCTCAGTAAATCCAGTTTGCTCATCCACTTCTTCTCGGTAAGTAATGCCTTCCTCAATGTTAGAGAAATCAATTTTACCAGCAGTTTCAGATAAGATCACGGCATTGTATGGATCCCAAGTACAGATCACATCACCTTTCTTCAATTTAGCACCGTTCTTAACTTTAAGGTGTGAACCGTAAGGAATGTTACCTGTTGCAGCAGCGATACCAGTTTTCGCATCAATGATCTTCATTTCAGCAGATCTACCGATCACCACTTCCACTTCAGAACCATCATCTAATTTCTTAGATACTGTTCTCAGCTCTTCAATTTCGATTTTACCAGCTGCTTTTGCTTTTAAATCGTTTTCATCAGCAATGTTAGAGGCTGTACCCCCAACGTGGAATGTTCTCAATGTCAACTGTGTTCCAGGTTCACCGATCGACTGTGCAGCAATCACACCAACAGCTTCTCCTATTTGAACAGGACGGTTAGTAGATAAGTTTCTACCATAACACTTCACACAAACCCCTCTTCTTGTCTCACAAGTCAAGACAGATCTTACTTCAACCTCTTCGATTCCTGAATCTTCAATCGCATGAGCGATCTCTTCTGTTACGTGCTCGGAGGCAGCAATCAACAATTCGCCAGACTCTGGGTGATACACATCATGAACGGTATACCTACCTAAAATTCTATCAAATAATGGTTCGATTACATCATTGTCATTCTTAAGAGCTGACACAGTTAAACCTCTCAAAGTACCACAATCCTCATCTCTTACCACTACATCCTGAGCCACATCTACCAAACGTCTGGTTAGGTAACCAGCATCTGCCGTTTTAAGGGCGGTATCGGCCAAACCTTTACGGGCACCGTGAGTAGAAATAAAGTACTCAAGAATTGATAAGCCTTCTTTAAAGTTAGATAGGATTGGGTTCTCAATAATCTCTTGAGTAGAGGCTCCCGATTTTTGCGGTTTAGCCATCAATCCCCTCATTCCTGATAACTGACGAATCTGTTCTTTAGATCCCCTTGCACCAGAATCCATCATCATATAGATAGAGTTGAATCCTTGTCTGTCAGTCTTCAATTTCTCCATCAAAGTGTGGGTCAACCTAGAGTTGGTATGTGTCCAAATATCAATGATCTGGTTGTAACGTTCATTGTTGGTGATCAATCCCATGTTGTAGTTCATCACTACTTCATCCACCTCTGTTGCTGCTTTTTCAATCAGCGTTTCTTTCTCTTTCGGGATAATTACATCATCCAGGTTGAACGACAAACCACCTTTGAAGGCCATATAGAAACCAAGTCCTTTAATATCATCCAAGAACTTAGCACAAGTTGACATACCTGTTTTCTTCATCACGTCTGCGATGATTCCTCTCAAGGCTTTCTTTGTCAATACTTCATTGATGTATCCGGCTCCTTTTGGTACGTGTTGGTTGAACAACACTCTACCACAGGTGGTATCGATTAATTTCAATACTTCATTGCCTTCTTCATCAATATCGTGCGTTCTTACCTTAATGTTAGCATGAAGGTCTAACTTCTTCTCATTGTAAGCAATGATCACCTCTTCCGGAGAGTAGAAAGTCATGTCTTCACCTTTCACGACCTCCTCTTTTGTGCTTCTCTTACTCTTGGTAATGTAGTAAAGCCCCAATACCATATCCTGAGATGGTACAGCAATTGGTGCACCGTTAGCAGGGTTTAGGATATTGTGAGAAGCCAACATCAACAACTGTGCTTCCAATACGGCAGCATTACCTAATGGTAAGTGAACTGCCATTTGATCCCCATCGAAATCCGCGTTAAAGGCAGTACACACTAATGGGTGAAGCTGAATCGCTTTTCCTTCAATTAATTTGGGTTGGAAGGCCTGAATACCTAATCTGTGCAGTGTTGGTGCACGGTTAAGTAGTACAGGGTGACCTTTTAATACGTTTTCAAGAATATCCCAAACAACCGGCTCTTTTCTATCAACAATTTTCTTAGCTGATTTTACCGTCTTAACAATCCCTCTTTCAATCATCTTACGGATGATGAATGGCTTGAATAGCTCGGCAGCCATGTTTTTAGGCAATCCACATTCGTGCAATTTCAAGTGTGGTCCAACGACGATCACCGAACGAGCAGAATAATCAACACGTTTACCCAATAAGTTCTGACGGAAACGACCTTGCTTACCTTTCAAAGAGTCAGATAATGACTTCAAAGGTCTGTTAGACTCTGTCTTAACCGCACTTGATTTTCTAGAGTTATCGAATAAAGAATCAACAGCTTCCTGAAGCATACGTTTCTCATTTCTCAAAATCACCTCTGGTGCTTTGATCTCGATTAGACGCTTCAAACGGTTATTTCTGATAATTACTCTTCTGTAAAGGTCATTCAAATCAGACGTAGCAAATCTACCACCATCCAATGGTACCAATGGTCTCAATTCTGGTGGAATCACTGGTACAACCTTCACAACCATCCATTCCGGACGGTTTTCAATGCGCTCCTGAGATCCTCTCATAGCTTCTACCACTTGAAGACGCTTCAAGGCTTCTGCTTTTCTTTGCTGAGAGGTTTCAGTATTGGCTTTATGTCTTAGCTCGTAAGACAAGCTATCCAAATCCAATCTCTGCAACAGGCTGTATAATGCCTCTGCTCCCATCTTAGCGATGAACTTGTTCGGATCTGAATCTTCTAAGTATTGATTCTCTTTCGGTAATTTTTCAAGGATATCCAAGTACTCCTCCTCTGTTAAGTAATCCATTGTGTTCAATGGTTCACCTTCTTCGTTGGTAGCCGGACCGGCATTAATTACAACATATCTCTCGTAATAAATGATTTGATCCAATTTCTTGGTTGGTAATCCAAGCAAATAACCAATTTTGTTAGGTAAAGACTTGAAGTACCAGATGTGCGCTACAGGAACCACCAATGAGATGTGTCCCATACGCTCTCTTCGTACTTTCTTTTCGGTTACCTCTACACCACATCTATCACAAACGATTCCTTTATATCGGATTCTTTTGTATTTACCACAGTGACACTCATAATCCTTTACAGGACCGAAGATTCTTTCACAGAAAAGTCCGTCTCTTTCAGGTTTATAAGTTCTGTAGTTAATGGTTTCAGGTTTTAAGACCTCTCCATGAGACATTTCTAGAATCATCTCAGGAGACGCAAGGCTAATCGTAATGTTTGAAAATTTCGGTTGAACCTTATTATCTTGTCTGTAAGCCGCCATATCTTATTTTATATAAAATTCTTAATTCTTAATTTGGTGATTAGTCTAATGTGATGTTTAATCCAAGACCTCTTAACTCGTGTAACAATACGTTGAACGATTCTGGAATTCCAGGTTCTGGAAGGTTATCTCCCTTCACGATTGCTTCATAAGCTTTGGCTCTTCCGATTACGTCATCAGACTTAACCGTAAGGATTTCACGAAGGATGTTTGCTGCACCAAATGCTTCCAATGCCCATACCTCCATTTCACCAAATCTTTGTCCACCAAACTGTGCCTTACCACCTAATGGCTGTTGTGTAATCAACGAGTAAGGTCCAATTGATCTTGCGTGCATTTTATCATCAACCATGTGGCTTAGTTTCAGCATGTAGATCACACCAACTGTTGCTGGTTGATCAAAACGCTCTCCTGTTCCACCGTCATATAGATAAGACTTACCATATCTTGGCACATTGGCCTTATCGGTATAGTGATTGATGTCATCAATGCTCGCCCCATCAAAAATTGGTGTGGCAAATTTTAATCCTAATTCTAATCCTGCCCAACCAAGCACAGTTTCATAAATCTGTCCAAGGTTCATACGAGATGGTACCCCTAGTGGGTTAAGCACAATATCTACTGGTGTTCCGTCTTCCAAGAAAGGCATGTCTTCTTCACGAACAATTTTCGCAACGATACCTTTGTTTCCGTGACGTCCTGCCATCTTATCACCCACTTTCAATTTACGTTTCTTAGCAACATAAACTTTGGCGAGCTTAACGATACCAGCTGGTAACTCATCTCCAACAGTAATTTGGAATTTCTTTCTCTTGTAGATTCCCAATAAGTCGTTTGCCTCAATGTTGTAATTGTGCAATAATCTTTGGATTAACTTATTAGTAGCTTCATCTTTTGTCCATTTTTCAGGGTTGACGATGGTATAATCTACAGCACCTAAGTTCTTTTCAGAAAACTTCACCCCTTTCTTGATGATTTCTTCCTTAAAGTTATTGAAAACACCGTCTGACTTATTATCTCCAGTCAATTCTAACAGTTTTCCAACCAACACTTTCTTCAACTCAGCGCTTTCCTTATCGAATTCTTTATCTAACTGCTCGAGGATTGGTTTATCCTGTGCCTTAGATTTTCTATCCTTAATGGCTCTTGAGAACAATTTCTTATTGATCACGACACCTCTTAGTGATGGAGATGCTTTCAAAGATGCATCTTTTACATCACCGGCTTTGTCACCGAAGATGGCTCTCAATAGTTTTTCTTCCGGAGAAGGATCCGTTTCACCCTTAGGTGTAATCTTACCAATCAAGATATCGCCTTCTTTGATCTCTGCACCAATTCTGATCAATCCGTTTTCATCCAGGTCTTTAGTAGCCTCTTCAGAAACGTTAGGGATGTCAGCAGTTAATTCCTCAAGACCTCTTTTGGTATCTCTTACTTCCAATGAATACTCATCTATATGAATAGATGTATAAATATCATCTTTAACTACTCTTTCAGAGATCACAATCGCATCCTCAAAGTTGAATCCTTGCCATGGCATGAAGGCTACCTTCATGTTTTGTCCCAATGCCAATTCACCTTTTTGAGTAGCGTATCCTTCACACAATACCTGACCTTTCTTCACCTTTTGTCCTTTAGACACAATCGGCTTCAAGTTCATACAAGTACCCTGGTTGGTTTTAGCGAACTTAGTTAACTTATAAGTCATCACATCATCCTTAAAGCTCACAAGCTTATCAGTTGATGATCTTTCGTACTTGATAGTGATTTCTTCAGCATCCACATATTCAACAGTACCGTCGCCTTCTGCGTTGATCAATACTCTTGAATCTTCAGCTACACCTTTCTCCAAACCTGTACCAACGATTGGTGAGTTTGGTCTTAATAAAGGTACTGCCTGGCGTTGCATGTTCGATCCCATCAGGGCACGGTTGGCATCATCATGCTCCAAGAAAGGAATCATAGATGCGGCAATAGATGCAATCTGGTTAGTTCCTACATCCATCAAGTGAAGATCTGTTGGCTCCACTACTGGGAAGTCGCCTTCAAATCTTGCCTTTACTTTTTCGGTTAGGAAGTTACCTTTTTCATCGATTGTGGCGTTAGCCTGTGCGATGGTCTTGTTATCTTCTTCCTCAGCACTTAAATAAAGTGGATCTTTTTTCAAGTCAACTTTACCTTTTTCAACTTCTCTATATGGTGTTTCGATGAAACCTAATTTATTCACTTTCGCGAATACACATAGTGAAGAAATCAAACCAATGTTTGGTCCTTCCGGTGTTTCAATCGTACACAGTCTTCCGTAGTGCGTGTAATGAACATCACGCACCTCAAATCCGGCTCTTTCTCTCGAGAGACCGCCTGGTCCGAGTGCTGATAATCTTCTTTTGTGTGTTACCTCAGACAATGGGTTTGTTTGATCCATGAACTGAGATAGCTGGTTGGTACCAAAGAAAGAGTTGATAACAGATGACAATGTTTTGGCATTGATCAAATCTGTTGGTGTGAAGACCTCATTATCTCTCACATTCATTCTCTCTCTAATGGTTCTTGCCATTCTGGCCAAACCAACACCAAACTGGTTATGCAATTGCTCTCCAACTGTTCTAACACGTCTGTTACTTAAGTGATCGATATCATCCACATCTGTTTTAGAGTTGATCAATTCAATTAAGTTTTTGATGATAGAGATGATATCGCTTTTTGTCAATACTCTCTGATCAAAAGACTCGGTTAGATTTAATTTTTTATTCAATCTAAATCGTCCAACTTCACCTAAATCATATCTGGTTTCAGAGAAGAACAATTTATCGATTACACCACGAGCCGTTTCCTGATCTGGTGGTTCAGCGTTTCTTAATTGACGGTAGATGTGTTCTACTGCTTCTTTTTCAGAGTTAGATGTATCTTTCTGAAGTGTGTTATAGATGATCGCGTAATCGGCAGAGTTTACATCATCTTTGTGCAAGATCACTGTTTTAGCACCTGCATCAAGAATCATATCAATGTGCTCTTCCTCGATGATGGTCTCACGGTCAATGATCACTTCATTTCTTTCGATAGATACTACCTCTCCTGTATCTTCATCCACGAAATCTTCGATCCATGTCTTCAATACTCTTGCGGCCAATTTTCTACCCAATACTTTCTTCAAACCAGCTTTGGTAGCTTTGACTTCATCAGCCAGGTCAAAGATTTCAAGGATGTCTTTATCACTTTCCCACCCAATTGCTCTAAATAGCGTAGTAACGGGTAATTTTTTCTTTCTATCAATGTACGCTAACGGAACTAAATTGTATTCAGCCAGAGTAATTCCTTTCAAAGGATCATGGATTGAATTTGCAACTGATATCAATAGCGTGATGTA
>JAUILH010000123.1 GCA_030433115.1 Bacteroidia bacterium | reverse complement strand
TCGTTCCACATGACCTACCTGAACTTTGATCTCCGCTTCATGAGATAGGTTAATGATTGACTTACCTTCTTCCAGTGTATTGCTCACAGGTTTTTCAATGAAAACGTGCTTGCACTGTCTAATAGCCTTTGAAGCAATGTCGTGGTGAGATAGCGTAGGTGTTACAATATCAATCACGTCACATGCGGCAATTAAATCATCAAGTTCACTGTGAAAAACCGTTGAAAATTCTTCAGCAACCTGTTTAGCGTTATCTGCATCTATATCATGAAATCCTACCAACTCATATTCTTCAGTTAGTTGTTTGATACATTTCAGATGGATTTTACCAAGATGTCCTGTGCCTACTACACCAATTTTTAGCATGTGATCTTTTTTTGTCAAAATTAACCCACATATAAAAGGCTTGAACTAAGGTGGCAAAGAATCATACACTGTGAGATGTTAATTCTTTTGAGTGCAAGTTTGCTTAAGACAGCTTTGTGCTACTTACATTTGCCAATGTGATTGATAATTATAGACACAAAGGCTTAAGAAAAAAGCTGCTCAAACTTCTTGAAGAGAAGGGGATTTTTGACCAAAGGGTTCTGACTGCGATGGACAATGTGCCACGTCATTTGTTTTTGGACAATGCTTTTTTAGAATTGGCCTATGAAGATAAAGCCTTTCCTATTGGGGAAGGACAAACCATTTCTCAACCATATACTGTTGCATTTCAAACACAGCTGTTGGAATTGGAAAAGGGCATGAAGGTATTGGAGATTGGAACCGGCTCGGGTTATCAAACTGCGGTTTTGTGTGAAATGGGATGTAAGGTCTATTCCATAGAACGTCAAAAGAAATTATACGACTCCACTCGAATCTTGTTGGAAAAGTTTAATTACAGATGCAAACTCTATTACGGAGATGGGTATGCTGGAAAAAAAGCGTTTGCACCTTTTGACAGAATAATTGTGACTTGTGGCGCACCGGAAGTTCCTCTACAATTGTTGAATCAATTGAGCATTGGAGGAATTATAGTTATTCCGGTTGGAAATGAAGTCCAAAATATGTTGAAATTAAGACGTACAGAGGCAGGGATTGAGGAAGAGTCGCATGGTGATTTTCGTTTCGTACCAATGCTTCAGAATAAAAATCGATAATACTTGCAACCTATCGGAGAAAAATGTCATCATAACGAGTAAGTGAAAACAAAAAAAGATAAAGTTTGTAACCTTGTTGTGATTACTTTCGTTAAGAGCGGCAGTTATTAACAGAAATAGGTTTAAAAGACTTTGAGTTTGTTTGATCTATTTTAAAATGAGACTTTATATTTGTCTCGAGAAATTTTGTAAAAAAGTTAAACCAAAATAAACAATTATGAAAAAGCACGTACTTTTAGTTGCGGCAGCATTGAGCTTAACAGTAGCTTCTAATGCACAAGATTTAAAAAACAAAGATGGTCACATGATCCTTCCAGAGAGTGGTGATTGGGCACTTGGTTTTGATGCTAACCCATTGTTAAACTATGTTGGTGACATGTTCAACGGAGCTTCAGGTAACACTTTGAATGCTGCTTGGGAAAATGGAAACAACGCTATCATGGGGAAATATTTCCTAGATTCTGAAACTGCTGTAAGAGGTTGGTTAAGATTAGGATTTGGATCTACAACTACTAACAACTTAGTAACTGATGATGTAGCTGTTGCTGCTGATCCAGCGTCTACTGCGATGGTAAACGATGAGTTGAAAGAAGGCGGTAGCAATATCGTACTTGGTGGTGGTATCGAGAAAAGAAAAGGTCACAACAGACTTCAAGGATACTACGGTGGTGATTTATTGATCATGACTTCTAGTTCTAAAGATACTTACACTTACGGTAACGCAATGAGCACTACTACTTTTGGTGCTACAACTACTGACTTTAACACTATGACTAGTTCTTTCACTAACTCTAGAATGACTGAGCAAAGCAGTGGTACTTTCGGTCTTGGATTGAGAGGTGTTATCGGAATTGAGTATTTCTTCGCTCCAAAAATTTCTATCGGTGCTGAGTACGGATGGGGATTAGCTTTCAGCTCTCAGAGTGATGTAACTACTATGACTGAGCAGTTGAACACAGCTGGTACAGGTTTCGAAACTGTTGAGACTGTTTCTGCCGGTGGTTCTTCTTTCGGTATTGATACTGACAACAACGGTGGTGCTATCAGATTGATGTTCCACTTCTAAGAAAATTTAATTTTCTATATAAAGAGTCCGGGCTTGTTAGTCCGGACTTTTTTATTTTAGCACCATGAGAAAAGTTTTTGGCCTATTATTAATCGTCATCATTGCCCATAGTTGCAAGAAAGGAAGTGATGATCCACTTTTCTCTATCTATTCCAGAAAACAAAGACTCAAGGGCAGCTGGACCCTTTATAAAGGAAGGGGCTCAAGAGAATTCAATGCGCCCAGCATTCCACTTCAGTTCAATGAAGTATTCGACTACAGCAATTTCACCAATCATGTTGATTTTAGTTCTTCAACTCAGCAAGTCGATTATAGCCAGGACATGTATGTCTACTACAGTTTTTACGGAAAGGATTCTGTGACTCACAGACTTAAGCGCCAGGAATACAATGTCAATACAGGTAGTTCATACGATCGGGAAATTACCTGGGTAGGAAAATGGGAATGGCGTGCGGGAGACGGTAAATCCAAATCTCATATTCTGATCAAGTACACTTATCTCAAAGATTGGAATGATCAGGGAGGAATGCCTGATTCCAGTATTACAAATTTTAATGAGGACAGTGCTGAACAACAATTGTTAAAATTGACCCGTTTGGCGAATAAAGAACTCAATATTGAGTTTGAAGTAGACAGTTCAGGTGCCAATTATACCGACATAAGTTCATGGAAAATGCAGTTTCTTAAGGACTGATCTGCCGTTTTTATCATTTTTTTTCAGTCATTTCGACATTTTGTCAGTATTCTTCAATTGGCACTGATATTGACATGTCTCTTGAAAAATTACAATTATGAGCACAGGTACTATAAATGTTCAAACGGAGAATATTTTTCCAATCATTAAACAGTTTTTATACTCTGACAACGAGATCTTCCTGAGAGAGTTGGTCTCAAATGCAGTAGATGCTTCTCAAAAACTAAAGACTTTGTCTTCTTTGGGTGAATTTAAAGGAGAATTGGGCGATTTGAAAGTAGAGGTTGTCCTCGATAAAGATGCGAAGACCATCACTATTAAAGACAATGGTGTGGGGATGACAGCAGAAGAAATTGATAAATACATCAATCAAATTGCGTTTTCAGGAGCTGAGGAGTTCGTTAATAAATATAAGGACAAGTCGGAAGGTATTATTGGACATTTCGGACTTGGATTCTATTCGGCCTTTATGGTAGCCAAAGAAGTAGAGATTATTAGTTTGTCTCATCAGGAAGGGGCTACTCCTGTTAAATGGACCTGTGATGGCAGTCCGAACTATACAATTGAAGATGCAGAAAAGGAGGAGAGAGGAACTCATATCGTGTTGCACGTGGCAGAGGACACGACTGAATTTCTGGAAGAAGCTAGATTGGGTACAATTCTTAACAAGTACTGTAAATTCTTGCCGGTTCCTATCATTTTTGGAGAGAAAACAGAGATGATCGAAGATCCTTCGGGAGCAAAAGATGAGGAGGGAAATCCAAAGAAAATAGAGACCAAAGTTCCTAATCAAATCAACAGTACAGATCCATTATGGACAAAATCACCGAGTTCTCTAAAACCTGGAGACTATACTCAGTTTTACCAGGATTTGTACCCGTTTACAGAACCACCATTGTTTAACATTCACTTAAACGTGGATTATCCGTTCAACTTAACAGGGATATTGTACTTCCCCAAGCTGAAAAACAATGTAGAAATTCAGAGAAACAAAATCCAATTGTACTCTAATCAGGTGTTCATTACAGATTCTGTTGAGGAAATTGTACCGGACTTTTTGACATTGTTACATGGTGTTATTGATTCTCCTGACATTCCTTTGAATGTATCAAGGTCTTACCTGCAGTCTGACGGCAACGTCAAAAAAATCAGTAACCATATTATGAAAAAGGTGGCTGATAAGTTGGAAGAAATGTTCAAAAACGACAGAGAAGATTTTCAATCTAAATGGGATGACATCAACGTATTTATGGAATATGGCATGTTAACTCAGGATAAGTTTTACGACAGAGCTGAGAAGTTCTCCTTGTTCAAAAACGTAGATGGAGATTACTTCACGTTTGAGGAGTACAAGGAAAAAGTAAAAGACAGTCAAACTGATAAGAATGACCGCCTGGTATATTTGTATGCGACAAGTAAAGATGAACAACACGCATTCATTCAATCTGCTAAGAACAAGAATTATGATGTGTTATTATTGGATAGTCCTTTAACACCACACTTGTTGTCCAAACTCGAGCAAAAATTGGAAGGCATTTCCTTTGCCAGAGTGGATTCAGATTCTATCGAGAAACTTATTCAAAAAGACGAAGAAATTCCATCCAAGTTAACGGAAGAAGATGAAGCGGCTTTAAAGCCTTTGTTTGAAGATGTACTTGGAAAAGAAAAGTACCAGGTTCAGTTCGAGAGTAGGTATGAAACTGAGGCACCCATCATCATCACACAAAGTGAATTCATACGCCGTATGAATGATCAGCAGAAGATGTCAGGTGGAAATGGAGGTATGTTTGGTGCAATGCCGGAAATGTATTCGGTAATCGTGAATTCTAATCACCCTACAATAGGACAGATTTTAGAAACTAAAACAGACAAAAAGAAGAAAAAACTGAGTAAACAAGTCGTTGATTTGGCTTTGTTATCTCAAGGAATGTTGAAAGGGGAAGACTTGACCAACTTCATCAATAGAAGCCTTGAACTCATAAAATAGAGGTTTATTTCCTCTTAATTAACATGTGATTGCCGCTTGGGACATAGTCCCAGCGGTGATCAAAAATGTTCTTTAAATAGCGTTTATAAAGATTGATCCGCTTAGACGCGTTGCCTTCAGTTTCATTGGCTGCAGGTTGACCAGTGAACTCGTAAGTTCTGATATTAGGATGCTGTACCATGTACATTTTAACGACTTCTACCACAGAACTCATCACACGGTAAACCTCTCCTTTGTTCGTTTCAACGTACTCTTCTCCGTCGTATTCATCATTTAAAACGCCAAAAGCGATGGTAGCATGGAGTAAGTTGTCTTTCTTTCGAGCAAATCTTACTTCATAATTGGTACCGGAATCTGTTGTGAAATGGTAGACACTACCAGAAGCGATAGCAGGTGCAACAATTTTATAAGGGGGTAAATAGCCCATTAATAACGAAAGTAAAAAAATTAATATTAAAAAAGTAATATGGGCTTATTTGGATCGATTTTAGGAGGAGGACTTGGTTGGGTGGTTGCTGGACCAATAGGCGGGATAATAGGTGCAGTTATAGGAGGCTCCCTTTCTGCGGATGCCAGTCAGTCTTCATTTGCGGGGACAGCTGGAAGTAGAAGAACGAGACCGGGAGATTTTACTGTGAGTTTGTTAGTCCTCACGGCAGCTGTGTTAAAAGCAGATGGCAAGGTCTTAAAATCAGAAATTAATTTCGTAAGAGGTTTTTTAAAACAACAAATCAAAAATCCGGATTTGGTGCAGGAGTATATGACTCTATTAAGAGATATCCTCAAACAAGACATCAATACGAAAGAGGTGGCTTCTCAAATTAGACATCACTTACCCCGACCAGATAGATTGGAGCTACTTAGATATTTATTTGCTATTTCACAATCCGACGGTCATGTAGACAAAGAAGAGGTTCGGGTGATTGAATATATAGCAATGAATATGGGCATTACCAGCACCGAGTTTGAATCCATAAAAGCCATGTTCTACAAAGATGCTGGTGCCGCCTACAAGATTCTTGAAATAGACAGTTCTGCTACAGATCAGGAAGTCAAAAAAGCGTATAGAAAAATGGCCGTTAAATACCATCCTGATAAACTCAGTCAGCTCGGAGAGGATTACCAAAAATCTGGAAAGGAAAAGTTTCAAAAAGTGCAAGAAGCCTATGAAACAATCAAAAAGGAGAGGGGGATGAATTAATTGAGTGTGATTAGTTCAAATAGAAGAGGTTTAAGGGCTCTAATGGCACCTATTGTGCTAATTGGAGCTATGTGGTTAGTACACTATGTTCAGTTGCATCTTTGGCCGGAGATCACCTCATATGGCATTCGACCAAGGGAGTCTGACGGACTCATTGGTATTCTCGCAGCGCCATTTTTACACAGCACCAGAGATTTTGGGCACATCATCAATAATTCAATTCCAATGTTTGTGCTAACCTGGGCACTGTACTATTTCTACAAGAACATTGCAGGTAAAATTTTATTCTATACCATTATAACTACTGGTTTGTGTGTCTGGACTTCTGGTATGCCGGGGACCAATCATATAGGAATGAGTGGGGTGATTTATGGACTTGCCGGATTTCTCTTTACAAGTGGTGTAGTGAGAAAGAACAAGCATCTGCTGGCAATATCTATGTTAGTTGTGTTGGAATATGGCAGCATGATTTGGGGTGTTTTTCCTATCAAGGAAGGTGTGAGCTGGGAAAGTCATTTATGGGGATTGATTACAGGCATTGTCCTGGCCATTTACTACAAACGTGAAGGCGGACCGGTCAGAAAAAAATACATGTGGGAAATAGAGGAGGAGCTTGGTCTGGATAATTATGAAGTGGAATATTGGAAGGTGGATGATCCCGATTTGGTGGAGCAAACACCTCAAAGTACAGAAGACGCCAAACCAGTTCACCTAAAGTATCATTACCGCAAGAAAGGAGATGGTATCCAGGATGATTAATTGTATTTCTTAAGGAGTTTTTTGATCTCATCTGTGGTTTGGATGTCCAAAGCAGATTTTTTTGTAGTTGGATTGATAACTCTCCCCCCTTTTTTTAATACTTCTTCTAATTGTGGCTTGAGTTTCATTTTTACAAGGAACTCAACCAAACTATGGTCATGAGCAACCATATTCGGGTCTATGTAATCCAAAAGCACACTAAAAGCTTTGGGATAGCCATAGGCACAGTAGAAAACAAAATGATTTCTACCATTTCTGAATGGCGAATTGTAAATCTTGAATTGTGTTGAATAGAAATTGGGATTCGCGCCTTGATCCAGTAAATATTTAAATATCTGTTTTTGAAAAGGCATTGAATTCATGACAGGCATTTCCATGGAGTAGGTTGTATAACCTTGTGTAATGAGTGATTGATATAGTGGTCGAACGCTATATTTAGTGCTGTCATTGACACCCAGGCCAATCGTTTCATGGAGGTACTTCACAGCTGCGAAATCAGCTACAATGCAGGCCGTGAATAGGGCAGTACTGTTATCATGTGGATTTGTAAGACTCAAATCTGCACCATATCGCTTAAATAATTTAAGCATTTTGGTATTTCGGGATTCAAGTTCATGTCCGGGAATGGGCATCAGTCCTTCTCGAATTAAACTCATCTGATTCCAGGCATAGCCACCGTGCATATCAATGTGATTTGGATCACACCCTGCTTTTAACAAAACTTCAGCACCTTGATACGTGTTTCTGCTTATGCATTTAAATAAAGCAGTTCTTCCATTCCTATCGACAATATTAGGATTGACATCATTTTGAAATAGATAAGTAATCAACTTGGCTGCTATACCATCACCATGATCCTGAACGTCATGAAGTAAGGTACTTCCATTCGGAGTCTTACGATTGATATCTGCACCATATTTCAGAAGTTTACTACAAAAAACAGTATCGATTTGCATAAGCGCGGTGTGCAGTAGATTGACTGCATAGGTCGTGTCAAAACCTTCAGGTACCATGTTGTTCTCTAGCGCAAAGATGATTCGATCCTGTAGTCCTCTTTTCATCATATTATCGAAGACATTGTGTCTGTTGCCAATATCAGCTTTCAATTTATATCCATGGTTGGTGAAGAAAACATACAAAGAATCAATATGCTTATTCTCAAACGACCGCTGAATCGCATCTACCTGGCCTTCGAGTGTTAGATAAGGATCTGCGCCATGCTCTAACAAATACTTTACTTTATTTAAGCTATCTGTCCAGGTCACATTTTTGATGGCTGTAGCGGCTCCGTTAGTTGAAATGGTGTTCACATCTACTTTGAGTTCCTCAACCATAAATCTGAGAAAATTCATGTCGCCATGATAAGCAGCAATAATAAATGGTGTTTTACCCGTTTGGTCGGCTTGCAATGGATTTCCTCCCCTGTCAATCAAATATTTGAATAAACTCAAGTCTCCCGTCTGAGCCGCAGCATGCATGATCGTTGTACTATCTTTAAAAGAATGATTGATGTCCAAACCTGTACCCAGGAAAAAATCGATCATTTTTCTTTCTTTGTTCCTAACGGCTGTGCCCAATGGATCAACATAAAAATTGTCCATTCGCTCCAATTTGGCACCATGTTTTAGCAGCAGTTCAACCATCTCAATTTTGACGCCTTTCTCTGTAGCGATCATCATGGGCGTCTTGTTTATAGATTTCAGATTAACGTTCGCACCAAGTTTTATCAGTTGTTTTGCCAATTCAACATTATTGTCTTCAACAGCTTTCATGAGCGGTGTTTTTCCACCATTTGAGAGCGGTGCATTTATACTTCCCCCGTTTTTAATATACTCTAGTAATGCCACATCACTGTCTTTTGTATTTCCTGAAGCCAATTCATTTTGAGCCTGTTTAACGCCCTCTATGTATTCTTTAATGGTTGCATCCTGGCATCTTGAACAAGCATGAGCGGCATGTACATTGGCACCATATTTAATTAATATTCTAACTGATTCGTAGTCGTTAAAAGCGCAAGCCGTTTCTAATGGAGATTGTATGACTCTTGGTGGGTTGGGGTTGGCCCCTTGCTTAAGAAGATGTTCCAGAATATCCTTTTTACCAATCGCCCTGGTAATTGGCGTGTACCCTGCGTGAGCAGGTCCGTCAATATTTGCGCCTTTTGATAATAGGTAGTCTATGATGTCTGTATCCTTTGCCCAAGCTGTTGCTGTACTCAAAGGGGTGAATTTATATTCATCCTGTTTGTTCACATCAAATTGATAGTTTTCTACAAGAATTTTAACCATTTCCAGGTTTCCGCCATTACAGGCCCGTACCAGTTGGTTATTGCCTTGGTATGGATTAACATCAACCGGTGTGATGCCCTTTTCAATGAGGTAGTTGAACATATCCAAATTACCAGAATAACATGCACTGGCCATAATTTCATGATTCAACTTGGTGTTCTCGGCAATGATGTTGTATTTATCGAGCATGAATTTTAATAGGTCAAACTCGTTTCTGGCTGCCGCCAATGAAAATGGTTCGGAGCCATTATAGACAGAAAGCTTCATATTAGCACCGTGTTCTATGAGGTACTTAGCAATATCAGGAAATTGATATTGGATTGCCAACATGAGAGGTGTCCAGCCCGCTCTAAGATTGCCTTCAAGGTTAGCGCCCGCTTGTACAAGAACTTTCACGCAGTCAAAATGTCCTTTTTCTGTGGCCAGTTGTAGAGGTGTCTTGTCTTGATGATAAGCTTTGAATGTGTAGTCAACCGGACTCCCCAATTCAAGTAATTTCTTTACCATTTCTGCATGCCCTTCTTCAGCTGCTGCAGCTATAGCGGAATAGTGCTGGTCATCTCTTGAAGTGACTTTGATCATGGATGATTGAAGCAGCTTTTCCACTTTTTTCAAGTCATTTTGTCGAGCAGCTTCAACGAGTCGATCGCCCATAGCTCCCGTTTCCTTAAGAAAAGATCGCATAGTCTCGGAAACACAGTGGTCGATGGCAATCTTATTGCTCAAATTCTTATTCATATCTGCGCCATAATCCAGTAGAAGTTTAACCATGTCAAGATTATCATTCTTGACCGCAACCATTAGTGGAGAGAGCCATTCACCACTTTTGAAACAATCCATATTTTGTCGACTTCTGGAATCACGAGAAAGATGTTCAGATACTTGTCGAATATCATTGATCTTAACCAAATCGAGTAAACGACACCCTCCTTGAGATAAAACCGGATTGAGCGATAGTGACAGGAATAAGATAAATATGTGCCTCATGGAATTGTATACAACTTAAGTATATAAAGGTTCATCGGAGGCATAAAAAAGCCGATCCCTCCATGGAATCGACTTTTTAACTCTAAAGCAGCAAGATTTTGTGGTGTCAATCATGAATGACACGTCCTGTGTACAATAATTTTGGCTTCCAGTAACTCGATTTTTCAATGTTACTGATCATAATCCCCCGGCTTGAAGACGCATGTATCATGGTCAATTCTTCACCTGGTTCCGAAACTACAATTCCCACATGTTGAACATTATTTTTCTTACCAAAAAATACCAAATCACCTTTAGTGGCCTTTTTCATATCTACCGGTTTGCCCGCTGTATACTGGTCGCCTGCAATTCTCGGTAAATCTACATTGTATTTGTCCATCACGTATTTTGTAAAACCAGAACAATCAAAACCATTGGGATCAACGCCCCCCCACTGATAAGGTACACCAATGAATTTTTGAGCATATGCTATGATGCTGTCACGCTTCATTTGAGGTTCTATCACTACCGGAGTAGGGGAAGAAGCCCCTGTGTTTTCATCAGTTTTATCCACTTGTGTTGGGTCATTGATGACCTCCGCAAAATTGTGCGATTCATTGAACAGCAGATCAATTTTCGCAAGTAGTGTCTTGGCTTGTGAATTTTTATTCAAATCATTTAAGTTCCTTACGTATTGAAGCAAACCATTTTCATAATCCTGAATTTCAACTTTATGGGCGGCAATGAACTGCTCGCCTGGATTTCTCTTCAAAAAATCTTCATAAGCACGCATGCTTTTCTCATAGGTGAATTTCAAATCGCCGTCTTTGGCCATTCTATACATAGAAAGCGCTTTATAGAATGACGGTAAAGCACTGTGGTCAAACTCCGGTTTCCCTAAATAACGCTTAGATTTTCTGTATACTACCTCATAGTTCCCTTGATCGTAATACATTTCAAGCTTATCAAGTTTTCTATTCTGAGCAAAAGAAGGAAAGATGAAAAATAAAAGAATCGCAGTGAGACCTATGTTTCTTATTGCTTTCATTTTAGTAATTTTAGGTACGCTCCTTGTAAGGATTTGGTTAAATTGGTTGTTGTTGTGCCATTTTTTACTGTTTTTTTGTTGATAAGGTTGCATTTTTGTTAATAAAGTTTGGAATAACCTATTATTGTTGAGATTCATGAGATTTAGAATTGTTCATATCTGTCTTTTAATGTTTGGATTGTCAATCTCGGCAAAGTCTCAATCTTGGCCTGGTGTAGAGTACAGTTATGTTCGGGTTGGGAATTATAATCTTCAGAGTGACTTGGTTGGAGTTAGTGATGCCCAGCCAATAAAAAATGGAGAATTAGATAGCACTGTTTTGCACTTTGCACCTCTTCTATCAGATTCATTGGTAGAATCACTTTTGAGTATTGTCAACAAGAAAGATCAGTTACTTCTAGAAGGCTTAAGTAAATGCTACATTCCCCATCATTGTTTCGTATTTTATGATGACAACCATAAGCCGGTAGCTAGTATAGCGCTTTGTTTTATGTGCCAAAGAATCGATTTGTATCCAAAAATAGATTATGAATCACCTAGCAATATTAGTAAGAAACAGGTTGAGTTGGCCGAAGATGACCTCATGTCTCTAATATCAGTCATGGAGCAAGCTGAAGACGCATATTATCATGAAATTGCTCTTTACAAGGATTTGGAGAAATATAAATCTTATGACAAGGCTATGCGTGACGTCCCCGGTATAATTCCCGGAGGATTTGTAGATGATTTTTCTGGATATAATTTGATTGAGTTCAAAGATCACAATGATTTGAACGTTGTTGATAGACTTTTGGAAAACGAGGAAATATCAGCAGGAGGCGCATCATATTTTTTTGCTGACCTATCATTTGAAGACCAAATGGATGAAATTCATTTCTACAGTGAATATAGTTTTGATGAAGCAGAACCGAAAGAGTTTATTCTGATGGATAGCACTCTAGAGCTAGGCTTACCTGTTAAAATTGGAATGACCATAGAGGAAGTGAATCGCATTTTGATAGAGAAAAGTGGCCTGGATGTATTTTCGGGATTGTTTTACACTCAATCAAAACACCCTTATTTGTATATCGTCGATCAAGATCAATCTTATTTTGAGATGAAATTTTATTTTGAGAATTCTGTGCTCACCAAAATAGAGCGATTGTGATAGAGACTGATCGTTGCATCATTGAGCCTATTACCTGGGATCATTTTGATCTTCATGTGGAAGCCAGTAAGGATCCGCAAGTTGTTCAATATACCGGGGATAAAAATATCACGAGTGTTGAAGAACATAGACTTAAATGGGAATCCAAACTGGCTTACATGCTGGAGAATCCTGGTTTTGGTTCGTTTACAGTCTTTTTAAAATCTACCGGTGAGCAAATTGGCGGTTGTAATGTCAACGAATTAGAGAATACTGGATTGAAGCACCTTGGATATAGAATTTACAGAGAGTTTTGGGGACAAGGATTTGGGACTGAGGTTGCCCG
>JAUILH010000122.1 GCA_030433115.1 Bacteroidia bacterium | reverse complement strand
TTGGTGTTGCCGTTGCCATCATCTGCTGTCATGGTGATCGTGGTGTTGGCTGTTAATGATGTGCCGATGGCTGGCGACTGGGTAACTGTTGTTGTCCCACAATTGTCATTGGAGGTGACTAGTCCGGTATAATCTGGCAGGGTGAATTGACAAGTCGCATCATAGTATTCTGTTTGGTTGCCAGGACAGGTAATGCTCGGACTAATCGTGTCTTGAAGAACCACATCAAAGCTGCAAGTACTGGTGTTGCCATTACCATCATCTGCTGTCATGGTTATGGTGGTGTTGGTCGATAATGACGTGCCGATGGCTGGCGACTGGGTAACTGTTGTTGTCCCACAATTGTCATTGGAGGTGACTAATCCAGTGTAATCTGGCAGGGTGAATTGACAAGTCGCATCATAGTATTCTGTTTGGTTGCCAGGACAGGTAATGTTTGGGCTAATCGTGTCTTCAAAAACCAAATTAAAACTACATGAATCAGACAAGCCCAGGTTGTCATAAACAGCAAATGAAATAACAGTATCTCCGGAGATGACCGTTCCTATTGGTGGGTACTGGATTAAAGTGTCCACCATACAATCTTCCACAACAGTTACCAAACTTGAATAATCAGGAATGACAAACTGACAACTGGCATCTGAGACACCAATTTGATTGCCTGGACACACTAAGGATGGTGGGGTAATGTCGTTATGCACTATCTCGACGGTATCTACGTCTGTACAACTAAACCCTTGATTTGTAAGCTGCACAAAATATGTACCTTCTCCAGCAAAAAGAGTGTCCATATTACTTATCAGAGCGTAGGTTGAGTCATACCATTCCACCATGTATCCGGGAAGGAGACCTGTGGCGTTATGAAAAGCAGATCCATCAGTACTAAAAACACATGAAGCAGAATCGATCATTTCTGCACTGACCATTGGCGGAGCCGGGTCTACCCAAATATTATATCCCTGTATTGCCGAGCCATAATATGGGCAAGCACTGTCAAGTGCCCAAACGTATACAATATTAAAGCCGGTATCTGCATTAGTAGGTGTCCAAGTAAGTGTAACAATTGTAGAATCTGAACCAAGTGGATTACTTACTGATGTCATTCCACTTATTGTATTGCTCACTTTCGCTCCTACTCCATTATTACTAGGACTTGTGAGGTA
Organism: Bacteroidia bacterium; assembly: GCA_030433115.1. Taxonomy (GTDB): domain Bacteria; phylum Bacteroidota; class Bacteroidia; order Flavobacteriales_D; family JAUILH01; genus JAUILH01. The sequence continues at coordinate 11,488 of JAUILH010000122.1, read as the reverse complement.
TATATCCAGGTTCATTGTGGAATTAGCGCAAACTATTGTATCATAAACCGGGGCACCACCAATACCGGATATGGTGGGCAATTGACTTATACTGTTGATCACTGTTAAGTTAACATCCCTGAGAACTGAGCCTATTTGAACGCCATTTCTATACTCTCTTATTAGAACAGCAATCACAAAAGTTCCCAGAAAATTTGGTGTACATGTTAAGGTCCCGGTAGACGGATCGATGGTAACCGGGACGGTTGGTCCAAGAGGAGCGACACCACTATACCCTGCTGCATATTCTACCACATCTCCTGTATTCTCAAGCGCATCAACCAATTCAAATGTCAGACTATCCAGGTCAGGATCAAAACACGTATAATTAATTGTCAGAGGTTGATTGATATTTGTAAAAGTGATCGGATCAAAGGCAAATATTGGTGTATTGTTACAGGGTACTATTCCATTTTGAACTTTTGTTTCAACATAAAACGCATCACTTCCAGGGTTGATCAATGAAACAATGCCATTGGCCCTACAACACACTCTATGGCTAAAAGTAATCTCGCAATTGCCGGCAGGTAGTGTAACATTGGCTTGATATGTATGTTTTTCCGTTCCATATGAACCTGTTCCACCTCCACAGGCACTGGGATTAGTAGGACAATTTGGCGTGATATCTTCAACACCGGTTCTTGATAAAGAGACACTACCTGAGGCTCCACATGAAGAAGTCCAATTGACCGTTCTGGTACCAGGTAAATTAATTCCGTTACAATCTCGGTAAAGGTTCAATGTCAAGGCATACTGATTCGGGCCAATGCACTCTGCCGTAATTTCACCTCCAATAAGGTGTGTTGCAATGGCATCATTGGTAAATGAGCATAGCACCAATGACATATAAAAATACCTAAACAAGCTTCTCATGTCGGCAAATATAAAGATACCTGAGAACTAGGAGCTTGAATATTGTTGCTATTCACTTGACTATTGTTTCACCAAAACCAAAAAATCCCGACAAACCATTGCTGATCTGCCGAGATTCACCATGAAAAAAACTACACTTATTTACTCTACTTACTTCACTTTAATACTTCTTGCAGGTTGCAATTTGGCTTCTTCCTTTTTCGGAATATGCACATTCAAGATGCCGTTAGAATATTCCGCAGAAACTTTGCTTTCATCTGCGCTATCTGGCAAGTTAAATGATCTCTTGAATGAGGCATACGAAAACTCTTTTCTACTATAGCCATCCTCCTCAGTCTCGTTTGACACTTCCTTATTGGATGATACCGTCAATACATGCCTGTCCAGATTGATTTCGAAATCTTTCTTGTCGAAACCCGGTGCTGCCAGCTCAATGTGGTAGGTATCATTGTCTTCTTTGATATTGACTGCGGGTAATGTACTACCAGCTACTAATGCATTTGAAGAATCAAATAAATCTCTTTTGAAAAAATCATCCCAGATACTTGGAAAATGATTACTTGGCTGCTTTCTAAATTTCACTAAACTCATGATCTTATATTTTATAGTTATTAATTTTTGCGTTTGGATCACATAGATCAATTCCAATACCAATGCAAAAAATGACTACAAAATGTCAGATTCACTTATTAAAAACTGCCAAATTGACGCTTTTAATGATTTTATAATGACAAAATGTCGTTTACAATTTGATTTTGATGACGTCAAATTGATCTCCAGCATGCACCTTTAAGACATAGATGCCTTGAGCCAAGTCATCGGGAAGCGACCATTGAGAAGTTTGAATAGTTGCAGTAGTAATCAGCTTACCAGCTGCATCAAGCATAGTAATTTGCTTTGTTTCGGTCTCCATGTCAATTGTAAGCACATTATTATATACATACATATTGATTTCTGACTGAGTTTCCTGTTGACCAGCAATTGGTCCCCAGATATACTCCACCCATTCAGGGTGATCGATAAAAGGATTTCTATTGCCCTGTAGCCCATAAATCGCATTATTTCTATCGATTTCCTTTTGACTAACCGGATCAGCCAGGTGCCAGGCAAGTAACATATTCTCTGCCCAGGAACTTAAATCTCCTCCTGTTAACATATCAGAAGTCCATGCAGGCACTTCATCCTTATAACGCGTCATCATGTAAAAGTATGTTCTGGCCAAATCCCCCTTGAAAGCATCAATAGGTTCGAACACTGTTCCTGAATACCCAGGGTAGCTGCATGTTCCTATCTTACCACCATTCTGCGTGGTATTAGAAGGCGAATTAACTTCTCCATAGGGATTACTGCTTCTAAGACCATTGACATAACCATCTGTTGGGTACATATGAAACATGTCTGAATACATAGGCATTTGATCATTGAACCAACTTTTAGGAACCGAATGTTCTCTATTATAACACTCTCCTTCACCCGAATACGTCCCACACTGATCCGATCCAAAATTGTAATTATAAGGATCTGTACCTGATGGATTATCCGAATAAATATCCCACACCTTTCCGCTCCCGTCATCATCTAATGTTGGAAACAAACTCCATAAAGTAGAATAGTTATAAGCCGTGTGTCCATCAATGATATCATGGAGCGCCACCTTTAATTGATTGCCGGTCAAAAATGCTGCATCATCATAATAATTGGGTGGAATTTGAGTCACTCCATGAAATGCACAACTAAAGAAAATGAGGGTAAGTAAATTTTTCACGCTACAATTTACTCAATATTGTTCAAAGAGACATCATGAATCTGTTTACAGACGCATACTTAATTGAATTCGCTTTCTTTCCAAATCAACAGATTTGACCTTAACTCTCACTTTATCATATACTTTCACGACATCAGCAGGATTCGATACATACTCATCTCTCAACTCAGAAATATGCACCAAACCATTTTCTTTGATCCCGATATCTACAAAAGCACCAAAATTGGTGACGTTACTGATGAGTCCGGGCAATTCCATACCTTCTCTTAAATCATTGATGGTCTTTATAGAGTCATCAAATTCCAAAACACCAAGGTATCTTCTTGGGTCACGACCGGGCTTTTTCAACTCATCCAGGATATCTTCAAGCGTTGGCAGACCAGTCTCCTCCGAAATAAAATCATTGAGATTTACTTGTTTCCAGACATCTTCATTTCCAATTGCATCTTCCAATGGGAGGTTGATTTTTCGACACATAGATTTAACAAGCGGATACGCTTCAGGATGAACAGCAGAGTTGTCGAGTGGATTTTTCCCTTCTCTGATTCTTAAAAATCCGGCACACTGCTCAAAGGCTTTGGCGCCCAATCTTGGCACTTTTTTAAGTTGAGCGCGATCAGTATATGCGCCAATTTCTTGTCTGTATGACACAATATTATCGGCTAACTGCGGGCCTAAACCAGATACGCGTTGCAATAAATATTTACTGGCTGTATTGATGTCGACCCCAACAGAGTTCACAACACTTTCAACCTCTCTTTCGAGCGATAAGTTTAATTTCTTTTGGTCCACATCATGCTGATATTGCCCTACTCCAATTGATTTTGGATCAATTTTCACCAACTCTGCCAGTGGATCCATTAGACGGCGACCTATGGACACAGCGCCTCTAACTGTCACATCATATTGTCCAAATTCTTCTCGTCCGACTGAAGAAGCAGAATAAATTGAGGCACCTGATTCATCCACGACATATACCAATACTTTTCGATTGAACTTAGTATGTTTAACCAACTGCTCGGTTTCTCGCCCGGCTGTTCCATTCCCAATTGCTATGACATCTATTTTATACTGCTCAACTAAAGTAGACAGTTTTTTTTGCGCTTGTGAACGTTCTTTTTGTGGTGGATGAGGAAAAATGGTGCCGTTATACAACAAATCTCCTGTATCGCTCAAACAAACCACTTTGCAACCGGTTCTGAATCCGGGATCTATCGCCAAAGTTCTTTTTTGTCCGACAGGAGGCTGTAACAACAGTTGACGCAAATTATTGGCAAATACCTTAATGGCATCTGCATCCGCTTTGTCTTTATGAATGGTTCTAAGCTCATTTTCAATAGATGGCAGTAATAACCGCTTACACGCATCATGTAGGGCTTCTTTCACTAACATGCTGGATGCATTCCATGATTTCATCCATCTCTGCTCAAGTCTATCCATCAATTTAGCATTATCTACATGGACAGACACACGCAAAAGTCCCTCCGACTCCCCTCTCATCATGGCTAAATATCTGTGCGAAGGACATTTTTTCAAGGACTCATTCCAATCGAAATACTGGGTATATTTAACAGCCTCTTCTTTTTTAGACTTCACCAATTTGCTGGTGATTTCTGCATATTTCTCAAACTGTGTTCGGGCAGTTTTTCTCGTCCACCCATCTTCATTGATCCATTCTGCTATGATATCTTTTGCCCCCGACAGCGCTTCCTGAATAGAGGACACCTTATCTTTGACAAATTTCTGCGCACTCTTTTCGGGATCGCCTTCATGCTGAGACATGATAATTTTTGCCAGCCCCTCCAATCCCAATTGACGTGCTTTTTCTGCCCTGGTTTTTCTTTTGGGTTTGAAAGGAAGGTAGACATCTTCAAGTTCATTGAGATCACTACAGGCATTTATTTTATCTAATAAATCCGCACCAAGTAATCCCTGTTCATCAATGGTCTTGATAATCAACTCTCTTCTAGCCTGAAAAGTTTTAATGGCGTCATAGTCATCCAGAATTTTCTGAATTTGCACCTCATCCAAACCACCTGTTCGTTCTTTCCGATATCTGGCCATAAAAGGCACTGTGGCACCTTCCGAACTTAAACTAAGTACAGCATCAACCTGTCTTGGTTTTAATCCGTTGTTTTTCGCGACTTCTTCACTTATTTGCATGCTTTCAACTTGAAAAGGTCAAAGCTATCACTATCCAATTAATCATGAAAGGAAAAACCTACGAAGAAATTGACATAGGGTGAAGAAAATGATGTTCTCGGGCTAGGATCCGAGATTTGGCCATTGCGTCTCCATTGTTTATTGGACATATCGAAGAAGTATCCTCCGGAGACCCCCAGGGTGACTATGCTAAAATTAAGTCTGATATCAGCCCCAATGTCGAAAAGAGCACCCGGATTTCTGTAGACCGTGCTTTGGTCCTGAACAGCACTAAATAAGCCATCAGAGATCACGACATTGGATTGTGGTTGTGTGTATTTCAATCTTAAAAGAGAAGCACCAAGCCCCCAATATGGCGTGACATTAAAATGTTTATTATCGGTAATATCAAACCCTTGTCGGAAGTTGGCGTACCATCCGTTTAACTTCAAACTCATTGAGTCATTGGGTTCACGAGTCTCTCCCGGCAAATACGAAAACGAAAACTTGACTGCTGAATAGAAATTCTCAAACAAAGTTAATGAACCACCATACCCCACTTGATTTCCTGAAAATGCTTGAAATCCTTGAGCTGTTAATTGATCATTCAGAGCAGTCATTCTTATCCAATGCAGAGAATAATCGGCGGTCAGATCAACATAAAAGGGATACTCCCCATAAAAGCTGTAATCAGGATCACCGTCGGGTCCGGAGTTGCTCAAATCTGAGATGAGAGAGTGATTATTGATGATTAAAAATTGAAACTTGTTGACCAAATCTCCAAAATACGTGCTGTCATCATTGATCTCGATCAAGGTCATGTCATTGTCGTTAATCGCCAAATCCTTCACCAGTTTATTGACCTGATAATAGGCTTCACCTTCAAGGTAGGATACTTCTCTTTTGGGATAATAGGCTGCAATTGAGCAGACCTTATCCTTCAATCTGGGATGTTTAGAGCTGGTTAGTCTGGATGCCAAAGTTTTGAAATGGTAAAAATTACACCATTCGTCTTGTTCCTGAGTGGCGGTATGGCAGCGACCAAACTGACTAAAAAAACGCTCGCCATCAAGCGAATCTACCAGATCAACAAAGCGATTGTACATATAGGTTTCTCTGTATATCTTGGCATGCAATGTTCTATTCGCTTCCAGCCTTTGTCTTTCTGTTTCGGCCTTCAAACCAATCATTACCTTGTCGAACATTAAAAAGTCTTCTCCCAAATAGGTTTTGTAATGCGCCTTATGTCTGCTGTAGCCTCTTTGAATCTCAGCCATAGTCAACTCAGATGAATACTCTCCCATATTGGTAAACCCTCTTAAACCGTAATTCGTTCTGCCTCTTTCATAGTGCGAATCGTGATAGCCCATTAAACTCTTGATGGCCTCTACATCCAATGCGATTGAATCATGCGGCATACTTTCTTTCTCGGATATCAGCAAATTCAATAACTTAATGGATGTCAGATTAGACCTTTCCAAATCAATTCCATGCACATGAATGCGGTCAACGCTATCTAAAGTCTGGTTATATTCATAAATGCCTTTATACAATTTGACATATTCGGGATACGAGTAATCCGTCAACATATCAATAATGGTTGTGTCTCCGGTATTCACGTATCGGTCGACATAATATCCACGACTGAAACCGAATTCGAGTAACAGATGCCTCACCCCCCTTTTTTGGTGCAAATACTTAAGCATTTTTAGCTGTAGTTTGTAATTGCTATTCCTAAACAAGTGGTTTTCACCAGTAAAAAATATGTTGTATTGATTGATTTCAGGAAGCAAGATATCAAATGAACTGTAATCGTCATTGACATCAATATCTAAATCGGTGTACCTGACACCATTTTTTTCCTTTACCAAAGAGTCTTGCTGGGCGCACAGAGGTGTAAAGCCGCACGATAAAATGAGGCTTAAATAAGCTGTTCTAAAAAATTGCATTAAAGTATTGATACTGTATATTGGGCTTTTGGTTACATAAACCATCAAATTTGTAACCAATGAGTCATGTCGCGTTATGTAGACGTTAAATGCAAAGCACAAATAGTCAATATCACCAATCAGATTCTCAGCTTAATGATGAGTTAACGCAGATCAATTTGGCAAAACAAAATCCGGAAGCGTTTGAGACACTGTACAATAAATACTACGAACAAATTTTTAGGTATGTGTATCAAAGAATGGATGATGTTGATTTGGCAAGAGACGTGGTGAGTCAGGTTTTTTTGAAAGCCATGAACAAACTGAATTCATATGAATTCAGAGGTGTTCCATTTTCAGCTTGGCTCTATAGGATTGCCTACAGTGAGTTAAATCAAGCTTTCAGGGAAAACAGTCAAACCAGAACAATCAACATTGAAAGTTCACAGCTCCCGGAAATTGAATTGGATGATGAGGCGTACAGTTATTCTGAGGAACACAAATCAGCACTTATCTCCGCCCTATCTCAACTGAGTGAAAAGCATTTACAGTTTATCGAGTTCAGATATTTTGAAAAAAGATCGGTTCGTGAGGTCAGTGACATCATGAATATTTCCGAAGGCAATGTCAAAGTATCCACTCACAGAGCTTTGAAAAAACTTCAGGCCCTGGTCATTAAACAACTTGACTTATGAAAACACCCAAGGTAAATATCGACAGACCTCATTTGAGCTCGAAAGACATTCAGGGATTTAAGGATTTTGCAGCTCTCAAACAGCAGTTGCCGGTCACTAGTTACCCATCTCTAACAAGTAGTTGGTTTGGAGCCACCTTTGCAGGCATTGCTATTCTGGCAGGTATCATTGGCTTACAAAATGTTTCACCCGAGCACAATGAAACTTTGCCTGAGCAAACTATGATAACCGACAACCGTGCTGATGAAACAACTCATCAAAATCTGTCGGAAGCGAGTGAAGGCGTCATACAATACATGGAGGACATCAAACCAACAATTCATGAATATAAGAATGCAGATGGCTACGAATTTATTCATGAAACTGGTTCAAAAATCACCATTCCTGCCAATGCTTTTCGCAACAAAGAAGGCGCGTTACCCGAAGACATAGAATTCCATTACCGAGAATTCCATGATCCCATTTCTGTATGGATGAGTAAAATTCCAATGGAGTATGATTCTTTGGAACGCTATTTTTTCGAATCTGCCGGCATGAATGAATTGAGGGCTTATGCCAATGGTGAAGAACTAGAACTAGATCCGGAGAACCCAATTGAAATCAGCATGGTGAGCTTTGATGACAGCGATGAGATGAACTTATATGCATTGAACGATAAAACGGGAGACTGGACCTATCTTGACCATTTACCACACGAGAATCTGATGGAAACCATTCATGAGCAAAACATCCTACCCTCCCATGACATTCCTGACCTCAAGCACATAGATAAACAGATCATGGCCTTGGTAAACAAAGGGTTAACCAAACCTGAAATCAGGTCTTATAATGAACAAAAACACAGTTTTGATCTGGAGGTAGATTTAGCTGATTACCCATCATTAAGTGGTTTCAAGAATGTCATATTTGAAGTGGTTGATCAGGCCAATTTTGACACAAAGGTGTATGACGTAGAATGGAGCAATGCTGAAATCCTACCGAGTGGTAAATCTGGAGTGTACAAACTTCAATTAAGCAAACAATATCAGACCAAAAACATTTTAGTGATTCCCGTGCTAAAGGGCCAAGATCTCCAGGCAGCCTTAAAAACTCAGGAACAAGAAAAAAAACAAATACAAAGTCAGATTAAGAAGCTCCAAATCAGCAAACAAGACATTCTGGATCATTACAAGAAAAAGACCGAACAATTTGAACAGGAAAACAAGGCTCGAGTTGTAGAGGATTTGGAAAAACTGGATCAGGTAGAAAAAAGACTGAGGCAGCAAAAGGCGATCAACTACCTCTCCCAACAAAATTTTCAAACAAACACTAAAGCTAAAAGTGCCAAAGTGGAAAAAGCTGTTGTTAGAACCCGGAATTTCTTTGCAAGCATGACCGGTGTTTTCAATTTTGATTGTGCCAGAAGGGGACCTCAGAACAGAAGAGGTGGCAGAGCGCAAGACAGGGCAGAAAGTGATCAGGAATTCTTGGACAACAAATTTGGCAAAAGGAAAAAAGTGTCTTTAATCAATAAAATTACCGGAGCAACCATCGTTCCCGTGACACTTTTTCTGATAGAAAAGGGACGAAATCTCATCTACAAATTTAACAAAGGGGAACAAGCCAGTTCCTTCGCATTTAATCCAAAAGCCCAAAATGTAGTTTGGTGTGAAACAAGTGATGGCAAAATTGCAGTATTCAGATCTGAAGACTTTGACCGCCTTCCAATGCAAGCAGAAAACTATGAATTGGGCATGCGGGTGTCACCTGAACCGCTTCTTACCAAGAGAGAGATTGAAAACTTTCTGGGATTGAATACCTTTATAGCCTCAAACTAACCTATGAAACATACTTTTGCTTTCTTCTTAACAATGGTGACCCTGATGTCTTTCGCTCAGCAAGACGCCTTAGCAGAACACGGTACTTACCTCATAGAAAAATGCGGCAAAAGCGCTCCGGGATTTGATAGCGGGAAGGTGAAATTCAAGAAGGATGGCAGTTTCAAAATGCGTTTGATTGATCAAAAAAAGAAACTAAAGTGTTCTGGTTTTTGGTCGGTTCACGACTCTGGTTACCTACTTACATTGGATGATGCCAATTTCCTATTGGACGGCCTCCCGGAAATCGGCGACCAAATCAGTTTGTTTGACCATAGGATTGGCTTTGGATCAGTCTGTATTCAACTTAAAGATTAATGGTTCGAATTTTGTTTAGCACATGACGAATTTGTAACTTTAGTTGATGCGTTTATTCTTGCTACTCATATCATTTGGAATTGGGTTCTGTTCATTGGCACAGGATACAAACACTGTCCACAAACACGGAAGTATCAAGATTAAAAAAGCCTATTCCGAGATGGATCACTATACCAGAATTGCTGGCATTTTTGATGGAGAAATCACGGCAGCCCAATTGTGCAATCCTCAAGGTATTTATACCATATATCCTTATGACATCAGGTCTTTCAAGCTCGATTGCTCTTACCTTAAATCCGGGGCCAATGTAAGTACTACCGGACATGTGCTTAGTGATGAAATGTGCAAGATTGTGTCTGTTTTGCCTGATCGAGCTATGGTTTATTTCAATGACATCATGGCAGTTGATGAAAAAGGCAACTCTATCAGGTTGAATTCATTACGCTTCATTGTTCGACACAAAAAAAATTAGTCTAGTCGCAAGGAATCTTCAGTAAATGGTATTATTTTTGAATAAGTACTGAAAAAATTGCAATTATGACAAAAGCGCTCATTCTTCTTGCTATTTCCGGAATCACTTATGGATTTGTGAGTTCCAGACAAGCCATGTTAGGTAATTCGGAGTTTTCCGCACCACTTGCTGCTGAAGCAGACAGTTACAGAGTCATCAAAGTAAACGGTCACATCATATACACGAAAAAAGGGAAGGACATGCATCAAGGAGATGTTTTCAATGCGACGGAATCCATTACCTTTAAAACTCCAGATTCTAGAGCAGCCGTTATAAGCAAGGTCAACGGACGTAAAATTTTATCCCCAAAAAGCAAGAGCTCCAAAGCCACTTTATTACCCCCTATGAACAACATCAGCTCACGTTCTGGCGGACTGAATAACCTCATTGACTTAAAGAATCATTTTGATGGCGATTATTTGGTTTTGGGAACAAGCAAACTGACCATCAATGAGAAAAGCTTCCCCATGAACGAGCAGTCGTTTTTCTTTTTAAAGTACCAATATAACGGAGAAGCCATCAATAAAAAACTGTCCTATGACGGAGATAAACTCGTATTGGACAGGGAAGAAATTTTTAAGGTAGATGGTGAACCAATTGACGCGAACAATATTGAAACGGTTGAATTGTTTTATTTGAACGGAAAAACTAAAACCACCATCAATAGCTTCAACTTGAAGTTTGGTAATGATGAAGAATTGAGTGCTGAATTGAAAATCATTCTCACAGAATTAACGGACAGTGATGAAAAAGCCATTTTGGACGAAATTACTTCATACTTAAACGAATACTACGGAAAGCCGAATAAGAGCAACCTTAAAAACTGGTACAACCAGCACTTGAAGGGATAATTTTCTGAGTAACCTTTTACGCTTCTATCGTTATACTTAAAAAACAAACGATATGAAGTTAATTTTACTTGTAAGCTCCTCTTTTCTATGTCTATTTTCCGGATTCACTCAACAAGTTCCAATTGAATTAAAGGACAAACATTTTCCTAAAAACACAGCAGAGCTCAAGGACAACTTCCTTTATATTTCTAAGACAGAATTAAGCAACTTTCAATATACTGAGTTCTTGTTGGACATCAGAAAAGAAAGTGAAGATACTTACACTAAAAATTTACCAGACACCCTGGTATGGCGCTCAAAACTGGCATACAACGAGCCTTATGTTGAATACTACTTTCGTCATCCAGCTTATCAAAATTATCCTGTTGTAGGAGTGAGCTATGAAAATGCCACAAACTATTGCCAGTGGCTCACCAAACAATTGAATGCACAATACAGCAAAGATGAGAAGTCTCCAATTTTGGAAGTTCTGGTGAGGCTTCCGAGCAAAAAAGAATGGGAAACTGCAGC
>JAUILH010000121.1 GCA_030433115.1 Bacteroidia bacterium | reverse complement strand
GGTGATGGGTTTAATGGTGCCTGGGGCGTTTATCCATGGCTGCCTTCAGGGAATATCGTGGTGTCCGATATTGAAACCGGTTTGTATATCCTTGGAGCTACTTACACCCGTGGTTGTTATTTGGAAGGACAAATTACTGATGCGGTGACTACCGGACCTATTTCAAATGCTCAAATTGAAATTCTAACCGTAACTCAAACTGATTTTTCAAATCTTGCAGGAGATTACCAATCGGGAGTTGCTACCGCTGGCAGTTATACTGTAGAAGTTTCAAAATTTGGGTATATGACAGAAACCGTTACCAATGTGGTGTTGTCAAATGGAAATATTACCACACTTGATGTACAACTAACGCCACTGCCAAGCTACGATATTACTGGTAACATTGACGATGGATTTTCAACCGGAATAGGCAATGTGATGGTACAAGTGTCTAGTGCGGATACAACTTACAACGTGACCACTGATGGTAATGGAAATTACTTGATTGAGGATGTAATTGACGGGAACTATGACATTTTAGTGGGGCAGTGGGGCTACATTACCGAATGTTCTACCATTACAGTTTCAGGAGCCAGTGTAAATATGGATTTTACCTTGTCTATTGGACATTATGATGATTTTAGTCTAGATTTTGGATGGACCGTTTCAGGAAATGCACCGAAAGGAATTTGGGTGAGAGAAGACCCCATAGGTACTAATTTTGGCGGTGGCGGATCGGGTACCTTGTCCAATCCGGAAGATGATGTTACAGGAGAGTGTGGAGAAATAGCCTACATCACTGGTAATGGTGGTGGCAGTGCCGGATTTGATGATGTAGATGACGATCAGACGATTTTAACATCTCCGGTTTTTGATGGGACCATTTACAGCAACCCATCTGTACAGTTTTACACCTGGTGGTTAAATGCAGGAGGATCAAGTGCGCCTGATGATTCTTTGATTGTGCAATTAAGCAATGGCATGACTACAGTTGACATTCTAACTTTAACAAGTAGTTTTGCCAACCAGTCATCATGGGAATTCAACGAGATTTTCTGGGGCTCATTGATTCAAGCTACGCCTAACATGCAATTGATAGTGAAAACAGCAGATTGGAGTGCAGGAAACGGACATTTGGTGGAAGCTGGATTAGATCACTTTTTTGTGACGTCCAATTTATCTGTAGAAGACCACGAGTTGAGCTCAATTCAAGTTTATCCAAATCCCTTCAATGATCAATTGACTATAGAGTTGAGTCTCGATGGACCAGTGGCTACAGGAATTTTGAGAGACGTTTCAGGAAAACTCATTCAGGAATTCAGACTCAATAATGGGATAAATCAAATCAATACTCCTGAGAATTTATCGGCCGGGACCTATTTCATCGAAATAAGAACTGCCAATAGCACTCAAACTGTTAAAGTAATCAAGTAATGAGAATGAGATACGGATTGGCAATCTTGTTTTTGATGCCCTTTCTTGTCGGGGCTCAATTAAATATGACGCAATTGGGGCACTATGCACTTCAAGACACCCACAGTGTTGGACTCAATGATATATGGGGATATGTGGATGGTGTCGGCAACGAATACGCCATTGTTGGTACAACAGATGGTGTCTCAGTTGTGGATGTGACAACACCAGCCAATGCAACAGAGGTGTTCTGGCAACCGGGACTTAACTCGGTCTGGAGAGACATTAAAACATGGAATAACCACGCCTACATTACTACAGAGGCTCCTGAAGGGCTGTTGATTCTTGATTTGACATCACTTCCCAATGCGAGTGGAATTGATACCATGCATTGGTATGGTACACCGGGGAATGAATTGTTGTCCGCGCACAATTTATACATAGACAGTTCCGGATACTGCTACATCTTTGGTGCAAATTTGGGAAATGGAGGGGTACGTATTTTAGATTTGAATTCTGATCCTGAAAATCCTACGGAAGTAGGGGCTTTTGAGAACTGGTACGTTCACGATGGAGTGGTGTATGAAGACACTATGTTTCTCGGGCACATTAATGATGGTTTTATGAGTATTGTAGACGTAAGCGACAGGACGAATCCAGTATATTTAGGATCAACCAATACACCATCTAACTTTAGTCACAACGTATGGACATCTGATGACCGCAACTATGCTTTTACCACTGATGAAGTGAGTGGAGCCTATGTTGCTGCTTATGATGTTTCAGACCCACTCAATATAGTTGAATTGGACAAAGTGCAATCCTCTCCAGGAGAACACGTGATCCCGCACAACACACATTTTATAAACGATTATCTGGTAACTTCTTACTACCGGGATGGTGTCACCATTCATGATGTGTCTAATCCATCTAACATTGTAGAGGTGGGTAATTTTGATTCTTCACCTTTTAACGGATCTGGGTTTGAAGGATGTTGGGGGGCATACCCCTGGTTACCGTCAGGTAATATCATTATCAGTGATAGGCAAACAGGTTTGTATGTTTTGGGAGCCAATTATGTAAGAGGCTGCTATCTTGATGGTCAGGTAACGGATCAGGTAACTTCCGGCCCAATTCCAAACGCCACTGTGAAAATATTGGCACCCACACAACTGGAGAATACCAATTTGGCAGGGATGTATCAAGCTGGAATGGGAACACCAGGTACTTATGACGTAGCTTTCTATAAACCCGGATATTTCCCGGACACCGCATTCAATGTAAATCTGACTTCAGGAAATACCGTGACTCAGAATATGGCTTTGGTGCCCAAAGTTCCTTTTACTATGGTTGTTAAATTAGAGGAACAGGGAAGTGGAGGACCTATTGAAGGAGCAGCAGTTCATATGTATAATCAGGATTTTGATTTTGAGTTGACCACGGATATAAACGGTTGTGTAAGCATTCCCGGTTTTTATGAGGATTTTTATGACCTGGTCGTCGGAAAATGGGGTAAAATAGGACAATGTGCACCTTTAGATTACTACGACAGCTCAAATGATACCGTGATGATGGTTTTGGAAGAAGGTTATCAGGATAATTTTTCTCTTGATTTGGGCTGGGACACCACAGCTACTGCTTCAACTGGAGCATTCGTGAGAGAGATTCCAATAGGAACAGGTTCAGTGCCAAACATCTCCAACCCAGATACTGATGCAGAGTTTGATTGTGGCGAATACTGCTACATGACAGGGAATGGAGGCATGAATGCTGATTTCGATGACGTGGACTATGGTGCAGCTGAGCTATTTTCCCCAAAGATGGACCTGAGTACATATACAGATCCCCATGTTAACTACGCGGATTGGTTTTTCACTCAATATGGACCATATCCCTTGGATGATACAGCTTTCGTGTCCTTGTCGATGGATGGTTTCGGCTCTGTTGTAATAGACAGCATGTATGAAGGCAAGCCAGAGTCTCAGTGGATAGACAAATCTTTCAGAGTACTTGATTTTTTACCAAATCTATCTGACAGTATTCAGTTGCAGATTTATGTGTCAGATAAAGACACGCTCGTAAATGTGACGGAATACGCCATCGACAGATTCCTGGTGTCTGAAGGAAATGTAACATCTGTTGAATCTGTAAGTCATGAAGCCTTTGGCCTTTATCCAAACCCCAATGAAGGTATTGTATACATTGATTTAGGCACTTCTACCAAAAGGGCATCCTACAAAATTTTCAACTCCCAAGGACGATTCATTGAATCGGGAACAGTTGGAAATAATGAATCTATTTATACACATGAACTGGCAAAAGGCTTGTATTTTATCAGATTGACGGATGGGGGCTACAACCAAACTTTAAGATTTATTAAGATTTAGAGCTCGGTTTTTAGCCTAATTTAATGTCATGAATATCAATAAGACTAGTTGGCCATTTTTTCTGGTGTTATTGTTGACCCTTGTCGGAGTCGCCTATTTCGGACATCAATCTTACTCAGCTCAGTACGAGTATTATCATTTGAAAACAGAAACCACCCAAATTTTGACCTGGGAAGATCGCCTGCTCAATGTGAATACCTATGTATTTGAAGATTCTAAATATGGAGTGATGCGCTATGTGACTGAAGACGCCATGGCGAGTTTAAAATCACTTCAAAAAGAAGCCAACCAAAATGCGATCTATGTGCTGATATCCGGCTTAGCTGGCCTGATTTTGTTGAGCATCTTCTATGTCACAAAAAGAGCCAATGCACGATGGATGGGAATTTCCATTTTAAGTGTTTCCATCATTCTGTTGGTATATGGCATCCTCTGTCCCATGATGGAGATGGAGGTGTATAAAGATGATTTTGCAGTTGAGATAAAACTTCAAGAATTAGGAGATCGAATAAAAGGCTCCAATGTTCTGGCAAAGGGCGCTTATGACCTTCTTGACTTAGATGATGTTTTCAACGACCGTACCCATGTGTTCGAAGGTCGGATGTACTTCTTTTATCAGAGCAAATCCATCTACGACTTAATCAAACTTTTATGGCAGCAAAACAACTATTTTGTCGCCATAGCCATCGGCTTGTTCAGTGTAGTTGTACCTCTCGTCAAGATTGCACTTTCTCTGTGTTTTCTCTTGTTCAAACGGTTCAAGAATTACCCCAAATTAAAAGCAGTTGTTGGCTTCATTGGCAAATGGAGTATGGCAGATGTTATGGTAGTAGCTACCTACCTGGGCTACATTTCATTCTATAATCTGAATTTTGGGATTACAACCAACTCCAATGTGCTTGTTGGTATCTATTTTTTCTCGGCTTATGTGATTCTATCAATTATTTCCTATTTTTTGGTTGCGAAACATTTAAAGCCAAAACAAAATGGAGAAATACACAAACTTTAATTGGTTAAAAAACCACTTGTCTTACCTCAAGAGAAACAACAAGATCAATTCGGAGACAGAAGGCGCTATTTTAAAAGGCGTGGACGAACGCAACGATCATGCCTTGTATGCAGGTTTCAAAGCCTATATAGTTTACGGCGGTATTTTCACAGTGTTTCTTGGATTGATGTTGCTCATTGGAGATTTATTCTTCAAACCGGAGAAAATTGCAAAAGACAGTGATGCTCTGCAGTCATTCTTCAAAATCATGGTATGGATTCCGGGTGTATTAGGCGCATTTGGCTATTTCTTATACAACTCTCAACTGAAGTCTTCCAAACTTTGGAAAGAGACATTGGTTCCGTTCTTTTATATCACCGTCAGCATTACATTTATTGGGGTTTTAACGGCCTATGAACTCGATTTTATCAATAACAAGATCATCTTATTCATGATTCTCGTTTTTGGCTTGCTCTTAACTTATTTTCATAATTCTCTGGTTACGGCAATCTCTTTCCTTGGCATCATTTCCCTTGCCACATATGGCAAACTTATTTTGATGCAACTCCTGGCATTTTTTATTAGACCTTTTATTTATGGTGCGGGAGATATGTACGGAAGAGCAGTTTGGGAAGCAGAAATGGGAATTTCTGGTTTAATCAATCAGTTTAATGATGGATATCATTGGCTCTGGTATTTGGTTTGGGTAGCATTGTTGGGAATGATCCCATTTGTTAAATACCGTATAGACAAAGCTCAGGGATACATTGGTTTAAAGGAAGCCATTTTAGGATGGTCATTCTTCTTAGCCATGCTATTTTGCGGACTTTCAATTACTGGTGGCTTTAGGCCTTTATACATTGTGGTGATAGGAGTGGCTATTTATTTAATGTCTAAAGATTGGTTCTCAAAAGGGACCTGGTTCATATACAGACCTGGCTCAACATTGGTAGTCAGCATAATCTTATATGTATCCTTGTTCATGTCTATTAAAGACATGTCGAAACCTTTAATTAAGTACGGCATCAAGTATAATAATGATTGGGAGTTCTATAATATCCTCGGTTTCTTATTCTTAATACTATTGGCCGCCATCACTTATATATACTATAAAAAGGCAATTGAGAAAAAAGGCGTTCAACTCAACCTTAGTTTACTATTGTTTTTTCCAGTACTTATGCTGGTTGATATAGTGGGGTCAACAGTTGGTCATTATATTTTCTTCGCATATGTGCTGTATTTGTGCTATACTTATTTAACGTTCGGACTTAAACATAAATATCCGGCATCAATAGTAATAGGCTTGATGTTTGGTATTGGGGCAATCGTCAATAAGCTGGTTTTAAACATTGGAGATAAGCTTTTCGAAGATCCTTCCGCAACGACCATTGGAATTATTTTCATTTTAATTGGAATGATCTATATCGGTGCCATAGAATACTGTAGAGGTCACTGGACCGTCACCAATCAGGGAAGAGATGCTAACCCGAACGTGTTGGAATCGGTTGGAGGAGAACTCAAACACTACAACGTAAACGAGCTTAAGCGGTATGGTGTTGAGTTTAAAAACGACCTCCTTAAGGCAGGGAATAGTTTAACCAGTTTATTTTCGGGAAATATTGATGGACCGGGGTTCAAACGGAATTCTGATGGTGTAGAAGCCAAGCAGGAGCAAACTGGTGACCATGAGGAACGGGGACAAGCAAATGTCGAGCCTCACACTGATCAGACTAAAGATGATGCTCAATCCGATTCAGAAGATCAAAGCAATGAAGATTCAAAGAATGATCAAGCAGGTGAATAAGTTTTAACTAATTGAATGGACGATACAAAGGATTATCAGGACCAACTGCCCGGTCAGGCGATTTTTAAAGGCAAACAAAAGCAAAAAGAAGTGCTTTGTACCCTCATTCGCTATGATCAGGATGCGTTTGAGGAAAAGGAGATTAAAAGAGATGAAATAGGCAGCTTAGAAAAGAAACCGTCTGAGCAAATTTGGCTCAATATAGATGGTCTCCATGAGGCCAATTATATCAAGGAATTGGGGAATGTGCATAACATTCACCCCTTGATCATTGAAGACATCTTGAATACACGTCAGCGCCCTAAATTGGTGGTAGGAGAGGATCACATGTTTTTGATCTTAAGAATGCTGTATTTTTCCTCAGGAAAGCTCAGAACGGAACAAATTAGTTTTTATCTGAAAGACGATTTCTTAATTACTTTTCAGGAAAAAACAGGAGATGTACTTGAGCCCGTTAGAGATCGCTTGAGAAAGAAATTAGGACGGATCAGAGGAAAATGTTCAGATTACTTAATATATTGCATACTCGACACCATCGTTGATTCGTACATGGAAATTGGTGAACGATTTGGAGGCAAAGTAGAAGAGCTGGAGATTCTGACCTTAAAGCAGCCTGACGACAAACTCCTTCAAAAAATTAGTAGCCTTAAACTTAAATTGAATATTCTGGGCAGAAACTCAAGGCCACTCAAGGATATGATATATCGCTTAGACAAAACGGAACTCAGATTCATTAAGAAAGACACACTTCCGTACATCAGAGACCTGCAGGATTTGGCGTCTCAAACTCACGAGACAGTTGACTATTACAAAAATATGTTGTCAGAACAGCTCATGATCTATTCAACCAATGTTTCCAACAAGCTCAACGACATCATGAAGGTGCTCACCATATTCTCAGCCATCTTCATTCCATTGACATTTATTGCTGGAATTTATGGTATGAACTTCAATTCTGAAACGTCTCAATACAATATGCCCGAATTAAATTCGAACTATGGCTACCCAATTGTCCTATTTATTATGTTAGTTTGTGCCATTGGAATGATCATATATTTTAAGAAAAAGAAATGGATCTAGAAGCGATAGAATTGACCGACTTAAGAATCATTGTCACGGCAGTGACGGTATTGGTTTTGTATTTCATAAAAATGGTGATTAGAAAATTGGTTTTCAATCGAATGAAGCACCTGGAGTACAGTCGAGAAAGGCGTTTCATGATAGGGAAAGTGGTGAACCTCTTCCTATTGATTCTGCTTTTTGTAGCCATGTTAGCAACCTGGGGAGTTGATTCACAAGACGTGTTGCTGTTTGTGTCATCCATTGCCACAGTGTTGGGAGTCGCATTTTTTGCTCAGTGGTCGATTTTATCAAACATCACAGCGAGTTTAATTATATTTTTCAATCATCCAGTCAGAATTGGCTGTCACATCAAAATTTTGGATAAAGATTTCCCCATAGAAGGCACAGTAAAAGACATCACCAGCTTCTTTATAAAGATAGAGGATGAGGATGGAAAGGAAATTATGATGCCAACTGCAGTGATATTACAAAAATCTATTTCCGTTCAGAATTAAGATTTTTTACCCTTGGCAAGAATCTGATTGGCATTCTTAATAAATAGAACCTCTTCTTTCCCTTTAACTGCACCACTTGGGTAGCCCAAAGCCCCTAGTGTATTAAGATTGATGTTTTTGGTTTCTGCATTTTGTTCCGCGTTCAATAACCAAACAGTTGGATAGCCTCTAATTTTCAAAGCCTGAGCCAAACTGGCATTTTGCTGAGCAAGTGTTGGGTCCAATTTAGTTCTTCTGGGAAAATCTAATTCCAGAAGAATCACATTCTCGTTGGCCCAGGTTTTAAATGCCTCTTTATAAAAAACCTCTCTTTGAAGCTTTTTGCACCATCCGCACCAATCGCTACCAGTAAAAAAAGCGAAAATAGGCTTGTTGTTTGAGTTTGATAAAGCCATGGCCTCAGCGAAATTTGTGTGCCACTTCAGGTCTTCACTAGGCATCTCCTTTGAGACAGATTCAAAACGAATATGTTCATTTGAAAGTGTGAATGACATGCCAATAAATCCAGCAATCATCAAGCCGAAAACCAATACAATTTTACTTTTCATATATATAAAGGACGGAAAAAGAAGAGAAAGGTTTCTTAAATATTTGTTAAAAAATCAACTTTGGAAAAGAAGCATCAGATTTAGGATTTCAATCTTTGAGAGGTATACCTGGCTAATACCAGTGTGGTCATTGACCTCAGTCCGTCTACAAAAACAGTCTTTACCGGCTCCTTAAGCGTCAAATGATGTTGTTTGAGAATGATGTCCACTTTTTGTCTGCTCAAAAGATACCTGGTAGTGCCATCCGGTAAATCATAGACACCGTTGTTTCCATGACCTAGTTTGTTCTCAAGTCCTATGTTGGAGGTCATTCTGATGAAAATCTGTCCATTGACATTGAGTAATGAAACGAGCTTGTTCAACATGGAATCAAAATGATCATGTGATTTGGCAAAATGAAGCACGGCATTGCAAATGATGTAATCATATTGAGCCTTGGCGGAGAAATTCTCAATAGTACTCTCATTAATTTGTGCTTGTGTTCCCAGTGAATATTTGATTTGAGAGAGCCTATCTTTATCAGGATCAATTCCCGAAATGGTGAAGCCATTTTTTGCCAGAGGAATTAAGTTGCGTCCGCTGCCACAACCAGCATCCAGAATGCAATGTTCTTTTGTCAAATGTCCCTTAAAAATCTGATCTAACAAGTATAAATCCATGTTTTTAAAGCCGAAAAGTGCTGCCATGAGGCTAAGGTAGTTTGAAGTTTTGAGATAGAATGAGTAATAAAGAAATACCAATCAACTTTGTTCGGATGCTTTTAGAATTGGATTGTGTGATCAAAGTCACTTTAAACCATTAAGTCCTATCTTAATTTTGCCTCCAATAAATATGAACAATTATGGGAATATTATCAAGCATATTCAATAGGGAAAAAGTGGATTATCGGAAACTTCTGGATGAAGGCGCTAAGTTGATTGATGTAAGAACTAAAGCAGAATTCAAAAGTGCTCATGCCAAAGGATCTGTTAACAAACCATTGGATAAAATTTCAAGTTGGGGCAAACAACTTAACCAAGGAGATAGAGTAGTACTGGTCTGCAAATCTGGGGTTCGAGCAAGTATGGCTAAAAGGCAACTCAAGAGTATGGGAATTGAAGCCTACAATGCTGGTAGTTGGCATAGTATGAGCGAATGAGCGCAACGATTTTGGTTCTTTTGATGGTGTAATGGTCAGAAGAAAATTGATCAGGACAAAGAAGCCATTAAATCAATGTGTGGTTGCTTTGAAATTGATTTCGATTATACGGAAACATTTAGTCCGGATACGAACTATGAATTCCACAAAGATTACCATGCCCATGCCGCTGCTGAATATGCATTTGTAGTGGAAGAAACCAAAGATAAAATTGTCATCCAGCATTTGCTTGTAATCAATGATTCAATGATCATCAAACACTGGCGACAAGATTGGATTTACGAAAATACAGACCTTTTGGAGTATGATGCAGATTTCAAGTGGACCTATGTGAAAAAATCAAAAGAAGAGGTTCAAGGTCAATGGACGCAAAAAGTGTATCAGGTAGATGACAGTCCTAGATATCAAGGTTCCGCTACCTGGGTACATGTTGATGGGAGACATTTTTGGGAAAGCAAATCTGATTCACCATTACCAAGACGTGAATATTCCAAAAGAAGTGATTATAACGTGTTGAATAGGGGGAATAGGCATGAGGTAACTGATTATGGTTGGTTGCATGAGCAAGACAATGTAAAAGTTGTTAGAAATACTTCAGGTGATAAAATTTTAGCACACGAAAAAGGACTTAATAAGTACAAGTCTCAGGATGAGTCTAAATGTCAGGCCGCTATTGACTGGTGGCAAAAGAATGAAAAAAATTGGGGTTTGGTAAGAGCAGAATGGGAAGATGTTTTTGGAGAAAAAGAGGATGTTGCCATTCAAAAATTGGTTGATGAAAAGATGATGTGGATGCAAATGTTTGAATTGTCTAATTCTTTTGACGAAAATGATGAAGCCAAAACCAAAAAATCAATCAAAGAAGTATTGAAAAAATACATGGAGCAATCATAGAAGACACCTTCCATTAATGGAACTTCTAAATCCCTGGCCATCTGGTTGGGGATTTTTTGTCAGTAAATCACAGACGTTTAGAATTTAAATTCAGAAACAGTAAGGGTGCCAGAATGAAAAAAGCAGAGTAAAGAAATTGTTTTCTCACTCTGCTTTGTACACGTAACGCTCTTAAAGTCGAACCGATTTAAAGACGACATGAAGAAGCTACATGAAGTGAAAATGCTTATAGATAGGACTAATCCAGACTAACTAATTCGGCTAGCTCAACTTCCAGTGCATTAGCAATTCTGCGTAACACTAGAATGGTTGGATTTTGTTCTGCTCGGTAGATTCTTCTTAAAGTACGAGTTCCTACCTCAGCAGCGTCAGAAAATTCGGTTTGAGTTGAATACTTTTTGCTAGCAAGAAGTTCGATTTTCTTGCCCAATTTCAACAAATATTTTTCGTCATTCAACATCGGACATAAATGTCCCAATAAGACTCTTCAAACAGAGGGCGTATATGGCCGAATTTTGATTTTTTTAATAGTTTTGTAAAAAGATTATTTATGAGGTATATAGCTAGTTGCGCACTGTTTATTGGTATAATATTTTTATCCTCTTGTGAAGGTGTTTACCAAGACAAAACAGGAGATATAAGTAATATCGATGACGTTAAATCGTATAATAACAATGTGGAAAAAACAGTAGTTCCAGAAGAAGAAAGCACAAAAATTTACAATGAGGTTGAGGTTGTGACAATTGAGGACAATAACATCAATAAGGAAGTCGAAAACGCATTGCCCGTGAGAGAACTCCTTGTCTTTAGGTCCTTTCCAAAAGGTCATGAAGGAAAGCATGAGGAAAGAATCGTTCTATTGTCAAATTTTGAAATTATTCATTCAATCCATAGTTGGAATGAATCTTTTGATAATGATGAAGGCTTTATTGAAAACCACTTCTTCCCAATTAACTATCAATTCAATACGGATTCGAACGGACAAATAGAAGAAGTGCTAGTTGAATGTGCAGAATCACTTGGTAAGGCTAAGAAGAAAGTTCCGATTAGAAAAGTGAAATTCAGTCTAGTGGAGGATAAGGTTTCATACTTATCTCCATACAAAGGTTATGAAGATTTCTCGTTTTATGCGGAAGATATTTGGGACAAGCCAGACCACCCCAACTTCCCGAATATAGGCTATAATACTAAAGCAATAAACCAAGCAGATTTTGACCTATCTGTTTTTGAATAAGGTGTATAATATCCTAACATGTAGGTCTCTTAAAGTCATGCCGATTCAAGGAAACTTATAGATTCCCATACATACGACCATTAACGAATAATGCGGTAACATTCATCTTATCACATATTCGTTTTACCTCAGCTGAGGTTAAGTTCTTTGGGTCCACCACTAGGAAGTGGTGGACCGTTTTATCTATTTGATGAGTTATTTTGATTCTGGTCTTCTTCATGGTCTATCTTTTAAATAACAAGTAGAATATCCCAGACAATAAGTAATACACGCCTCTGATAAGAGAACCAAGGAAGTTAAATATGGCAGCATCTTCACTTCTTCCACGAAACCTCTTACTGTATGCACTGGAGTAAGCTTCCAATTGCTTCTCTGCTTCTATCTGATATCTAAGTGATGTTTTTACTGAGTTATCAAGTGGGCGGAAGTTCTCGGCTCCCTTGTCGTTTTGGCTTTTCATTACTCTTCGGTTTTAATTAGTACGTTTTTTACTTTCTGTATAGTGGCAGTTGACTTCCCTGTGATTTTTGCAATCTCACGGAGCGTTAATCCCTTCTCCAATTTCTTAACGATATCAGCATGTCGTTGAAGTAGCTTCTCGGTGGTCTGTACACTACCCAGCTTTCTACCTTGATACTTTCCTTTGGCTTTTGCGATAGCAATTCCTTCTGTGGTTCTCTCCTTGATT
>JAUILH010000120.1 GCA_030433115.1 Bacteroidia bacterium | reverse complement strand
GTCCTGAAAATTTCATTGCCCCACCGGTCATATACCGAAAAATCGAATGGCTCAAGGTATTTCCTGGTTTCTATGCTGATGTAGTCGTTCACTCCATCGCCATTCGGGCTGAATACATTGGGAATGAAGAGCGCTGAAGATTCGTCCACCTCAATTCTCACAGAATCTATACTCATACAACCATTTCCGTCGGTTACAGTCACATAATAGGTCGTACTTTGAGTTGGTGACGCCACTGGATCTTCACAATTCGTACAGCTTAAACCGTCCGGAGGTGTCCAACTATAGCTCGTTCCACCAGAACCGTTCAAGTTAGCGGATGACCCCAATAAAATTGTTTGATCTGCACCGGCATCAGCGATCGGAAGCGGATTGACATAAACCGTAACATTTGCAGTATCATTTCCACAAGCATTTGTGGCAACCAGTTGATAAGGCGTGGTTGTTACCGGGGAGACTGTAAGCGTTGAGTTTGTACTCATATCCGACCAGGTAAAGTTAAAGCTACCTTGTGCAGTAAGCGTGGTACTTTCTCCTTCACAAATAATTGTATCTCCTGTAATCCCAGTACTTGGTAGCGGATTAACAGTAATTGTGAAATTTAAAGTATCTGTGCACGGTCCGGTTGTACCGACTACATCAAAACTTGTTGTTGTAACAGGACTAAAATTAAAAGTAGCTCCTGCACCACCTGGAATCCATTCGTAAGATGTGGCTCCTGTTCCTGTCAATGTTGTTGCTTGCCCCTCACAAATTGTTGTATTTCCTGTGAACCCTACAACAACTGGTGGCGTTCCATTTATGGTATATGGACCTGAGGTTGCAGTACAACCAGCAGCATCTGTCACAGTTAAGGTATACGTTCCTGCTCCTACATTAACCGTATCCGGTCCAAGTGTAGTACTTCCGCTCCAGTCATAAGAAAGCGTTCCTGTACCACCCGTTACGGTAATACCTGTAATTGAGCCATCCAGATTACCGCAGTTTTCGTCGTTTGTCATCACATTTGTGGCGTCAATAACAGGACCAGTATTGGTAGTAATTGTATGCGGACCACTGGTAGCAGTACATCCCACGCCATCGGTGACGGTTAAAGTATAATTTCCACCAGCGAGCATGCTTGTGTCGGCAGTAGCTGAATTTCCACCATTCCAGTCAAATGACATGCTTCCATTTCCACTCACTGTTATTCCCGTAATCGATCCATCATTTCCAAAACAGCTTTCTGGTGTTAAAGTCATGTTAGAAATATCAATGGTCGGTCCGGCATAACTTCCAATATTAAATGGTCCCACGGTAGATGTACAGGCGTTGCCATCCGTTACTACCAGTGTATAAGATCCTGCCGCCACATTGTTCAAATCAGGCGTAGGTGTCCCATTTCCATTCCATGCATATGTCAAGGTTGGGGTTCCTGTGACAGTAATTCCGGTAATGGAGCCATCTACCTGACCACAATTTTCATCAGAGATGACCATGCCGCTAACGTCTATCACTGGGGCTGGTTGATCATTAATTGTAAATGGACCTACTGAGGCAGTACACGCTCCATCAGTCACAGTAAAGGTGTATGTTCCCGCGCCAACACCATTTAAGTCTGTTGTAGCGCTCACGGTACTATTCCAGTCGTAAACAGGGCTAGTGGCTCCTGTAACAACAATCCCTGTTATCGATCCATTGGTTCCTGTACAAGTTTCGTCTGTAATGACCATTCCAGTGACGTCTATAGTTGGCGCACCAATATTATTAATGGTGTAAGGTCCTGAAGTAGCTGAACAACCCGCGCCATCCGTCACCGTCAACGTGTAACTTCCTGCACCAATATTGACCGTATCGGCCCCAATGGTGGTATTTCCATTCCAACTGTATGACAAAGGGGCAGTTCCGCCTGAAGCTGTAATACCAGTAATTGATCCCATTCCGTTTCCACAGTTTTCATCGCTTAAAGCCACATTCGTGGCATCAATCGTTGGTCCCCCTGAGTTATTGATGGTAAACGGTCCGGCAGTAGCGGTACAATTGTTCTGATCTGTCACAGTAAGCGTATAGTTTCCTGCCGCCAAATTAACGGTATCGATACCGAGGGCGGCATTGCCATTCCAGTCAAATGTTAAGGTTCCGGTTCCTCCGGAAGCAGACAAACCAGTAATCGATCCATCCACGTTTCCACAATTTTCGTCGGCAAGCACCAAGCCAGTTTGGTCAATCGCAATAGCCGGAGAGACAACCACATTCACCTCAGTTAAGTTGGCTCCCGGACACATTCCCACGTAATAAGTTGTATTTGATGCTAAAACCGGTGTATTGAAAGTATTTCCAACGCCCACAATTGTTGATCCCAGGTCTGAATACCAAATAACTGTAGTTCCACCAGGAACGGCACCATATGTTGTGATACTTAAACTGGCAGATCCACCTCCACAAATGGTGTCATCTTCAACAGTAAATCCGTATACAGTTAAACCATTATTTGATACACCGTCGGCACCGGAAGTAGCTCCGTTTGGTGGAAACTCGGTTAAATGCGGGCTATTAGTTACGCCATTCGTCCCAGCTAAAATACTCACCACTGGTCCACCAGAAGTTGTAGTAATGTAGCCACCGCCACCTCCTCCGCCAGGACCATAAGATTCTGTAATGCTGCCAAATGTACCGGCAACCATGGTCTGATCTCCTCCATTTCCACCATTGGCATTAATTGAAATAGCAGAAATTGCACCAACCGCTTCAATGAATACGGTACCACCAGCACCGCCACCACCAGCACCATCTATTCCTGCTGATCCACCAAACGGTGGACTAGACGGGTCACTTGATTGACCATTATTTCCGTTGGCATTGATTGCTCCTGATCCAGTTACACTGCCTTCCACTCTTAAAAACACAATACCACCTGCAGAGCCACCGTCGCCACCATCATCGTTATTCATATCTCCGGCACCACCACCGCCACCAAAGAAGATCTTGTTGGCTGCATAATTAAGTGGTCTTCCTCCCAAACCTCCACGAATTTTCCGGCTATCTCCACCCCAGGCACCATTGTTGGGTGGATCAGTTAAGGCATTTAAGTTCTGGTTACCCCATGAGTAACCACCCCTACCACCTCCACCGGAATTTGTAGCGGCAGACATGGTAGAATTTAAGTAATTAATGGCCACACCTGTCTCAAGGTTCCAGGCTGCAGCATATGCAGGATCTGGCACTCCCAATCCATCATCCCAAGCTAAATTGGAGGCATTGGCGCCACCACCACCGCCACCATTGTGGGCAGTTGATCCGCCACCGGCGTTACCATAGGCACCCATACCATACATACCTCCGTAGGCATTGTAATCGTAGTTGTAGCCTCCCACACCTTCACCTTTCCGAGCACCATTATTAGGGTCGGAAGCCGCATATTGGCTGGGACCACTGGAACTAATATTATCAACAGTACCACCTCTGAAACCCAATCCGTCCGCATCAATAGTACCGTTGAGGGCTAAATCATTTTCTACTTCAACAATCAATACACCTCCAGTTGTTCCATTCCATGCTGGAGCTGTCACGCTATTGTTAATGGTCAGGTCGGTGAACCTGGGAACTCTGATTACCTGCACTTTACCTGAGGCTGTATAGGACAGAGATAAACCACATCTCAAATTAATTGTATTGCCACCAGAAACAGAAGCTACCTCTGCAAATTCATAATTTCCGCAATTGTTATAATTCTGAATACTTCCAAGCCCCGAAGACATATAAGTACTTATGGTGTCATCATCGGCAGTACCAGGCCCGTTGGCAATGATGAATGGAGCTCCTTCAAGTGTAGCACCTTGATGCTGAACAATGAACAACAAATCTCCTGCTTGAAGATTACTTGAAAAAACACCGGAATTCAAAGTATTAGAACCAACATTTATACTAGTAGCGCCAGCATTGGCATTATTGGTGAGGTTGGTGTAAGCATTGAGAATCTCGCCATTGGTAGAGTTCGTATATGCCCCATCTTTCCCTTTCTGAGCCCAGCTTGCTTGACATATCAAACCAAGGCATAAAATCAACATTAAAGCTCGCAACATATTCAAAAATACATTTTAATTAGCTATTGTAAGACGTTAGTGGTCGAATTCTCGTTGCATCTGAATACTAAAATCAATCAGAACTTGAAATCTCACGATAAGATAAAACAACCTAAACAAACCTCAAAAATGCTTATTTCAAGTGCTTATTTTTTGTTACAAAACCATGAAATCCGATGGTTAAATAATTTAATTAACTTTAATTCTCATTTATTGATCAATGGAAAAATATGACTTATGCGTAATTGGTGGCGGACCGGCTGGATATGCAGGTGCCATGCGCGCAATTGATTTTGGCAAAAGAGTCCTCTTAATCGAAAAAAACAAGGTAGGAGGAGCCGGTGTTTACAATGGTGCTCTGGGCTCTAAAACCCTCTGGGAATTATCGCAGAAAGTTCGTGCTGCAAATGAAACCATTGTATCAGTGGGACGAAACAGATTTGAATTGTCCTGGGAAGAGGTCAAGAAGACCAAAGATGAGGCCATTTTTGACAGGAAATTTCAATACAGTTGCCACATGCAGCTGCTACAAAACGAGACGATGAGTCGTGTCTTCAGTTATGAGAGAGGTTTTGGAACCATGCTCAATGAACATGAAGTCCAAATCTCCAAAGACAATGGCAATGTTAAGACTATTTGGGCTGAAAACATCTTAATTACCGTTGGTAGTCGTCCACGGGAGCTGCCAAACATGGAAGTAGACGGACAGTACATCATGACATCTGATCATATTCACCACCTGGATGATTTCCCTGAAAGTTTAGTTATTGTTGGAGCCGGTGTAATTGGTTGTGAATATGCCACCATTTTTTCAAATTTTGGTAAAACCAAAGTTTACTTGATTGATAGAGCAGATCGTATCTTACCTTTTGAGGACGACGATATTTCGTCCATGGTATCTAGCAATTTTGAGAAAAGAGGCGTTACCATTCACCACAATGCACAACTCAAGCGACTGGAGAAAGTGGGAAATCGTGTTGAATACGATATTGAAAATCTGGATGGCAGTATTGAAACCATTGAAGTTGAACGTGCATTATTGGCGGTAGGAAGGGTTCCTAATATTGAAAATTTGGGAATGGAAAATGCTGGCGTGGTCATGAGCAAAAGAGGTCGTCACATTGGGGATGACGATACAGTGACCAATGTTCCTAATATATATGCAGCTGGAGACGCTTCAGGAAGAATTGCCTTGGTGAATATGGGTGAAATTGAAGCCAGGCATGCCGTTGAAAAAATGTTCTTGCCCACGCCTCCACCCCGACTATCTTACGACAATGTTTCCACGATTATGTTCCTGCAACCGGAAGTGGCGGCAGTAGGGCTCAATGAAATGCAGTGCAGAAAGGACAACATTCCAATTAAGGTGGTTAAAATTGACTATTCGTGTATTGCAAGGGCAATTGCCATGCGACAAACTCAAGGTTTTTTCAAAATCATTGTCACGAACGACGAAGACATGAAGATTTTGGGAATGAGAGCCATTGGGGAACATGCATCAAGCGCAATACAGGCAGTGGCTTTATTGATCAAAATGGATAGGGGCATAGAAGAACTTGCTGAATTGGTTCATCCACATCCATCCATCATTGAAGGGATTCAGGAATGTGTGAGAATGTTGATGAATACTTCTGTTTTCAAATCTTCAGTATTCAAAGACAAGTTACAATGTTACAGTTGTGTAGATGATGTTTGCACACCGCTCCAGAGACTCTAACCGGGATCGGAAAAAGCAGGGTTATTAACGAAAGACGGATCGTTCAACGACTCCAGAAAGAGCTTAATTTTATATCTCGCAATTGGAGACAACACCGCCCCTCTCTTATCATTGATGCTACCATGGTACAGGTCTAAATCTAAATTGGCTGGTGCCTGAACACTGTCTGCATAGAAATCAATCACCTCTTCCAGTGTATTGAACCTGCCATCGTGCATGTAGGGTGCTGTGTACGATAAATTTCTCAAGCTGGGTGTTTTGAATTTGCCGCGATCCTGGACCGGATCGAACCCAGCTACTCCTCCTAAGCCTAAATCAGCAGACACATCATCCAACCCGTTATTGGTAATTTGAAAATCTGTAGTTAATCGTGTGGCTGCAGGATCAGTATGACAATGAAAACAAGAGCCGGCATCTATCCCCGGACCAGCATAATCCCTATTAAAAATCTGCCATCCTTCATAAATATAGTTGGCAATAGTAGGGTTCGGATGCAAATACGACCGATCGAAATAGCCATTATTGGCAAACTGATCAAAAGGGCTATTTCCTGAAATCAATGTCCGCATGAATTGAGCCAGAGCTTTTGAAGCCCTGACAGAATCTATCCCAGGACTGCCGAATGCAGCCTCAAACATGGGTGGATACTTGGTGGTGTTTTGCAATTTTGCCACGACATTGTCCCAGGTTTCATCCATTTCTAAATGATCCTGAACCGGGAATAGGGCTTGTTCTTCCAACGACTCTGCGCGTCCATCCCAAAACAAAGTTGGGCTCCACGCCAGATTAAAAATTGGCATGGCATTTCTCAATCCTGGATTACCTTGAATCCCTAAACTAAAATCAACTGTGTCGGAAAAAGCTTTTGACTGAAAATGACAACTGGCACATGCCTGGGTATTGTCACCAGACAACTTCTCCTCATAAAACAGATGTCTTCCCAACTCAATGCCCTCAACGGTCAATGCATTATTGGTTGGTGATTCTACTGTTGGAAAACCTTGGGGAACGACAATGTAGTAGTTTTCCGGACCTATTTCCGGAGGTTCAGGGTCTTTACGACAAGACGATAAGCCTACTACCAAAGCACATAGGCACATCAGATATTTATTCTTCAAAAGGGTCACTCAGTTCTTCTTTTGTTAAAAATTCATCATCGGTCAAAGTTCGCAGAAAAGAAATCAAAGCAGACTTCTCTTTCAAAGATAACTCAAATCCACTTATTTTATTACTTTTTTGAGGAATCAATTGTCCACCACTGGCATAATGCTCAACAACGGCTTCCAAAGTTGCTATGCTTCCATCGTGCATGTAGGGTGCGCTGACCTCACAATTTCTTAAGCTGGGCACTTTGTACAAATTCCTGTCTGACTCCTTAAAAGTGAGCCTAATTCGTCCGCTATCTCTTTCATAATTGGTCACAGCTCCATTGTTTTGAAAAGAATAGTCCGTAAAACTCGAACCAGAGTGACATTCTGCACATTTCAACCTATCGCTGAAAAACAAATCCATTCCCAATAACTCCTCCTCATTCAAGGCATTATTATCACCATTTAAATAGTTGTCGTAACGCGATTGATTACTGAGAAAAGTATGCTCAAATGCTGTTATAGACCTTGTAATTACAAAAGGGTCAAGTGGTCTTTGATATGCCCGTTCTGCCAAATCCTGATAGAACTCATTCCCAGATAAGCGTTTGGCAACATCCAAAATATCTAGATTCATTTCCAGACTATCATTGAGCGGAATCAGCACTTGTTTTTCAAGTCCGGAAGCTGCTCCATCCCACAAAAAATAAGGATGTTCCTTAAGATTACTCAGAGCCAGAGCATTTCTTGTCCCCTTCTTACGATGATGACCTAAGCTCATGGCTACATTATCTGCAAACCCAAATTGTTGCTGATGACAACTGGCACAGGATACGGTGGAATCAATCGACAATGCTTTATCATAGAATAAATAGCGTCCAAGCAAAACCTGCTGTGAATGCACATCTTCAGGAATGACATTTGGTTTTGACGTACCCTCATTTTCAGATTGGTGTTCTTCAGAACAGGAGGATATTATAGTTATAGAAAGAAGGCCAAGTAAGAATAGCCGAAATCTATTGGATAGATAATACACCCAATGCATTGTCCGCTACTTTTGTTGCCAATGGCACATCATTTACTGTGTGCGTGTTGGACTCTGATGACAAATCAAGATTATTGAAAAACTTAAACCAATCAACTTCCAAATTGATGATGACATCCTCACCACTTTCGACCGATATGGCTTTAGTGAATTCTGTCTGTCTGTACATATCATTTGTGCCAATATGGTACACTATGCCGTCGTCGAAAACACCGTTGCCATCAACATCTGCGGTAGCTTCAACTTTGAAAAACCTGTATTTAGTAGCCCAAACCCAGTACATGCCCTGATTGTATGATAAAGGGTGTGCACTTTCAAAAGTCACCGGATCGGAGGCATTCAAGACCGAATCCAAACCAATTCCCAAAGAAATTTTGCTGTAATCTCCAGGCTTAATGTCTCCAATATAATATTGTCCATTATTGGCATCCAACAGAACTACACCATCAAGGGACGTATTGTCGAAACTAAATCCACTCAGGTACATTTTCAGATCAACCAAATTCATGAATACAGAATGGCCGTTAATATCTACGACTGTGTCATTATCGGACAATGGATTACCGTTAAATTTGTGCACCACATTTAAGTACACTTTTGATGTTGTTGCATAATCGTCCGGTTCATCCTTTCTGCATGAGGATAATACCAAAGCAAAAGCCAATAGAGAAAGTAAAATCTTCATAATAATCAAAGTTACATATATATAACGTATCCTGTTAGACAAAAGTTGTCTTGAATTGAGACAATTGGCTTTTAAATAAACCTTATCTTGTTTTCTCTTTAATGAATGGATTGTATATATATAAGGCGAGTGCCGGATCAGGGAAAACGTACACCCTAGGACTTAACTTTCTGAGCATCATTCTTCGGCACGACAGACCTGATGCTTACAGAGAGGTTTTGGCCATGACATTTACCAACAAAGCGGCTGGTGAGATGAAAGATAGAATTCTCGATTTTCTGGCTCAATTGGCGGATTTTAAGGAAGGGGACGATCTGCCATTAATGGCTCAATTGGCTCAACAGATTCAAGTCTCAGAAACAATGATTTCCAATAGAGCTGCTGACTGTCTCCATCATATTCTGCACAACTATTCTGATTTATCCATTCTTACTTTAGACAAATTCATTCAAAACATCATTCGTTCCTTCTCGAAGGAGTTAGATTTCACCAAACAGTTTAAAATAGCTCCGAACAGTGATCTGATATATAAACAAGCCATAGATGAGCTCCTGAATCATGTTGAATGGAACAATGAATTAGGTAAAATTCTTAAAGGCTATAGTCTTCACAAGGCTTTGTCTGGCAAAAGCTACAAGACGGAAGACGACTTGATGATGGCTACACGACATTTGTCAGTTGAATCTAGTCATGAAGCCATCAAGAGCTTATCAGATTTGAGCGTTCATGATTTTGCAAGCGCGCTTAAGGATTTGGAAACGGAGATGGATGATGTCCTTAAAAAGCTGCAACAGAATGCTCGAGAATTTAGTAAAACGCTGGCTTCAAAAGGACTGTCGTACCGCGATATTAAATCGGGGTTTAGAAAGATTTACAACATGGCCAAGCCCCGATTTCTGGACTCGAAAAAATATAATTTCACAGAGAAAGAACTTGCAGCAATTGAAACCGGACCGTTATACCCTAAAACTACAACAGATGAGAGCTCCGCCGCTATTTTAGACGGCTTGTTTCCGGCATTATCTCAAATCCTGCTTTCTAGTCAGGCATTGATAGACCAGTATGAAAAATTGTCTTTAGCGATTCCGGCACTCTACAGCACTGCCTTGATCAATGAAATTAGTAAGATTATTGAACGGATTAAGACTGAACAAAACTTACTATTCTTCATTGACTTCAACCGATTATCAAGTGAGATTATTCGCAACGAGCCTGTTCCGTTTATTTACGAAAGGACAGGCACGCGCTACAAGCATTTGATGTTGGATGAATTTCAAGATACCAGTGAAACACAATGGCACAACTTGCTTCCCCTGATGGTTGAAGCCCTGTCAAAAAATGGGCTCGGCTTAATTGTGGGAGACGAAAAACAGGCTATTTATCGTTGGAGAAATGGTAACGTAGAACAATTCATGAATTTGCCGAAACTGTCGTTGCCACCAGAATTAGACCCGCACACATTTAACCTTGAAAGACACCTCAAAAAAAGCCTGAACCTGTCGAAAAACTATCGTTCCGGAAAAGAGATCGTAGCATTTAACAACGTGCTTTTCCAGCATTTAAAAGAAGACCTCCCCCCCTTCTACCAACAGGTTTATGAGGACTTTGAAGCTGAAACCGGTAAGGAAGCAAACGCTTATATTGAAGTGAGATATGCTGACAAAGAGCACTTGAAATCACAAAACGAACAGGCTTTCAATGAACAAGCCATTATTGAGACCATCCAATCTCTCAGGCAAAGACAGTATGCATACTCCGACATTGCGATATTGGTAAGACAAAAAAAGGAAGCTACTGCAATTGCCAATTTCTTGATTAAAGAACATCAAATTCCGGTCATATCGCCGGAGAGTTTAAGAATAGACAACACGCCTAATATACAGCTACTCTTTGCCTACCTGAAACTCATCATTAATCCTGGAGAAAATGTATATCGATTGGGCGTTCTCAGGTACTATGCTGCAGCAAAAAATGCCTCCTATCAAGAGCTTATAACTCAATACACGGTCACAAGAGACAAAAAGCTCATCATTGATATTTCCGCCTTCCTAAATCGGTTTGGTCTAAAATTGGGAGATAAAGACACCCTGAGCATATCTGCTCTGATTCGTCAGATTTCAAGTGCATTCGGTCTGGACATCTTTCAAATCAACCTCCAATTCTTCCTGAACGCCATTCTTCAATTTGAAAGTGATCAAATGGTGAGTATCAGAGCATTTGTCAATTGGTGGGAAGACAATCGCGATCAACTGAATGTAAGTTTGCCTGAAGACTACAATGCCGTCAAAATCATGACTGTTCACAAATCGAAGGGACTTGAGTTTCCTGTTTGCATCATTCCTTATCTCAATTGGAGAAGTGATGTAAAAGGAGAAACCTGGGTTAGATCTGAGAACATTTCTATTCCCCAATTTTTGATGCCCTACAGGTCTGCTCAAACCAAAATAGAGGCCTATGCTGAGGCCTATGACTCAGAAAAGGGCAAAGTGATGCTTGACAAAATCAATTTGCTCTATGTAGCACTTACCAGGGCTGAGAAAGAAATGTACCTGTTCACCTCTAAAGATTTGGGTTCAAAGATTGTTGACGGCACAGAATCTATTATGGAAAATAAGCATCCAATTTACAGTATGGGAGAACCGCACATTGGAACAAAAAAAGTGCCTCATGAACCTTTGGACTTAGATTATGAAATCAGTCCCAATCCCGTCATCGAATACAGCACAGAATCTCCTGAAAAATGGGTTGATGACGGCATCATTGATGAACAGACCTTCGGACAGTTAATGCATTTGGCCCTATCGAAAATAAGAACACATGAAGAGGTCGATTCTGTGATAAATCAGATCTTTATAGAGGGAAACAAAGGAAAGCACCAGGAGGCACTGAAATTAACCATCACTACATTACTGGATCATGAAGACATTTCACCCTTGTATCAGAATCAATTTCAACACTATTCCGAAACCAGTCTTGCAACCACACAAGGCAAGATTTTAAGACCTGATAAAGTTGTTAAACTTCAAAACAAGCTGGCAGTTCTGGAATTTAAAACGGGAAAAAAATCCGTTGCACACGAACAACAACTGCTTGAATATGGGCATGCGTTGAACTCAATTACAGAAAAAAACGTAGACTTGTACTTAATATATCTGGATCCTCTGGAAGTATTAAAATTGTGACCATATGTTTAATGATTTAAGAGACAAAAACAACCTGAACACATGGGTGAGCTTTGCATTTGCATTGTGCTGTGCCGCCGTAACGGTTGGGTGCATGTTTTTCTCTAACCTCAGCAATATTTTCGCGATTAACTATGAGGAAGGTGATAAGCTGTTCACCCATTTCACCTTCATATTTTATCATGGCTTTGATGATACTTCAGCACTGGTTCACCTGGCAATTGATTTATATTTTTTAATTGCCATTGGCGCTCTTCTTGAAAAAATTATTGGCGCTCTCAGGTTCTTGATTTACACGGCAATTTGTATTCTGGCATATGGACTTGTGATACGAGAGTTTCACATTTATGCACCTGCTGCCACCGGCCTCATTTGGTGCTATACCCCAGCAATTATCTTTGTGTTGCTCGAAGGAAGGCGTATTAAAACACGGTCTGCCTATGAAGAGTATTATGGCTTTTTAAGATTAAATGTCCTCACGATTTTGACGGTTTTACCTATCCTCACGATTTTTCTGCAATTTTATTTGCAGCAAAATATCACGTTCCTGAGTGCGGCTAAAAATGGTTTGATTCCATTTATATTTAATTTGGCATTGGGGGTAATCTTAACATATTTCCTACGTCCTCACATCAAATCAAGACTTAAATCTTTCAATCGAAAGAAGAAATTTGAGCCTACTGCAATAGACCAATTGGCTCGCTGGGGTGGTTTAGCTTTTCCTGCCTACATAGTTCTGGTACTTTATCTATACAAAACTATCTCTCTCTAGTAACGCACTGTTACCGCTCATACCATACAACTATAAGGTCTCCTTAGAATTGTTACTTTTGCACCGCTTAATTACTCTAAAGTCACTTTGATATGATTAAAACAGCTTTTATTTTACCCATTGCCATTG